>NZ_JAARML010000003.1:600000-910984 GCF_011759375.1 Paraflavitalea devenefica | reverse complement strand
CATGGACTGCTACTGACGCCTGCGGCAATACGGTGACAGCTACACAAACGCTGACTGTAACTGATAATACGCCACCGGCACTTTCTGGTGTTCCTGCCGATGCGACTGTTCAATGTGGAAGTATACCAGCCGCTGCGACAGTTACAGCGACAGATAATTGTGATCCGACAGTATCTGTAACTTTTGCAGAGACCAGTACCGTTGTTGACGGTTGTGGTACTATTACGCGTACCTGGACAGCCACCGATGCCTGCGGCAATACCGTTACTGCTACGCAGATATTAACTGTAGTTGATAATACACCACCAGTACTCTCCGGTGTTCCTGCCGATGCGACTGTTCAATGTGGAAGTATACCAACCGCTGCTACAGTTACAGCGACAGATAATTGTGATCCTACAGTTCCTGTGACCTTTAATGAAATAGTTAGTGTTACCGATGGTTGCGGAACTATCACCAGAACCTGGACTGCCACCGATGCCTGTGGCAATACGGTGACTGCCACACAAACGCTGACTGTACAAGACAATATACCACCGGTATTAACGGGCGTTCCTGCAGATGCTACAGTTCAATGCGGTGCTATTCCTGCTGCAGCAACAGTCACCGCAACAGACAATTGCGATCCTACTGTGCCGGTATCAATGACCGAGACTAGCGCTATTGTTGATGGTTGCGGTACGATTACCAGAACCTGGACTGCTACTGATGCCTGCGGTAATACAGTGACTGCAACTCAAACGCTGACTGTCGTTGATAATACACCACCAGTATTAACCGGTGTACCAGCTGATGCAACGGTTCAATGCGGTGCAATACCTGCAGCAGCAACAGTGACTGCCACAGATAATTGCGACCCGACAGTACCGGTTACAATGACCGAGACCAGCATTGTGGCTGATGGTTGTGGCACTATAACCAGGATCTGGACTTCGACCGATGCTTGCGGTAATACCGTGACTGCGACACAAACGCTTACTGTACAAGACAATGCACCCCCAGTTCTCACCGGTGTACCTGCTGATGCGACAGTGCAATGCGGTTCAATACCAACCGCCGCCACAGTAACTGCGACAGATAATTGCGATCCGACTGTGCTTGTAACCTTCAATGAAGTAAATAGTGTAACCGATGGTTGTGGAACCATTACCCGCACCTGGACAGCGACCGATGCCTGTGGTAATACCGTTACTGCAACTCAAACACTGACAGTACAAGACAATACTCCACCGGTATTAACCGGTGTTCCAGCCGATGCCACTGTTCAGTGTGGCGCAATCCCAACTGCCGCAACCGTAACCGCCACTGATAATTGTGACCCGACCGTGCCGGTTACAATGACAGAAACAAGCGCCGTAACCGACGATTGTGGCACGATTACCAGAACCTGGACAGCGACCGATGCCTGCGGCAATACGGCGACTGCGACTCAGACATTAACTGTTGTTGACAATATTCCTCCGGTATTAATCGGTGTACCTGCCAATGCAACCGTTCAATGTGGTAGCATCCCTGCAACAGCCACAGTGACTGCTACTGACAATTGCGATCCGACTGTGACGGTTACAATGACCGAGACCAGTACTGTTGTTGATGGTTGCGGCACGATTACCAGAACCTGGACAGCTACTGACGCCTGTGGTAATATGGTAACAGCAACTCAAACGCTGACTGTTGTTGACAACACTCCACCTGTATTATCTGGTGTGCCGGCTGATGCGACTGTGCAATGCGGCAGCATCCCTGCTATAGCTACAGTTACTGCCGCAGACAACTGTGATCCAACAGTTCCTGTAACGATGACAGAGACCAACACTGTAGTTGATGGATGTGGTACAATCACGAGAACCTGGACTGCAACCGATGCCTGCGGTAATACGGCGACTGCAACTCAGACATTAACCGTAGGAGATAATACGCCGCCAGTATTATATGGTGTTCCTGCCGATGCCACCGTACAATGCGATGCTATACCAACCGCCGCAACAGTGACCGCTACAGATAATTGTGATCCAACAGTACCTGTAACTTTTGGGGAGACCAGTACTGTGGCGGATGGATGTGGTACGATTACCCGCATCTGGACCGCCACCGATGCCTGTGGCAATACGGTGACTGCGACTCAGACCTTAACTGTAGTCGATAATACTCCACCTGTATTATCTGGTGTGCCCGCTGATGTAACGGTTCAGTGTGGAAGTATACCCACCACTGCTACAGTGACTGCAACAGACAATTGCGCCCCAACTGTCCCTGTAACCTTTGCTGAGACTACTACCGTTGTTGATGGTTGCGGTACGATCACCAGAACATGGACCGCTACGGATGTTTGTGGCAATACAGTGACTGCGACTCAGACTTTAACGGTTGTTGACAATACGCCACCGGTATTAACCGGTGTACCTGTAGATGCGACCATTCAGTGCGGTAATATACCAGCCGCAGTTACGGTGACTGCTACTGACAATTGCGATCCTACTGTACCGGTGACAATGACTGAAACAAACGCCGTAACTGATGGCTGTGGCACCATTACCCGCACCTGGACAGCTACCGACGCCTGCGGCAATACAGTGACTGCGACACAAACACTGACAGTAGTTGATAATACGCCACCGGTATTAACCGGTGTTCCAGCTGATGCGGCTGTTCAGTGTGGCGCTATTCCTGTTGCAGCAACTGTGACTGCCACAGATAATTGTGATCCGACTGCGGCTGTAACATTTAATGAGACTACCACAGTTGTTGATGGCTGTGGCACCATTACCCGCACCTGGACAGCTACCGACGCCTGCGGCAATACAGTGACTGCGACACAAACACTGACAGTAGTTGATAATACGCCACCGGTGCTCTCTGGTGTTCCTGCCGATGCCACTATTCAGTGTGGTTCTATTCCTGCTGCAGCTACCGTAACTGCAACAGATAACTGCGATCCTAGCGTTCCTGTAACTTATAATGAGACCAGTACTGTTGTTGATGGTTGCGGCACGATCATCAGAACCTGGACAGCTACTGACGCCTGCGGCAATATAACGACAGCTATTCAGGCACTTACTGTAACCGATAATACACCGCCAGTATTGACCTGTCCACCTGTACAAACTTTCTGTAAAGTACCAGGTAATAACTATAATATCCCCATTTTAGTTGCATCTGATAATTGTAGTGGGAGTGTGGTAATCACATTTGATATCACAGGAGCAACAACGGGAAATGGATCTGGTAATAATGCTAGTGGAACATTTAATGAAGGGACAACAATAATAATCTGGACTGCAACAGATAAATGCGGTAATACTTCCACATGTACAACATCTGTAACAGTAAATCCAATTGTTACCACTGCAATAAATGCTACCATTTGCTCTAATCAATTACCATATACCTGGAATGGCAATAATTATAATGCCGCCGGAACATATAAAGATACTTTAACCAGTGCTGCCGGTTGTGATTCTATCATAACGCTGACATTGAATGTAAACCCGGCCGTAACAGGAACTCAGGCTGTTACAATTTGCAGCAATCAATTGCCATATACCTGGAACGGAAACAGCTACAATTCCGCTGGCATTTATAAAGATACGCTGGCCAACGCTGCCGGTTGCGATTCTGTAGTTACTTTAACATTGAATGTGACCCCAGTAGTAACCGGTGCACAGACAGTTACTGTTTGTAGCAATCAAATTCCATACATCTGGAATGGCAACAGTTATAATTCAGCTGGCACTTATAAAGATACCCTGACCAGTGCTACCGGTTGCGACTCTATCGTAACGCTGACATTGAATGTTAATCCTGTAGTAACCGGTTCACAAACAACTACTATCTGTGACAATCAAATTCCATACATCTGGAATGGCAACAGTTATAATTCAGCAGGTACTTATAATGATACTCTGACCAGTACTACTGGTTGCGATTCTATCGTAACCCTGACATTGAATGTGAACCCAACAATAACCGGTTCACAATCGACTACCATTTGCGCCAATCAATTACCATACACCTGGAACGGAAATAATTATAATATCGCAGGTACCTATACCGATACACTGATCAATGCCGCCGGTTGTGATTCTATTGTAACTCTGATCTTAAATGTCAATCCTGTAGTAACCGATGCTCAGACAGTTACAATCTGTAGCAATCACTTACCCTATATATGGAACGGCAACAGCTATAATACAGTCGGTACTTATAAAGACACTTTGATTAGTTCCACTGGTTGTGATTCTATCGTCACTCTTACATTGAATGTCAATCCTGTTGTGATCAGTACCCAGACCGCAACAATATGTAGCAATCAACTGCCTTACACCTGGAATGGCAATAGCTACAATGCCACCGGAACTTATAAAGACACATTGACCAGTGCCGCCGGTTGTGATTCGATCGTAACCCTGACTTTGAATGTTAATCCAACAGTAACTGGTTCTCAGACAGTTACTCTGTGTGCTAATCAACTTCCATACTCCTGGAACGGCAACAGCTATAACGCAGCAGGTACTTATAATGACACTTTGACGAGTGCCACTGGTTGTGACTCTATTGTAACCCTGACCTTGAATGTGAACCCTGTATTGACCAGTGCTCAGGCGGTTACTATCTGTAGTAATCAACTCCCCTATAGCTGGAATGGCAACATCTATAATGCGACCGGTACTTATACAGATACACTGACCAGTGCTGCAGGTTGCGATTCTGTAGTGACACTAACCTTGAATGTGAACCCAACACTGACTGGCTCAGAAACTATCACAATCTGTAACACCCAATTGCCATACATCTGGAATGGTAACAGTTATAATGCAGCTGGAACTTATAAAGACACATTGACAAGTACTGCAGGTTGTGACTCTGTAGTTATACTGACATTGAATGTTAATCCTACAGTAACCGGCTCACAAACGATAACTGTGTGTGCAAGCCAATTGCCATACACCTGGAATGGCAATAGCTACAACGTGGCAGGTACCTATAAGGATACATTGGCCAGTGCCAGCGGTTGTGACTCTATCGTCACGCTGATCTTGAATGTGAACCCGACACTGACTGGCTCAGAAACCATTACAATCTGTAATAATCAACTGCCATACACCTGGAATAGCAACAGTTATAATGCAGCAGGCACATATAAAGACACTTTGACCAGTGCTGCCGGTTGTGACTCCATTGTAATCCTGACCCTGAATGTGAACCCGACACTAACAGGTTCAGAAACCATCACTATCTGCAATAACCAATTGCCATATATATGGAATGGCAATAGCTTCAATGCCGCAGGCACATATAAAGACACTTTAATGAGTGCAGCGGGTTGTGATTCTGCCGTAACCCTGATTTTGAACATAAACCCGACCGTAACAGGAACTCAGACTGTTACAATTTGCAGCAATCAATTGCCATACACCTGGAATAGCAATATTTACAACGCAGCTGGTACATATACAGATACTTTGATCAGTGCTGCTGGTTGCGATTCGATTGTAACCCTAATATTGAATGTGAACCTAGCAGTAACCGGAGTGCAGGCAGTTACTATCTGTAGCAATCAACTGCCATACACCTGGAATGGCAATAGTTATAATGCAGCAGGCGCTTATAAAGACACCTTGATCAGTGCTGCTGGTTGTGACTCTATTGTAACCCTGACCCTGAATGTGAGCCCGACACTGGCAGGTACAGAAACCATCACAATATGTAATAACCAGTTGCCCTATACCTGGAATGGCAATAGCTACAACGCAGCAGGGACCTATAAAGATACTCTGACCAGTGCTGCCGGTTGTGATTCTATCGTAATACTTACTTTGAATGTGAACCCGACAGCAACGGGTGTCCAGACAGTTACTGTTTGCAGCAATCAACTTCCATACAACTGGAATGGCAACAGTTACAATATCGCAGGAACCTTTAAAGATACTCTGGTCAGTGCCGCCGGTTGTGATTCTGTTGTAACTCTGACCCTGAATGTTAATCCGACATTGACGGGTAGTCAAACAGCAACGATTTGTTCAAATCAACTTCCATATATCTGGAATGGCAATAGCTATAATGTTGCAGGAACATATAAAGATACTTTGATCAGTGCAGCGGGGTGTGACTCTGTGACAACTCTTACATTGAATGTTAATCCAGCATTGACTGGTAGCGAAATAGTCACAATTTGTAGCAATCAGCTACCGTACACTTGGAACGGCAATAGCTACAATTCTGCAGGAACTTACACAGATACATTGACCAGTTCCGCTGGTTGCGATTCTGTAGTGACTCTAACGCTGAATGTGAACTCAGTTGTGACCGGTTCGCAAACAGTTACAATCTGCGCTAACCAATTACCATATACCTGGAACGGTAACGGCTACAATGCAGCCGGCATTTATCAAGACACATTGATCAGCGCTGCCGGCTGCGATTCTGTAGTGACACTGATATTGAATATTAATCCGACATTGACTAGTACGGAAGCTATCACAATATGTAATAATCAACTGCCTTATACCTGGAACAGCAATATCTATAATGCGGCGGGAACCTATAAAGATACTCTGACTAGTGCAGCAGGTTGTGATTCTATCGTAACTCTTACTTTGAATGTGAACCCGGCACTCTCCGGCACTGAAAGCATTGCAATATGCAACAATCAATTGCCATACACCTGGAATGGCAACAGCTATAATGAAGCAGGTACTTACACAGATACGCTGGCCAGCACCGCTGGTTGTGATTCGATCGTCACTCTGACCTTGAATGTGAACCCGACACTGACAGGCTCGGAAACCATCACAATATGCAACAACCAGTTGCCTTACACCTGGAACGGTAACAGCTACAATGCAGCAGGCACCTATAAAGATACTTTGACGAGTGCTTCCGGTTGCGATTCTGTAGTTACGCTTATGTTGAACGTTAATGCTGTAGTAACCGGTGCACAGACAATTGCAATATGCGCAAATCAACTTCCGTACACCTGGAATGGTAATAGCTATAATGCAGCTGGATCTTATAAAGATACTCTGACGAATGCTGCTGGTTGCGATTCTATCGTAACGATGACTTTAAATGTAAACCCGGTACTTACAGGTTCAGAGACAATAACCATTTGTAACAATCAACTGCCGTATACCTGGAATGGCAATAGTTATAACGCAGCTGGCACATATACTGATACATTGATTAGTGCTGTTGGCTGCGACTCAGTAGTTACTCTGACATTGAACGTAAACCCAACATTGACTGGTACTAATACTATCACTATTTGTAACAATCAACTGCCATACACGTGGAATGGCAACATCTATAATGCAGCAGGTACTTATGCAGATACGCTGGCCAGTGCTGCCAGTTGTGATTCTATCGTAACTCTGACTTTAAATGTGAATCCTGTATTGACTGGCGCAGAAACGGTTACTATCTGTAACAATCAACTACCATACACCTGGAATGGTAGCAACTACAGCGCAGCAGGAACCTATAAGGATACATTGACTAGCTCTAGCGGTTGTGATTCAGTAGTTACGCTCACATTAAATGTTAATCCAATACTAACCGGTTCGCAAACAGCTACGATTTGCTTTAATCAACTACCATACACCTGGAATGGCAACAGCTATAATGCGGCCGGCACTTATACCGATACTCTGACCAGTACCGCTGGTTGCGATTCTATTGTCACTCTGACATTGAGTGTTAATCCAACAGTAACCGGTACGCAGACAGCTACGATCTGTACTAATCAACTGCCATACACCTGGAATGGCAACAGCTATAATGCAGCAGGTACTTATACAGATACTCTGACTAATGCCGTCGGTTGTGATTCTGTAGTTACACTGACATTGAATGTAAACCCGATACTGACAGGTACAGAGACAATCACCATCTGTTCTAATCAACTTCCGTATATATGGAATGGCAATAGCCACAACGCAGCAGGTACTTATAAAGATACGCTGACCAGTGCCGCTGGTTGCGACTCTGTAGTTACTTTGACATTGAATGTTAATCCAACCTTGACCGGCGCACAGACAGTTACGATCTGTTCTAATCAGTTACCCTATACCTGGAATAGTAATAGTTATAATGCAGCAGGCACCTATAAAGATACTTTGACGAGTGCAGCTGGTTGTGACTCTATCGTCACGCTGACCCTGAATGTGAATCCGACACTGGCAGGTACAGAAACCATCACAATATGTAATAACCAGTTGCCATATATCTGGAATGGCAATAGCTACAACGCAGCAGGGACTTATAATGACACTCTGACCAGTGCTACTGGTTGTGATTCTGTAGTTACGCTGACGTTAAATGTAAACCCTGGAGTAACCAGTACCCAGGCCGTTACAATTTGTAACAACCAGTTACCCTATACCTGGAACAGCAATATCTACAACGCAGCAGGAACATATAAGGATACTTTGACAAGTACTGTAGGTTGTGATTCTATTGTAACTCTGATCTTAAATGTCAATCCTGTAGTAACTGGCGCTCAGACAGCTACAATCTGTACTAATCAACTGCCATACACCTGGAATGGCAATAACTATAATGCAGCAGGCACATATCAAGATACCCTGACCAGTACCGCTGGTTGTGATTCGGTAGTTACGCTCACATTGAATGTGAACCAGACACTGACTGGCTCAGAAACTATCACAATTTGTAACAACCAATTGCCATACACCTGGAACGGCAATAATTATAATACATCCGGAACTTATAAAGACACATTGACCAGTTCCGCTGGCTGTGACTCTATTGTGACACTGACATTGAACGTTAATCCGGCATTGACTGGTTCAGAAACGATTACACTCTGTAACAATCAATTGCCATACACCTGGAATGGAACCAGTTATAATGTAGCAGGTACTTATAAGGACACTTTGACGAGTGAAGCGGGTTGCGACTCTGTAGTAACCCTCACATTGAATGCAAATCCTGTAGTAACCGGCGCCCAAACAGTTACAATTTGTGCTAACCAATTACCGTATAGTTGGAATGGCAATAGCTTCAATGCCGCAGGCACATATAAAGACACTTTGCTGAATGCAGCGGGTTGTGATTCTGTAGTTACTCTGACATTGAATGTCAATCCTGCAGTAACCGGTTCGCAGACTGTTACAATCTGTAGCAATCAACTGCCGCACACCTGGAACGGCAACAGTTACAATGCAGCAGGAACCTATAAGGATACTTTGATCAGTGCAGCTGGTTGTGACTCAGTAGTTACACTGACATTGAATGTAAACACAACATTGACTGGTTCAGAAACCATTACTATCTGTAACAATCAATTGCCATACACCTGGAATAGCAATATTTACAACGCAGCAGGTACATATACTGATACTTTGATCAGTACGACCAGCTGTGACTCTATAGTAACTCTGACCTTAAATGTGTACCTGGCATTGACTGGCTCAGAAACCATTACTATCTGTAACAATCAACTTCCTTACACCTGGAATGGTAATAGTTATAACACAGCTGGTACGTACACTTACACTTTGATCAGTGTTGCGGGTTGTGATTCTGCGGTTACCCTGACCCTGAATGTGAATCCGACTTTGACCGGTTTGCAGGCAGTTACTATTTGCTCTAATCAACTTCCATACTCCTGGAATGGAAACCAATACAATGTTGCAGGCATTTATGCCGATACGTTGACTAGCTCCACTGGTTGTGATTCTGTGGTTACGTTGACCTTGAATGTAAGCCCGACGCTAACTAGTTCAGAAACCATCACAATATGTAGCAATCAACTTCCATACAACTGGAATAGCAATATTTATAATGTAGCAGGTACTTATACAGATACACTGACCAATGCTGCGGGTTGTGATTCTATTGTCACGCTGACTTTAAATGTGAACACAACTGCCACAGGTTCTCAGACTGTTACGATCTGTAACAACCAGTTGCCATATATATGGAATGGCAACAGTTATAATACGGCTGGAATCTATACAGATACTTTGATCAGTGCGACCGGCTGTGACTCTGTAGTTACCCTTACACTAAACGTTAATCCAACTGTCACGTATTCTCAGACCGTTACGATCTGTAGCAACCAGTTGCCATATACATGGAATGGCAACAGCTATAATGCTGCCGGAACATATAAAGATACTTTGATCAGTATCACTGGTTGCGACTCTATTGTTACTCTAACCTTGAATGTGAACCCAGCATTGACTGGCACAGAAACTATCACAATATGTGATAACCAATTACCGTACACCTGGAATGGAAACAGTTATAATGCCGCTGGAACTTATAAGGATACTTTGATCAGTACTTCCGGTTGTGATTCTGTGGTTACCCTGATCTTGAATGTGAATCAAACTTTGACCGGTTTGCAGGAAGTTACTATTTGCTATAATCAACTTCCATACTCCTGGAATGGTAACCAGTACAATGTTGCAGGCACTTATGCCGATACACTAACTAACTCCACTGGTTGCGATTCTATCGTAACTCTGACATTGGTTGTGAACCCTGTAGTAACCGGCGCACAGACAGTTACAATTTGTAGTAATCAACTCCCATACACCTGGAATGGAAACAACTACAACACAGCTGGCATTTATAAGGATACTTTGACGAGTGCTGCTGGTTGCGACTCCATCGTAACATTATCCTTGAATGTAAATCCGACCCTGACTGGTTCAGAGACTATCACAATCTGTAACAACCAATTACCGCATAGCTGGAATGGTAACAGCTATATTACGGCTGGAACCTATACAGATACATTGATAAGTGTTGCCGGGTGTGATTCTATAGTTACATTGATCCTGAATGTAAATCCGATACTGACCGGTACAGAAACGATAACCATCTGCAACAATCAATTGCCCTATACCTGGAATGGTAACCAATTCACAGCCGCTGGAATTTATGCTGATACGCTGACCAGCGATGCCGGTTGCGACTCTATAGTTACCCTTACATTGAACGTTAATCCAACTGTCACGGGTTCTCAGACTGTTACGATTTGCAACAACCAGTTGCCATATACATGGAATGGCAACAGTTATAATACGGCTGGATTCTATACAGATACATTGATCAGTGCGACCGGCTGTGACTCTATAGTAACTCTGACCTTAAATGTGAACCCGATATTGACTGGCTCAGAAACCATCACAATCTGTAACAATCAACTTCCATACACCTGGAATGGTAATAGTTATAACGCAGCTGGTACATATACTGATACTTTGATCAGTGCTGCGGGTTGTGATTCTGTAGTTACGCTGATCTTGAATGAAAATCCCACACTGACAGGTACCGAAACTATCACAATATGTAATAACCAATTGCCATACATATGGAACGGCAATACATACAATGCGACTGGGACTTATACCGATACATTGATCAGTGCGACCGGCTGTGACTCTATAGTAACGCTGACGTTGAATGTGAACTCAATACTGTCCAGTACTGAGGCCATAACCATCTGTAACAACCAATTACCGTACGCCTGGAATGGCAATAGCTATAATACAGCTGGAACGTATACTGACACATTGACTAGCATTAGCGGTTGTGACTCTATAGTTACATTGACATTGAATGTTAATCCTATATTGATTGGGGCAGAAACTGTAACCATTTGTAACAACCAACTGCCGTATAATTGGAACGGCAACCAGTACAATGCGGCCGGAACTTACACAGATACGCTGACCAGTACTGCCGGTTGTGACTCTGTAGTTACGCTAACCTTGAACGTCAACTCAATTGCAACCGGAACAGAGACCATTACTATCTGTAACAGCCAATTACCATACACCTGGCACGGCGACAGCTATAACACAGCCGGAACCTATAAAGATACTTTGGTCAGTACATTTGGTTGTGATTCAATCGTTACACTGACGTTGAATGTGAACCCGACATTTACTAGCTCAGAAACTATCACAATATGTAACAACCAGTTGCCCTACACCTGGAACGGCAACAGCTATAGCGCAGCTGGTACTTATACAGATACTCTGACCAGTACAACCGGCTGTGACTCTATCATTATTCTGACTTTGAATGTGAACCCGACATTTACTAGCTCAGAAACCATCACAATATGCAACAACCAATTGCCCTATACCTGGAATGGTAACCCATTCATAGCCGCTGGAATTTATGCTGATACGCTGACCAGCGCTGCCGGCTGCGACTCTGTAGTTACCCTTACGTTAAACGTTAATCCTACGGTTACCGGTGCACAGACCATTACGATCTGTAGCAACCAATTACCCTATAACTGGAATGGCAATCAATACAACGCTGCCGGAACTTACACAGACACGCTGATAAGCGCTGCTGGCTGTGATTCTATAGCTATGCTGACCTTGAATGTAAATCCGATACTGACCGGTACAGAAACGATCACCATCTGCACTAATCAATTGCCATACACCTGGAACGGCAACAGCTATAATGCCGCTGGAACTTATAAGGATACTTTGATCAGTACTGCTGGTTGCGATTCTATTGCCACGCTGACATTGAATGTGAGCCCAACACTGACTGACTCAGAAACTATCACAATATGTAATAACCAATTACCATACACCTGGAATGGAAACAGTTACAATGCTGCCGGAACTTACACAGATACGCTGACCAGTGCTTCCGGCTGTGATTCTGTAGTGACTCTATCATTGAATGTTAACCCTGTAGTAACCGGTGCTCAGATAGTTACAATATGTAACAATCAACTACCATACACTTGGAATGGCAACCAGTACAATGTTGCAGGAACTTATGCTGATACCCTGATCAACATAGCCGGTTGTGACTCTATCGTAACCCTGACATTGAATGTGAACTCAACTGTTGCGGGTTCTCAGATTATTACAATCTGCAACAACCAGTTGCCGTACGTCTGGAATGGCAATCAATACAATGCCGCGGGAACATATATAGATACCCTGACCAGTTCTGCCGGTTGCGACTCAGTTGTTACCCTGGTGCTGAATGTCAGTCCAACGATAACCGGTATTGAAACCATCACTATCTGTAGCAATCTGCTACCTTACACATGGAATGGAAACACATATAATGCAGCAGGAACCTACACTGACACACTGATCAGTGTCGCTGGTTGTGACTCTATTGTAACGCTGACGTTGAATGTGAACCCGGTATTGACTGGCTCAGAAACCATCACAATCTGTAACAATCAACTTCCATACACCTGGAATGGTAATAGTTATAACGCAGCTGGTACATATACTGATACTTTGATCAGTGCTGCGGGTTGTGATTCTGTGGTTACGCTGATCTTGAATGAAAATCCCACACTGACAGGCACAGAAACGATCACAATATGTAACAACCAATTACCGTACATCTGGAACGGAAACAGTTATAATGCCGCTGGGACCTATACAGATACATTAACCAGTTCTGCCGGTTGTGATTCAATCGTTACACTGACGTTGAATGTGAACCCGACACTGACAGGCTCAGAAACTATCATCATCTGTAACAACCAGTTACCCTATACCTGGAATAGCAACATTTATAGCGCAGCTGGTACTTATACAGATACCCTGACCAGTGCTTCCGGCTGTGACTCTATCATTACTCTGACTTTGAATGTGAACCCGACACTTACTGGCTCAGAAACCATCACAATATGCAACAATCAACTGCCGTTTACATGGAATGGAAATCAGTACAATACAGGAGGGCTTTATACGGATACACTGATCAGTACTGCGGGCTGCGATTCGGCAGTTATACTGACATTGAACGTCAATTTAATTGTAACCGGTACAGAAGCCATCACCATCTGCAACAATGAACTACCATATACTTGGAATGGCAATAGTTATAATGCAGCAGGTACGTATACCGATACACTGCTCAGCGTTTCGGGTTGTGATTCAGCAGTTACTCTTACCCTGAATGTAAACCCGATATTAACCGGCACAGAAACCATCACCATCTGCAACAACCAATTACCGTACACCTGGAACGGTAGTAGCTATAATACTGCTGGCACTTATACTGATACATTGACCAGCGCCGCCGGCTGTGATTCAGTAGTTACACTGACATTGAACATTAACTCAATTATAACCGGTACACAAACCATCACAATATGTAATAACCAACTTCCATACATCTGGAATGGTAATCAGTACAATACCGCAGGCACTTATACAGATACCCTGATCAGTATTGCTGGATGTGATTCTATGGTAACCCTGACTTTGAATGTAAATCCGACATTGGCAGGTACAGAAACCATCACAATCTGTAACAACCAATTGCCTTATACCTGGAATGACAGCCAGTATAATTCTGCCGGAACCTACATTGATACCCTGATCAGTGCTACCGGCTGCGATTCTATTGTTATCTTGACATTGACTGTAAGTCCGGTAGTGACAGGTACACAGACCGCTACTATTTGCTCTAATCAACTGCCCTATACCTGGAATGGTAATCAATATACAGCCGCTGGAGTTTATACTGATACGCTGACCAGCGCTGCTGGATGTGATTCAGTAATAACCCTGACATTGTCCGTTAACTCAATTGTAACTGGTACAGAGACTATCACAATTTGTAGCAACCAATTGCCATACACCTGGAATGGTAATCAGTACAATGCCGCCGGAACTTATACCGATACCTTGTCCAGCGCCGCTGGATGTGATTCTGTGGTTACGTTGACATTGAATGTGAACCTAACACAGGCTGGCACAGAGACCATTACCATCTGTAACAATCAATTACCATACACCTGGAATGGTAACCAGTACAATACCGCAGGCACTTATACTGATACTTTGACCAGCGCTGCCGGTTGCGACTCAGTAGTTACTCTGACATTGAATATAACCCCGATATTGACCAGTGCTCAGACAGTTACTGTGTGTCCAAACCAATTTCCGTTTACCTGGAACGACAACAGTTATAATTCTGCAGGAACTTATACAGATACCCTGACCAGCGTTGCCGGTTGTGATTCAGTGATTACACTGACCTTGAATGTAAACAAAATACTGACCAGTACAGAAAACATCACCATCTGCAACAATCAATTACCATATGCCTGGAATGGCAATCAGTACAATGCCGCAGGCACTTATACTGATACTTTGATCAGCACTACCGGTTGCGACTCCGTAGTCACCTTGACCCTAAATGTAAGCCCGGCATTGACTGGCACAGAAATCATCACCGTTTGCAACAACCAATTGCCATACACCTGGGGTGGTAACAGCTACAATGCGGCAGGAACATACACAGATACGCTGACCAGTGTTACCGGTTGCGACTCTGTAATTACATTGATATTGAATGTGAACCCGATATTGAATGGCTCAGAAACCATCGCCATTTGCAATAACCAGTTACCTTACACCTGGAATGGCAATCAGTACAATGCTGCCGGAACGTATACAGATACGCTGATCAGTGCTGCGGGTTGTGACTCCGTAGTCACCCTGATATTGAATATCAATTCAATAGTAACCGGCACAGAAACCATCACAATCTGTAACAACCAATTGCCCTACACCTGGAATGGAAACAGTTATAATGCCGCCGGAACCTATACAGATACCCTCACCAATGCCACTGGTTGTGACTCTGTAATCACCTTGACCTTGAATGTAAATCCGATACTGACCGGTACAGAAACCATCACTATTTGCAATAATCAATTACCGTACACCTGGAATGGCAACGTTTATAATGCAGCTGGAACTTATATAGATACCCTGACCAGTGCAGCGGGCTGTGATTCTACCGTCACTCTTACTTTGAATGTGAACCCAATCCTGACAGGTGCAGAGACCATTACCATCTGCAACAACCAATTGCCATACACCTGGAATGGCAATACATACAACGCAGCGGGGACTTACATTGATACTTTAATCAGTGGTGCTGGCTGTGACTCCGTAGTTGCTTTGACATTGAGTATCAATTCAATAGTAACCGGTACAGAAATCATTACCATCTGCAACAATCAACTTCCATACACATGGAATGGCAATCAGTACAATGCTGCCGGAACTTACATGGATACATTGACCAGTACTTCCGGTTGTGATTCAGTAGTCACCCTGACCTTGAATGTGAACTCAATATTGACTGGTGCAGAAACGATTACTATATGTAACAATCAGCTTCCATATACATGGAATGGTAACAGCTATAGTACAGCAGGTACATACACAGATACGTTGATCAGTGCTGCCGGATGTGATTCCGTGGTTATGCTAACCTTGGATGTGAACCCGACCCTGACCGGCACAGAAACCATTAGCATCTGCAATAACCAATTACCATACACATGGAATGGTAATACTTACACTGCAGCGGGGGCCTATACCGATACGTTGATCAGCGTTTCGGGTTGTGATTCTGTTGTTACCCTGATCTTAAATGTGAACCCGATATTCACCGGCACAGAAGTTGTCAAAATCTGTAGCAATCAATTACCATACACCTGGAATGCTAACCAGTACAACGCCGCCGGAACTTATACAGATACGCTGACCAGTGCAACTGGTTGTGATTCCGTGGTGACGCTGTCACTGAATGTTAATCCGACCCTGGCTGGTTCAGAGACTATCTCAATCTGTAACAACCAATTACCGTATAGCTGGAATGGCAACAGCTACGTTACGGCTGGAACCTATACTGATACATTGATCAGTATTGCCGGGTGTGATTCTGTAGTTACATTAATCCTGAATGTAAATCCGATACTGACCGGTACAGAAACGATCACCATCTGCAACAATCAATTGCCATACACCTGGAATGGCAACCAATTCACAGCCGCTGGAATTTATGCCGATACGCTGACTAGCGCTGCCGGTTGTGATTCAATAGTTACCTTTACCTTGAATGTAAATCCAATATTGACTGGCACAGAGGTTGTCACAATCTGCACCAACCAATTGCCTTATAGTTGGAATGGCAACGCTTACAATACAGCAGGCATCTATATTGACACACTGGTTAGCGCTGCCGGTTGCGACTCAGTCGTTACCCTGGCGCTGAATGTCAACCCAACGATAACCGGTACTGAAACCATCACTATCTGCAACAATCTGCTACCTTACACATGGAATGGGAATACATACAATACTGCAGGAACTTATGCTGATACACTGACTAGCACAACTGGTTGTGATTCTGTGGTTACGTTGACCTTGAATGTGAGCCCGACACTGACAAGTACAGAGACCATCACAATCTGTAACAATCAATTGCCATATAGCTGGAACGGCAACAGCTATAATGTCGAAGGAACATATATAGATACGCTGACCAGTGCTGCCGGTTGTGATTCGATCGTAACTCTTAGTTTGAATGTGAACCCGACACTGGTTGGCACAGAAACAATCACAATATGTAACAACCAATTGCCGTACACCTGGAATGGCAACAACTACACCACAGCAGGAACTTATAATGATACTTTGACCAGCGCTGTCGGTTGCGACTCCGTAGTTACCTTGATCCTAAATGTAAGCCCGGTATTGACTGGTACAGAAACAATCACTATCTGTAATAACCAATTACCTTATAGCTGGAATGGCAACAGCTATGATGCCGCAGGTACTTATATGGATACATTGATTAGTATCGCCGGATGTGATTCAGTAGTTACGCTGACATTGAACGTTAACTCAATTGTAACTGGAACAGAGACCATCTCGATATGTAACAACCAGTTTCCATACACCTGGAATGGCAATCAGTACAATGCCGCCGGAACTTATACAGATACACTGGCTAGTTCCGTCGGTTGTGATTCTGTAGTTACCCTAACCTTGAATGTAAACCCAATTTTGACTAGTACAGAGGTTATCGCCATCTGCAATAATCAATTGCCGTACACATGGAATGGTAATCAGTACAATGCTGCCGGAACTTATACAGATACGCTGATCAGTGCTGCGGGTTGTGATTCCGTAGTCACCCTGATATTGAATATCAATTCAATAGTAACCGGCACAGAAACCATCACCATCTGTAACAACCAATTGCCCTACACATGGAATGGAAACACATATAATGCAGCAGGAACCTACACTGACACACTGATCAGTGCCGCTGGTTGTGATTCTGTGGTGACGCTGTCACTAAATGTTAATCCGACCCTGACTGGTTCAGAGACCATCGCAATCTGCAACAACCAATTACCGTACACATGGAATGGCAATGTGTACAATACCGCCGGTACTTATACCGATACGCTGATCAGTGCAGCTGGTTGTGATTCAGTAGCTACCCTAATATTGAATGTAAATCCGATACTGACCGGCGTAGAGACTATTACCATATGCAATAATCAATTACCATATACCTGGAATGGTAATCAATTCACAGCCGCTGGAATTTATGCCGATACGCTGACTAGCGCTGCCGGTTGCGACTCTGTAGTTACATTGACATTGAATGTGAACGCGATATTGACTGGCTCAGAAACCATCGCTATTTGCAATAACCAGTTACCTTACACCTGGAATGGTAATACTTACAATGCAGCGGGTACTTACAGCGATACTCTAATCAGTGCTGCTGGCTGTGACTCCGTAGTCACCCTGATATTGAATATCAATTCAATAGTAACTGGCACAGAGACCATCACCATCTGTAACAATCAATTACCCTATACCTGGAATGGTAATACATACAATACAGCAGGAACCTATACAGATACCCTGACCACTTCCGCGGGTTGTGACTCTATAGCAACCCTGACATTGCATGTAAACCCGACACTGGCAGGTACAGAAACTATCACTACCTGCGCCAACCAATTGCCGTACACCTGGAATGGCAACCAGTACAATGCGGCAGGAACTTATACAGACACCCTCACCAGTGCTGCCGGTTGCGACTCCCTGGTAACGCTGATTTTACATATCAACTCATCCTATACCAAAACAGAGAATATATCTACCTGCGCAAGTTCCTATATATTACCCAGCGGTGCAATAGCAACGGCCAGCGGGGTTTATACATCCGTATTTACAAATACCATAGGTTGCGATAGTACAATTATCACCAACTTAACATTACAAGGTTCACCAACGTTGATGGTAACCAACCCGGCTTCGGTTTGCGGACAAGGCACGGTGGATCTGACAGCTCCGGCCATTTCTGCCGGCAGTGACACAGGTTTGATCTATTCATATTGGTCAAATGCTGCGGCCACCTCACTAATGCCAAATCCCAATGCCATAACAACCAGCGGAACCTATTATATTAAAGCCACAAATGCTGCAGGCTGCTACACCATCAAACCGGTCGTTGTACAAATAATACCATTACCAACAGCCATTATAGCAGGAGGCAATATTTGTGCCGGCTCAAAAACCATTTTAAACATTACACTTACAGGAAAGGCGCCGTTTACGATCACTTATAACGACGGAACTTCCAACCGCACTATTCCTGCTATTACAGGAACAATTTATCGACTGGAAGTGTCGCCAACTACCAATACAACATATACCATAACAAGTGTTTCCGATGCCAATTGTACAAATAATGCAGTCAGCACTGCTGCGGTAGTCAATGTAACACCGGCGATTGCCTCCATCAGATATCCGGATGTAACCACTACGGTGAATGTTCCTACTCCACTGAAGGCAAGAGTATTGGGCAGCAATTATTCGTACAGATGGGCACCATCTATAGGATTGAGCAGAACCAATATTTACAATCCTGTGTACAAATATTCGCAACGGATAGAATACCTGATCTACATAACTTCTGATGCCGGATGTATTATCGTAGATACCCTGGTTGTAAAAGTTATTAGTCAGCCACGAATAGATGAACCGCCAAATCTTTGGGTACCCAACGCCTGGACACCCAACAAGGATGGTCATAATGACTTCCTGTTCCCGTTCACCCTCAACATCGTTGAACTTAAATATTTCCGTGTATTCAACAGGTGGGGGCAGTTGATGTTTGAAACACAGGAGTTGGGCAAAGGATGGGATGGAATATTTAAAGGGGTGCCGCAGGTAATGGATACCTATACCTGGACAGTAGAAGCTATTGGAAACGATGGTACCGTATTCAAGCGGGCCGGTAACGCAATGTTATTAAGATAAAAAATGTGCATTATGAAACAGCAACAAATTTTGAAATCATTTTTGTTTTTGCTCATTTTGCCGGGGTATGGATTTACCCAGGACCCGAGCTTTTCACAGTTCTTTTCATCGCCCTTAAATATCAACCCGGGGCTTACGGCAAATATCAATGGCAAATGGAGGCTTATCACCAATATCCGGGATCAATGGATCGGCCCTGCCAGCCCCTATGCCACGGGAACAATTTCTTACGACAGTAAGATCATGAAAGACAAACTTCCTGAAACAAGTACGTTTGGATTGGGAGGTATGCTGATGTATGATTATGCCATGTCGGGTATCCACAAAAGCATATATGCATCGCTCAACGTTTCGTACAATATAACACTGGCCAGGGATGCCGGCGATCACAGGTTTGGGATCGGAGTGGGTGGCATTTATGGCAGCAAAACGATAGATTTTGACCGGCTCGTTTTTGGAGAACAGTTTACCGGGCATGGTTTTAATACCAACCTGCCTACAGGTGAAGCAGCGCTGATCAACATGAAACCCTATATTTCCTCCAGTGCAGGAGCCACCTATAGCTATACCACCGATTATTCCAATATTGACCTGGGGGTTGCCTTTTTCCACCTGAATAAACCCAAACAAACCTTTTTGAACGATCCGCACCAATATCTTGCCATGAGAAAAGTGGTGCATGCCAATTTTGAAACACGCCTGAATAACAACATACTTTTTAATGCCAATGGCATTTATCAATATCAGTCGGCTGCGAATTATTTTTCCATCGGTGGCGCATTAGGGTTTTTCATTGATGAAACTGGCGATGATCAGATATTGAACCTGGGTGTTTGGTATTGGTCAAAAAATGCTATCATCCCCTATATCGGAATGCGGTACAAAAGCCTGCAATTCGGTTTCACCTATGATATCACCATTTCAAAACTCAGCGAGGCCGAGCGAAAGCCCAAGACCTTTGAAGTGTCATTTATAATAAGAGGAGATGACAATAAAAAAGGCTATATCTGGTGTCCCTGGAAATAGTCTTACTATTTCAAAAAATCCAGCACAGTTTTGTTGAAAAGCCGGGCATTTTCCTGTGGCATATAATGGCTGCCCTTGGAAAAAATAACCAGTTGTGCGCCATTGATGTGCTGTGCAATGCCTTTCGTATGTTGTTCTTTAATCAGGTCATTTTCCCCGGCCATTACCAATACCGGGCAATGGATGGCGGCCAGGTCGTCGAACTTCAAGTTCGGCTCCTCCAGCAACAGGTTCATTAGCCGTAGATCATTCCGGCTGCGGGCGGAAGTATCTTTGGCCAGTTGCTTTTGCCGGGCATGTATTTCTTTGAAAACAGCCGGTATCACTGCGTCCTTATTAATGAAAATATTGGCGCCCATCACCGCCAGCCTTTTTACTTTCCGGGGATATTGCATGGCCATGATCAGACCGGTATTTCCGCCATCACTCCACCCCAGGATGTTCACACTATCCAATTGAAGGTGATTGAGCAGTTCATACATATCACGGGCAAATAAATGATACGTATACCGGGTGCCATCTTCAGATGATTTACCCTGCCCACGGGTATCTACCGCAATCACTTTATAATGATCCTTAAAAAAGTCTATCTGCTGTTCGAATTCACCAATGTTCTGTCCATTGCCATGCAGCAGCAACAGGGGTTCACCCTGGCCATAGGTTTCATAATAGATGTTGGTACCATTAACGTGGGCAAACCGGCCTGCTGCCGGATTGTTACCATAGGTAACAGAGGCCGTATTGTTCTTGCCATCATACCAAAAAGAGCGGGCGCCTTCAACAGGATTGGCCAATGAAAAAGTAAGCGGCAGGATCTGTTGTGCATGAAAGAAATACCAGCCGCTGTTGGCAGGGACGGTATCTTCAAAGCCGGCATTGATGATGGGCACCGCTTCCCATTTACCCTGGTTATATACACTGAGCCGGAAATTGTCAAAATAAAACTGTCCCCTGCCCTGGAATAATCCGCCGAGTATGATCACATCAGCATCTTTTTTACTCACATTACCTTCGATGGTAAAGGTTTTCCATTCCGGCAGTACCGGCATATTATAGGTGTTCCTGAAGAAACCTATCTTTCTGTCTTTTTTATCTACGCGCAGCCATATCCCGGCCTTGCCGGTAGAGTCAAGCTGATCCATGCGCAGGTCGGCTTCCAGCTTTATCTTTTTGCCGGCATAGGGGGCAGCCTGGATGAGTTGGCGGAAAGCAAAGAAGTCCTGTTTACGTTGGGCATCAGACAATAAGGGGATCAATAAGCAAAGGAGACAGCCTAGGTACTTCATACAACCGGACAGATTTCGTGTTATTTTAATTATCCCTTTGACGAAAATAACAGCCGTAAGGTTGGGTATCTTTTGAGGAATCGTATCAAGCACTTTTGATTATAATAATTTGGCTTTAAATGTATTAGAATTCGGCAAAAGTCCTGTCATCCTTGTACCATCCATGTACTGAGTGCGCTTTAACCTACCAGGATGACACAAGGTTGGTACCAGGATGGCAGAAGGATTATCGGATGTCCATTATATTAATTTATTTACTAATTTTAAGCAAATAAGCATGGCGCGCTACGACACCATACCACCGGTAACGGGTACCATTGGTCCCATCTGCATCTATAAGATGTATGGGCAGTATTTTTTGCGTTCCCGCAGCTCGCTTACCGGCGAGCGGGTGAAGAAAGATCCCGCTTTTCGCAAAACGATGCAATATGCTGCCCTGCTGACTAAAGCTTCCCGAATTGGTTCTGCTGTGTATGCTTTAGTGTCTGCAGAGCGAAAGCAACATACTCTCTACCGCAAACTCACCGGTGAAGCCATGACCTGGCTAAAGTACCAATGGAAGGAAGAAGACATCATCGCTTATTTGACCAAACAATACACCGGTAAAGAGATGCCGGTGCAGGAGCCTGCCGTAACAATACTGAAAGCGCCCCATCGTCGCCGCTCACGGCGCATCAGAAGCACACTACGGGACCTGCTGGAAACAACACCGGTAAAGAAGCTGTCGCGCCACCTGCTTGACTGGCGTGAACGGGAGCGGGCATGCCGAAGGCGATATAATGAAACGATTAGGGCGTATCCCTGGGGGGAATATGTGATGACGTGAATACTAAAAATTGTATCCAACTCTAAACTTCACCGCTTGTGCCCGCGGTTGCTGCTGATAGCTGAGGAAGTCCCACAGCAATTGCAGTTTTGTTTTCTTGAATGTTTTACTTTTTAAGGAAATGATCTTGCTGATGCCTACCAGGCCGCTTTGCTGCCATTTGTCGCCCTGCGCTGCTATGTCCGGCGTAACCGTTTCGTTGGTGGTCAGCGGCTGGTAGTTGTATTCAAAGCCACCGGAAGCAAAGAAGCTGCCTTTGAGCTTTACGTCGAGAAAAGAACGCAGGCCCGCTCCCTGGCTGCTAATGGCGATGTTTCGGATGTCTTTACCCCAGCCTACCTTGTAACTGCCGCCAAGGCCTATGACGCTTTTATCGCTGAGTTTATACCCTACCGACAACCCGACATCGGAGGTAGTCGGGAAGAAGTTATTGGATTTCTGGGTTTGCAGGTTGGTGCCATATTCCAGCCGTTTCCAGAAGGATTTTGTTTTTTGGTTGTTCGGCTTAAAATCAGGCATGTCCATATCGGCCCCACCGGCGCCCAGCTTGTTGATCTTGTCTTTGAGCTGGTTCAATTGCGCCTGGGCGGCCTGCAGATTTTGCTGCAGCATTTGCTGGGCATTGGGACCTGCAGCCGCAAACTGGGTTTGCATGAGTTGCTGTACCTGGCTGCGGGTTTGCAAACCGGCCAGGCTTTGGTTGCTGCCATAACCCGCCGGCACGGAAAAGAGTCCGGCCAATTCGGAGTGCTGTTGCATAAAGCTCTGAAAAGCAGGGAGTTTATTTAAAAGCCCCAATGCTTTTTGCAACATTTTATCGGGATCGTTCAGCATGTCTTTGTATTCCTGTACCTGCTGGGAATAATAAAATAGTTCCTTGTTAAAATCCTGGTAGCCTTTGGTAAGCCCCTTCGGAAGATTCGTATAGCGACTGAGGGTGGCCTTGATCTGTTCTTTGCGTTGCCTGATGAACGCTTTTATCTGTTCAGTCTGCTGCAGTTTGCCCTGTAATTGCTGTACCTGCTGCAGGGAGCTGGTAACCTGTTTGGCTTGTTCGGACTGGAGCAGGTTACTGTTCTGTTGAAGAAAGGACAGGGAAGTTTTTAATGAATCTACATAGGGCAGGTATTGGCCGCCTGCACGGCCGGTAACAGTTGTTGGATTTTTGAGTTGTTCACCAAGGCGTGCATACTGTTCAGCAGAACCCTCAAAGAGTTGTTTGGCGGCGGCAGAATCGGTCTTTTGTAATTTCCTTCTGAGCTTTTCTTCCTTCCTGGCCAGTCTTTGCAGGTACTTTTCGGTTTGCCGCGTGAGTTGGGCCTCTAGCTTTTCCGTCTTCTTTTGAATACGGTCGTTAAAACGGGCAGGGAAGTTGATGAGTTTATCTGTAAAAGAGGGAGACTCCTGTGCAGCAACATATTGCAGACAGGTAAGGTTTATTAAGAGGATAAGCAGCCATGGACTTCTCATGGACTATCAGGGTTTGGTTGTGATCGACAAAGGAAACGCTTTTACAAACAGTAACAATACCCCGAAGGGGTAATTGTTGTTTTATTAATACGAACGGTATAAAAACCAGAAAGGTGAATAGACGTCAATCTTTTCACCTTTCTACAGCGGGAAATATCACCCGCCTGCTTTAAGTAGTACAAAGACTACATTCACTATTTGAATACTGTTAAGTTACAACAATTCAGCATTTCATTCCAAATTCTGGAAGACGTACTTATGCACACAACTGTTAAACGTGTAATTTCTCTTTCTTGGCCATCAGCTCTTCCACTGTTTCCACATACATTTCATCGGGCACACAGCAATCGACCGGGCAAACGGCCGCACATTGCGGTTCTTCGTGAAAGCCCTGGCATTCAGTACATTTATTGGGCACTATATAATAAATATCCACACTAACGGGCGCCATACGTTGGTCGGCATCCACTAAAGTTCCATCCATCAGGGTAAAAGATCCTTTTATAGTGGTACCGTCGGAAATGGCCCATTCAACGCCCCCTTCATAGATGGCATTGTTGGGGCACTCAGGCTCGCAGGCGCCGCAATTGATGCATTCTTCAGTTATTTTAATAGCCATATTTTGCTTGAATTTAATGGATCGAATACAGTTATTTTGCACGACAAATATACGCTGTAATGAATTTACAACAACGGATAGATTTGCTGAAGCGGTTGGGAGAATATATTTTATCGACTGACAATCAATGGATGGCAGCAAAGGAGCGGGCCTTCCGGGAAAACGGCTGGTTTACGCCGGCCTTTATTGAACTGGCTACCCACAGCATTTCCCATACTTTTCTAAACCCGGCGGCGCTTACCGGCTGGGCTACCCAATATGCCATCCCTGCCGTACAGGTTGCCCCCAAAAATGTGGGCATCGTGATGGCCGGCAATATCCCCCTGGTGGGGTTTCATGATTTCCTGTGTGTATTCATTTCGGGCCACCGGCAAACGATTAAACCCTCTTCCAAAGATGAAGTATTGATCAGGCACCTGGTGGAGCAACTGCATGCCTGGGAACCTGCCACCCAATCGCTCATCGGCCTGCAACCGATGCTGAAAGGGTGCGATGCCTATATTGCCACCGGCAGTAATAATTCGGCCCGCTATTTTGATTATTACTTCGCCAAATTCCCGCATATTATCCGGCGCAACCGCACTTCCGTGGCCATCCTGGATGGTAATGAAACCGTGGAGCAACTGGCTTTACTGGCCGACGATGTGTACCAGTATTTTGGCCTGGGTTGCCGGAATGTGACCCAGCTTTATGTGCCCGAAGGGTACGATTTTGTGCCCCTGCTGGAAACCTTCAAGAAGTACAATGAGCTGGCCGACCACCACAAATACAAGAACAACTACGATTACCAACTGGCGATCCTCATTCTCAATAAGCAGTATTATATGACCAATGGAAGTATTATCCTGCATGAAAACCCCTCCCTCTTTTCCCCCATCAGCCAGTTGCATTATACGTTCTATATGGTGGATCGTGAGACACGAACCACGGCTGAGCAGGAGATCGCAGCTTCCTTACAGAACCATGCGGATATTCAATGCCTTGTAGGCAAAAAATGGCTTCCCTTTGGCCAGGCGCAGCAACCGGGCTTAACGGATTATGCCGATGGGGTAGATACCCTGCAATTTTTACTGTCGTTATGAAATAAAGACAGCTGGAGGGAGACAAATTAACCGGTCCGAAGGACTCCTTTCGGTCCGCAGGACTCCTATGGAGAAGAAGGCGGTAAATAGTCCGAAAGTCCGGAAGTTAAAAGGTCGTCTAACCTCCCTGATCATTAGGATAAGCGTGCAGTTTTCGTATGCATAACTCACTGAGTTCCCGACTTTATTTGTTAGATTTGTATCAGCAAGTACGAAGACTTTAGTAAATTAATTGTTAAACCGGCTGCCCGGTATAACCCTTATAGATTTTGTGGTGTTAATTTGTTTGTGATCGGGCATATAATTTGAATTTGTATTTTCAATCAGAAAAAATTACACAGTATATGAAGTTTAAACAGATAGCAGCTATTGTATTGCTGAGTGCAACCACAACGTTTGCTACTATGTGGGGATACCAACGGTATGCAAAACAGGATACCTACGTTTACCAGAACGATAATAACGACAGCGGTAAGGTGCCGGCTAATTATGCCGACTTTAAAGGAATGACAAACGCTCCGGCCGATTTTGTGCCGGCTGCCAATGCTGCCATACCTGCCACTGTACACATCAAAACAAAAGCTACCCGTACGGCCAGCAATAACCTGCCCCGCAGGAGCCCCTTCGGCGATCTGTTTGATATGGACCTGGATGATTTCTTTGGCGACCGCTTAAGGTCTGTTCCGCAGATGGCTTCCGGTTCAGGTGCTATCATCAGCGAGGATGGATATATTGTTACCAATAACCACGTGGTAGATGGTGCCGATGAGATCAACGTTACGCTGTACAATAAAAAAACTTTCAAGGCAAAGCTGCTCGCTTCCGACCCCAGCAGTGACCTGGCTGTTATTAAGATTGAGGCCAAGGGTCTCCCCTTCCTGATCTATGGTAACTCAGACGAGGTGAAAGTAGGTCAGTGGGTACTGGCAGTAGGTTATCCCTTAACGCTCGAAACTACGGTTACAGCCGGTATTGTGAGCGCCAAAGGAAGGACCCTGGATATTAACGCCCGCCAGAGCCGTACTCCTGTAGAATCATTTATACAAACTGATGCTGCGGTGAACCCCGGCAACAGTGGTGGCCCGCTGATCAATACAGATGGCAAACTGATCGGTATCAACTCAGCCATTGCTTCCCCTACAGGCGCTTATGCCGGTTATTCTTTCACCATCCCGGTAAATATTGTGAAGAAGATCGTAGCCGACCTGATGAAGCATGGTACCGTGCAAAGGGCTTACCTGGGTATTGAATATCCCCGTGAAAACCTGAGCGATGAAGTGAAAGAACAAAATGGTATTAGAGAAGGTGAAGGTGTATATGTACTGAATGCCCGCACTGAAGGCGCTGCCGCCGCTGCAGGTATCAAGAAAGGTGATATCATTACCAAGATCAATGGCGTGCCTGTAATAAGTGGCGCCGATATGGTAGGACAAATTGCAACTTACCGCCCCGGCGATAAAGTAAATATTTCCTACAAACGTGATGGCAAGGAATACTCCGCTGCAGTAACCCTGCGCAATGAGTCGGGCTCTACCGATATCGTACGCACTTCTGTGCTGGATAAACTGGGCGCCGAACTGCAAACGCTGAGCAAAGAAGACGCCAAAGAACTGGGTGTGAATGGTGGCGTGGTGATCAAAGCCATTACCGGTAAAGGAGCCCTGAGCAAAGTAAGGGTACAGGAAGGATATGTGATTGTAAAGGCCGACGGCAAGGAAGTAAAAACAGTAGATGATTTCAGGAAGATCATGGAAAGCGCCAGCGGCAATGTGAAGGTGGAAGGTATGTATCCCGGTTACGAGGGTATCTATCCCATCGTGATCCCCATGAACAGCGCGAACTAAGCTTTAATCATAATAAAGGTGCCGCGGGACTTTCGAAAGGAGGTCCCGCTTTTTTTATTTAATCGGTTAACACCAGGTAATCCCAGGGTTTACAGCCGATGGTGAGTTGCGGGGTAATGATGAACGGCCGCTTATCGAAGATATTGGTGAAGGTACCCTGTACCTTGCCTTCGGGCAATTGTATGGATGCAGGTTGCGGGGAAAGGTTCAGCACTACCAGCACCTGCCTGTTTTCATAATAACGTGCATAGGCAAATACCTGCTCATTATTCGTGGTAGCTATGCGTACAGGCCGCGTTTCGAGGGTATTGCCCAGAGCCGGATGCTGCTTACGCAACTGGTTGAGGATTTTATAGAAGTCGTGCAGTTGATTACGGCCGGTCCACTCAATCGTATCCCTGTCAAAGAATTTCAGCCGTTTCAGGTTGGGCAGTTCCTGTCCGCTGTAAATAAGGGGTATACCATGCCAGGTGGCATCAAAAACAGCGAGGGGCCTGGCAGCGCCGTCATACTTTTCGTATTCGGTGCCATTCCAGCTATTTTCATCGTGGTTGGCAGTAAAGAACAATGGACAAGTGAACGCCGGATAATCCTCCCGGTACACCTGCAACAGCCCCACCAGGTTTTCCAGGGTCAGTTGCCCCTTGCAGAATTTTTCTGTATGGTGCATCCAGCGCCAGGCATAGCAGGTATCAAATACATCGAGGTAAATAATGTCTTCAGTTTCGGCCAGCCAGAATAAATGCTTGACCTGATCCAGGGCGAGACGCGCCTGCCGCCAGAAATCGAGCGGCACCAGGTGCGCCATATCACAACGGAAGCCATCAATGTTGCATTCTTTTACCCAGAACTCCATGGCGCTGATCATGGCGGCCCGCATGGGCTGGTCGTAGTAGTTGAGGTCTATTACATCATCCCAGCCATGGGTATCATAATATTTACCATTAATATCTTTTTTATAGTATTCGGGATGGGTGGTAGTCCACACATGATCGAGCCCGGTATGATTGGCTACCCAGTCAATGATCACTTTCATGCCCGCTTCATGCGCCTGCTGCACCAGCTTTTTGAAATCATCCACCGTACCAAATTCAGGATTGGTGGTGCTGTAATCGGAACAGGCATAGTAGCTGCCCAGGGTGCCTTTGCGGCCGGCTTTACTGATGGGCGTAATGGGCATGAACCAGAGTACCTCCACGCCCATATCGGCCAGCCGGGTCAGGTGCCGGGCAAAAGCGGCAAAAGTTCCCTCCGGCGTATATTGACGGATATTCACTTCATAAACGTTGGTATTACTGCTCCAGGCTACCGGTGTAAAACGTCTCAGCATGATACGAATATATAGCTTCTGCCGCTATGTGATGCATTCACTGCCAACTTTGTACCTTTGCGGAGATGAAAACATTCAACGTTCCCATCATCTACCGCAGCCCGCTTCTTCATGCCATTAAGGCCCAACGGAAGGCGGAAGATAAGATGAAGAAAGATTTTACCCCTACCCTGCTGAACCTGGGCCCCCTGCATATTTACCTGGCGCGCCATTTTGGTTTTTGCTATGGGGTAGAGAATGCGATTGAGATCTCTTTCCGCACGATTGAAGAGAATCCCGGCAAACGCATTTTCCTGTTGAGTGAAATGATCCACAACCCTCAGGTAAATGCCGACCTGCAACAAAGAGGCGTGCGCTTTTTACAGGATACGTATGGTCAGCAACTGATTCCCTTTGAAGAATTGAATCCCGATGATGTGGTGATCATTCCCGCTTTTGGCACTACACTGGAAATAGAAGAAAAGCTCAACAGTTTTGGTATCCCCACTGAGAAATACAATACTACCTGTCCCTTCGTGGAGAAGGTATGGAACCGCAGTGAGCAGATCGCTAAGAAAGGATATACGATCGTTATCCATGGCAAACCCAAACATGAGGAAACGAGGGCTACTTTTTCCCATGCTGCAGAGAATGCGCCTTCAGTAATCGTGAATGATATGAAGGAGACGATACTGCTGGCGCAATACATTACCGGCGAGCAGGACCCGGCCCATTTTTATACTGCCTTCGCCGGCAGGTATTCACCGGGCTTTGATGCCGCCAAAGACCTGCAGCGCATCGGTGTAGTGAACCAAACGACCCAACTGGCTACCGATACACAGGCGATTGCCGATTACCTGAAACAAACCATGCGCCAGCATTACGCGCTGACAGATGTTACTATCGGGGAACGCTTTGCTGATACCCGGGACACTTTGTGCTATGCCACGAATGATAACCAAACGGCCATTACGCATATGCTCAATACCCCGGCCGACCTGGCCATCGTAGTGGGAGGGTATAACTCTTCCAATACTACCCACCTGGTGGAGCTATGCGAAGAAAAACTGCCCACTTATTTTATTAATTCAGAAGAGAAGCTGATCTCCAACAGCAGTATCCTGCATTATAACTATCATACGAAGCAGGAAATATTATCCGCCAATTACCTGCCTAACCAACAGCCGGTACGCATGCTGATTACCAGTGGCGCTTCCTGCCCCGATGCATTGGTAGAAGGCGTGATCAGAAGGCTGGCGTCGTTCTATGGAGCAACGGATGCAGTGGATGAACTGACAGCACAGTTTGAAGGGAAGTTATAAAACAGGTGTTAGCTGTTAGCTTTTAGCCTTTAGCGCTTCTTTACCTAATTGCCATTTTTTGATGAGCTGCTGAACTGTTTTTTTATAGCTCTCCAAGGCAGCCTGCTCCTGTTTGATGAAGGTATTATCAGTCAATTTGCCGACCACTTTATCCATTGCTTGCTGGCTTTCATACACCATTTTGCGGAAGGGATTACGGTAGTCTTTGGCCCGGGAATCATAGATGCCCTTTGCCATCCATTCTTTGGTAGCGATGCTTTGCTCCAGCAGCGCTTTAATAACAGCAGGAGCCACTTTCTTTCCCTGAATGCCATGCACCTCTTTCAAAGCCGCAAAGGCATGCAACAGCTTTTCCTGGCCGTAGCTTGCTGCCTGTTGCTGGTAAAAAGTATGGATATCATTCCAGCTCTTCACGCGCCCGGCATGCACCTGCTTAATGAGCTTGTCAATAGCTGTGCGCAATATAAGCTGGCCGCCGGCATTCACCCATTGGGAAATGACTGGTTTGGCAGGAATGATTTCCTGTAGCTGCTCCCAGGATTTAATACCATGAGCGCGGGTATATTCCAGCACCTGCTGTACCGCATAATATGTTACCAGCTCCCTGAAAATACGGTAAGCGGCAGGTACTTTGATCAGCACTGCCGGCCTTGTAGTATTTTCAAATCCCTCTGCCAGTATTTCCAGTTGATTGACTACAGGATCATTATTGTCCAGCAGCTTTTTACCGATGGCAATGATTTCTTCTGCGGTAAGTTTTTTATGATTGCCTTCTTTCCTGAGCCACGCTTTACCGGTGTAAAGCTGCAATAAAGAGAGGGACTGTACGATCTCATTCACAGAATCAGGCGCCAGGAAATTGAACTCAATAGGTTGGGTTTTATTGATGCGCTTATCACGGTCCACATACTTCCAGGAGTTGCGGGCAAGGGCATACATATTATAGAGGAACCAATAGGCAGGCATTACCACCAGCCTGTTATTGGTAACATCATTACTAACCAGTGAAAAAGGCACCGGTATATCCAGCTCGGCCGGGAAATCGCCTTTGGCCAGGATGGTAAAAGTAGCAAAGCGTGAATTGTGTTTAATACTTACACACAGGCCCGGCCAGAAACCACGGCCGGCAACCAGTTCTCCGTCCGGACTGCGCGAGTTGTGGTTGGAGCCAATGGTAGCGCCTGCCGCCATATTGCTCTGTCCCTGTACCAGGGCAGCACACAGGAAGGAGTTATTATGGTGTTGCTCATGTGCCGGAAAGATGAGCGAATTCAATACCTCACAACAGGAAATCGTTGAGTTATCGCCCAAATAGGAATTGATCAACCGGGCGCCATATTTTAATTGGGAATTCGAAGCCAGGAAGAAACGGACGGCTTTTACGCCATAGAACAGGCGGCATCCGTAATCGATGATGCCATTCACCAGCTCACATCCCTCGCCTACCTGGGAGGGCGCTTCCGCCGAGGAGTTGATGGTCACATTCTTGATCTTGTTGGCGCCTTTGATATAGGCATCCGTACCCACCTTCACATCTTTTACAATGCGGCAGTTCTTGATCACCGTACGGTCGCCAATAGTGCCGTAGTAACCACGGCGGGTATCGAACTTTTGCTGTGTGAACTGTTTTAGCTTATTCTGTAATATTTCATCATCCCGGAATTGCGTCCATAGCCAGGCATCGCCAGGCAACATACCATCAAAAGGCATAATGCGCCGGCCACCATTCTCATTGCACACTTCCAGCCAGATGCGTATGCTTTCTGGTTCTCCTTCTTTGAGGATACCACTGCCAAATTTAGCATGGTCGGTAGCATCAATTTCGTTCACATTCACCAGTATCACTTCATTGCCGGTGATGTAGTGCGATAAAAAGTTGACATTATCTACCACTACATTATCACCAAAATCACAACTGATGATCGTGCTGTTGTACAGTCCTACCGGCCTGCGGAGGTTATGGAATTCCAGGTAATAAGGCTCCAGCTTGCCAATGCGTACCAGGCCAAAGAACTTACAGTTCTGTACCAGTTCGGGATTGAAGGCATCAGATACCAGGATATTGTTCCAGTTGTCGGAAGTATTGCGGTTGCGCACCAGCATTTCTATTTCATAAGCGGTGAGCTGGCGGTAACGAATATTGCTCTCATTTTGCTGGTTGCGCAGGTAATATTCATCCTTTCCCTTAGGAACGTATTCTGCGGGAATGAAGTGGTATCCCAGTGTATGGAGCGGGCTTTTTTTGATGATATTCATAACACAGGTTTCTGGTTACTGGCAACTATTCGACAGTTACACTCTTGGCAAGATTTCTCGGCTTATCTACATCCAGTTCTTTGGCTACGCCGATATAATAAGCCAGTAGCTGCAGGGGTATTACACTCAGCATAGGCGCTACCAGCTCATCAGCAGCAGGTACGATGATCACATCATCGGCCATTTTGGTGATGGTATCGTCTCCCTCTGTAATAACGGCAATAACCTTTCCTTTGCGGGCCTTGATCTCCTGGATATTGCTGACGATCTTTTCGTGGTAGGAATCTTTGGTCGCTACAAACACCACAGGCAGGGTTTCATCTACCAGGGCAATGGGACCGTGTTTCATTTCAGCGGCAGGATAACCTTCTGCATGTATGTAAGAGATCTCTTTTAGTTTCAGGGCTCCTTCGAGCGCTACGGGGAAGTTGTATCCGCGGCCGAGGTACAGGAAATCTTTGGCATCCTTGTATTTTATAGCCAGCTTACGGATGGCCTCGCTGTCTTTAAGCGCTGCAGGCACTTTTTCCGGTATCTCATGCAGCTCATTCAGGAGGTGCATAAAACGCTTGTTGTCTATCGTACCTTTTTCCTGCGCTATCTTCAAAGCGATCATCGTGAGCACTGCCAGTTGGGCCGTAAATGCTTTGGTGCTGGCCACGCCAATTTCGGGACCGGCGTGCGTATAAGCGCCTGCATGGGATATACGGGCTATGGAAGAGCCCACCACATTGACCACTCCAAAGATCATAGCGCCCTGCTCTTTGGCCTTTTCGATGGCCACCAGGGTATCGGCCGTTTCCCCGCTCTGTGATACAGCAATGATCACATCGCCTTTATGGACAACAGGATTGCGGTACCGGAATTCAGAAGCATACTCTACTTCTACCGGTATGCGGCATACTTCTTCAATAATGTATTCAGCGATCAACCCGGCATGCCAACTGGTGCCACAGGCCACAATGATGATGCGGGAAGCATTTTTCAACTGTTCAATATTGTTCTGTACCCCTGCCATGGTAATAGTACCGGCAGCAGCATCGAGGCGGCCACGCAGACAATCAAAGATGGTATGTGGCTGTTCAAATATTTCCTTGAGCATGAAATGATCATAACCGCTTTTTTCAATAGCGGCCAGCTCCATGTCCAGCTTCGTTACAAAAGGCGTGACCTTTTCATTACCGAGGTTTTTGAGAATAAGCTCATCCGGACGGATAATGGCCAGTTCATAGTCATTAATGTATACCACTTCTTTGGTGTACTCAATGATGGGGGAAGCATCGGAAGCAAGGAAGTGCTCCCCTTTGCCAATACCTATTACCAACGGGCTCCCCTTCCGGGCAGCGATCAATGTATCGGGATGGTCCTGGTCGATCAGTACAATTACATAAGCGCCTGTTACCCGTTTCAGGGCAATGCGCACAGCCTCTTCCAGGCCGCAGTCATTGTTAAGCTGGATATCTTCAATAAACTTGAGCAGTACTTCTGTATCGGTATCGCTGGTAAACGTGTAGCCTTTTTTCTGCAGCTCACCTTTGAGCTGGGCATAGTTTTCAATGATGCCATTGTGTATCATGGCCATCTTGCCGTTGGCTGAAATATGCGGGTGGGCATTGCGGTCGCTGGGTTCACCATGGGTGGCCCAACGCGTGTGACCAATGCCTGCATTGGCATGCAGGTCTTTTCCCATAAGGCTTTCTTCCAGATCAGCTACTTTACCTTTCTTTTTGTATACTTTGAGTCCTTGATTCAATACGGCCACGCCGGCGCTGTCATATCCCCGGTATTCCAATCGTTTCAAGCCTTTCAATATAACAGGATATGCTTCTTTAGGACCGATATAGGCTACAATTCCACACATATAATATGTTTCGAGTTTGAAGTTTCGCGTTCCGGGTTCTTTTGTTCAGTGTTGTTGCACAAATGGTAACACCCTGAGTTCTCCGAATCTCAGCAAACGTTTGCGCAATTTATTGAAAATTATGCCGATTATGCAAGATTATGCCAGCCACCATTAATATCCATTAATAATAAACCGTTATAGCAGGCAGAAAAAGGCAGGCTGCGAGCCGCGAGCTATGAGCTGCGAGCCGTTTGCTTCGACAGCAATGCAAGGTTTACAATAAACAAAATGGGTGGATCGTCCCAACTATACAGGACAATCCACCCTTATTTTTCACTGCTCGCAGCTCGAAGCTCAAAGCTCGAAGCTATTTAAGCTACTTCTTCAGGTGTGTTTCAAATAATTTGAATATGCGTTTGTATTCATCCGTCCAGCTACTGGGTTCCACAAAACCGTGGTCTTCCACAGGGTATACGGCCAGTTCCCAATTGTCCTTACCCAGCTCGATCAGCTTTTGGGTAATGCGTACAATATCCTGGAAATGCACATTCACATCCACCATACCATGGCACATCAATAAATGTCCTTTCAGGCCGGCGGCAAAGTTGATGGGCGAACTGCGCTGGTAGGCTATGCTGTCATTGAAAGGTTCATTGAGAATATTGGAGGTATAGCCATGGTTATAATGCGCCCAATCGGTCACAGAACGCAAGGCTCCGCCGGCAGCAAACACCTCTGGTTCGTTGAACATGGCCATTAAAGTGATGAACCCACCATAGGAGCCACCATACAGCCCGATGTTTTTAGGGTTCACACCCAGCTTTTCCACCAGGTATTTAGCACCATCCACCTGGTCGCTGAGGTCTTTACCGCCCATGTGACGATAAATACCCGTACGCCAGTCGCGGCCATAACCGGCACTGCCCCGGTAATCAATATCCAGTACAGTATATCCCTGGTCGGCCAGCAGGTTGTGGAACATGTATTCCCGGAAGTAGCTGCTCCACCATTTATGCGCATTCTGCAGGTAACCGGCCCCATGCACAAATATGACAGCAGGTTTGGAAGTGTGTGGCTGGGCAGGGCGGTACAGGCGGGCATATACTTCAGCGCCATCCCTGGCCTGGAAGGTTACCACTTCGGGATCTTTCCAGGCATAGGCTTTAAACTCAGCCGACTGCGCCTGGCTGGTCACCTGCTGTAGCTTACCGCCGGGTTTATTCTCCTGCAGGTAAAGCTCCCAGGGTTTATTGCTGTAGGAATAAAGGATCGCCAGCCATTTTTCATCCGGGGAGAGGCTTACCTGGTTGGCCCCCGTCATCGTGGTGAGGCGTTCGGCTTTGCCGCCGCCTACGGGCAAACGGTAAAAATGCTGCTCGCCGGGATGCACTTCATTCGTGGTGAGGTAAAAGTATTTTTTGTCTTTGGAAAGGGTGGAGCGTTGTACTTCATATTGACCGCTGGTGAGGGCCTTCTTTTCTTTGGTGTGCACATTGATCGTGTACAGGTGTGAGTAGCCGGTAGCTTCAGATTGGAACCAGAAGGTATTGGCATCTATCCAGCCGGTGTTGAAACTGCCGAATCCACTGGTACCGGGTCCGCCTATCCAGGCCTCGTCCCGCTGACGGTCCAGCAGGGAAAGCCGGCCGGTAGCGCCATCCAGCAACATCAGCCAGCGGTCTTTGTTATCCTGCGAGCGTACCTCTACCACTGCATAATCACCGGCCGGAGACCAGGAAGTATTCTGAAAGCTCACCGCCCGTACAGGAGGGCTCTTGCTTTTTTCGGCATATACTGCCGGGTAATCCTTTACATAATCGGGCAGGTCCCTGATGCCGGGTATAGAATCCGTTTTCACCAGGAATACCGTATCCTTCCTGGTATCATATACAAAAAATTCCTGGGTACTTTGCGGCGCGCCTACTTTCGTACGGCCGGAGATATCTTCTGTAAAGCCACTTTCTGTAACATAGTTGGGAACGATGGTAGCTTTGCCTCCCATGGCTACTTTTATCAGCCGCCAGGCAATGAACCGGCCATCTGCGCTGATGGCAGCGCCAAAGAGGGATTTGTCTTCGATGTAAATGCTGCGCAAGGTTTTTTCTTTGGGCAATGCTTTGCGCATAGAATCGGTCAGTTCCCGCTTGTCCTTACGGCTTTGTAATACCTGCGAATTTTCCAACGCCTCTTCCTGCAACCATTTTTCCTGTGTATTGCCCGTTGCAGTCCTGTTGCCGCGGGAGGCGCCACCTCCCTGTTGTGTACCGCCACGTTGAGGACCGGGGGTGCTTACCGGAGCTGCAGGAGCCGCCAGGCCCGACTGGAAATTGGTCAACTGTACCGTAACGCCGGTGGTGATGTCCCAGGCATAGAGGTTCAGTCCACGGGTGTATACCACTTTGCCCTCATTGAAAGAGAACAGCGGACTGCTTTCGTATTCGACGGTTTGCGTAATGGCGCGTTGCTGTCCTGTTTTCACTTCTACGAGGTAAATATCCCCCTGGCGGGCAAATACATAGCGGCTACGATTGGTATTGTAGCGGATATCACTTTCTTCCAGCAGGCTTTGCCGGAAGGCGTAGGTCGTTTTCTGCGGTGTAAGTGAAGAAGGCGTAATGTAATAGACCGAATCAGCAGTCGCCTTTTCCGGGTTCCAACTGAATGTTAAGTATTTACTATCTGATGACCATCCCGGCCCGGAAGGAGAAGCGCCTATCCATTGGGGATCGCGCATGATCTTTTCAACAGTTAAGGTGGTGGTAGTAGTTTGACTTTGAGCTGCTGTTACCAGCAGCAGCAGGAGGGGCAATATTAGCTTTCTCATATCATAGCAAAATACCGCGTAAAAAGATATAGGCGGCAGAAAAATATATGACAAGGCCAGTTACATCCACCAGCGTCGCTACAAAAGGAGCAGAGGAAGTGGCGGGGTCGGCGCCTAATTTTTTTAATATGATGGGCAACATAGAGCCTGATACGGTACCCCACAGCACAACACCTATGAGGGAAGCGCCTACTGTAAACGCCACCATGATGCCATGGTCGCCATAAGTATGAAAAATAGCGTTCCAGAATACTACCCGGAAAAAACCGATCAATCCCAGCATTGCGCCCAGCAGCAGGCCGGAAATAATCTCCCTTCTCAGTACCCGCCACCAGTCTACGATCGTGATCTCCCCTACCGCCATCGCCTGTATGATCAGCGTGGAAGCCTGCGAACCACTGTTACCACCACTGGATATGATGAGTGGCACAAATAAGGCCAGCACCACTGCTTTTTGTATCTCGTCTTCAAAATACCCCATGGCAGTAGCGGTGAGCATTTCACCGAGGAATAATACCACCAGCCATACCACCCTTTTTTTGAAGAGTTTAATAATAGGCATCTCCAGGTAGGGTTCATCCAATGCTTCGGTACCCCCCATCTTCTGCATGTCTTCACTGAATTCTTCACTGGCCACCCACAGGATATCGTCAATGGTCACAATACCCAGCAGGATATTTTTATCGTCCACTACCGGTAATGCCACCCGGTTATTCATTTTAAATACCTGGTTGGCAGCTTCCTGATCATCATTGACATTGAGTACTATAAAACGGTTATCGATCAGCTCCCCTACCTGTTTATCGGGACTGGCCAGTAATATCTCCCTGATCCGGATGTCATCTACAAACTCGCCTTTATCCGTCACCACATAGATCACATCAATCGTTTCACTGTCTTTACCCACTTCCCGGATATGTTCCAGTACTTCCTGTACCGTCCAGTCGACCTGTACGGCAATATAATCCGGCGTCATCAGCCTGCCCACGCTACCTTCGGGATAGCCCAGCAGGGATAGGGTAACACGGCGTTCTTCGGGGTCCAGCAGCCTGATCAGTTCTTTTACCACCTCACTAGGCAGTTCTTCCAGGAAAGAGGTACGGTCATCGGCAGGCAGCTCATTAAGCAGTTCGGCCGTTTTATAAGGAGGTAATTCCTGGATAATGGCTTTCTGGGTAGAGAGGTCCAATATTTTGAATACGCTGGCGGCCCGGTGCATATTCATGTGCTGGATGATCTGGCTCTCGTAATCGGGCAATTCATTGATGAGCTCCGCCACATCACTGATGTTCTGGTCGTTCAGAAACTCCCGGATGGAGATTTCATTACCGCTGCGCATCAGCTCTTCAAACTGGTCCTGTATCGTGATGTCTTCCATGCTCATGGCCCCAAATGTACGGAAGGCATTGTGAATCGGCAATCAGGAATCGGCAATTGACAATACGTTTGCATCCATAGGGCCGGAGGCCCTGGAATAAAGCTGCGGGACTGCAAGTCCCGCAGAGCATACCCGGCACCGGGGAAGCCCTACATTAATTTTTGATGATTGAGTAGCCAATCGGGGCCTCTTCAAAAATAATAGTTAATTTAGGCTGGTTTCAATTTCTGACCCTCATACCTCGATTTTCTTATGATCCTGCCATGTTTATTTATTGCCCCTACCCGGGACATGGGCCGCGGCGTTTTCACCTCCCAGAGCCTGGAAGCCGATAGTATTGTAGAAATATCACCGGTTATTGCGATGGGCAGTAAGGACCGCGCCTTGCTCGACCAGACCCTCCTGCACGATTATATTTTTGAATGGGGCAATGACAAGCTGCAGTGCTGCATGGCCCTGGGATATGTGCCCATCTACAATCACGCCTACGCTTCCAACTGCGAATACGAGATGGATTATGCGCATGAGATCATTACCATTAAAACGGTGCGTTTTATAAAAGCAGGCGAGGAATTGTTCATCAATTATAACGGGAACTGGGATGATGACAAACCCCTGTGGTTTGATGCGAAATGAGGAGTTAGCCGTTAGGTATTAGCTGTTAGCTTTGGGCGCCGCAACGTCCCTTACAGGAGACGCTGCGGGGAAATCTATTTGAGAGGGGGCACTGCGTTCAATCAATATATCATTTCCCCAGTTTATACTTCAGGGAGAAATAAATGCCATAGCTGTTCAGGTCCAGCTTGCCATAACCCAATCCTTTTAAGGGGAACTTGAAGTAAGGCTCTGCCTGTATTGTAAAACGCTTATTGAGCGCCCGTTCAAAACCTGCCGAGAGGTTCAGGATGGAGAACAGGTAGGTGCTGGTAGAATCTCTGTCCCAACCCCGCTGATAACGGGTTCCATTATAAGTGTAATCGTAATCGTAATACTCACTGTTCATGATGTAGGAAGAAGCGCCTGCATTGACAAACCAGCGCTGATTTTTATTGACGGAGATGTCATACCGCACATTAAGGGGTATTTCAAACATCTGGCAATAGCCTTGTACAGAATGAATATCGGTATAGCGCCACCAGCCGGTCTTTGTCCAGTCTTTGCCCTCAGCCGTATAATTCTTCCTGGTATACAGTAAGCCCGTATTGGCCGACCAGCGATCGGAAAAACGGTAGCCAATCTGTATGCCTACATTGTAGCCCACCTTATCCATGTCGGTAAACTTCACATTGCTCATATCGGGGCCGGCTACCAGGCCTATTTCAAATCCTTTGGAGGGTTGCTCTTTTTTCTTTGGCGGTGTTTTTTCAGCAGCAGTACTGTCAGCAGCCGGGACCGGCAGCGGCGGTGCTTTGATAGGCCCTATATCCCCAGCCTTTATGCCAGCACTGGTTACCAGGCTTGCCCTGAGCAAATCATCATCCTGTGCTGCATCTTGTCCATGTATCTTCGGGTTAGTAAGCTTATGCTGCAGGGGCTGGTTATTTTGATTATCGGCCACGACACTTTCACCATCTTGCCTGCCGCCTTTTTTCTTTCCGCTTGTGTGATTGGCTTTGGGGCGGGTATTGTAGGTGGTAGAGGGAAGTCCTGCAGAAAACTTGCTGTTTTTGGCTGCCGGTGTGGAAGCTGTAGGATTATCAGTATGTCCGGGTGATGCAGGTGTTGTCTGCTGTTGTTGAGCAGTGGCGCCGGTTGACGGCGTAACAGCAGCCAGAGCAGGCACATCATCCGTTGGGGCCGGCTTAGCGGCGTCCTGTTGGGGTATCCCCACATTTGGGGATGGCTGGTTGGCGGCAGGGGTTGTATTTTTAGTGTCTTGCTGAGCGGGTATTGCAGTACCATCTGTACCCTCGGTATGGGCCATCTGGATGGTAGGATTATTTTTACCGGTCATCATCCACAACAAACCGGCGCCTGCCAGTAGAACGATCAGGAATAACCAGAACAGGAAACGCCTCCTCTCCTTCTCTTCTTTGAGAGGCAGTTCCTTATTGAGCCGGTTTTCAAGCGCTTCCCAACCTGATGTGCTTGATTCCACATCATATTGGTCGGCAGCGTCCCTGCTCAAACGGTCCAGGTCGTTATCATTGAGGGGATACATACACGTTGTACTGTGTTTTATTCAACAATAGTTTTCTAAGGTTATCACGGGCTTTTGATAAGTTGGATTTGGATGCGCCTACCGATATTCCCAGTTCCTTAGCAATCTCCTCATGGCTTAATCCATCAATCACGAATAAATTGAACACTGCTCTGTAACCGGGCGATAGTAAACGGATCGCTTCTATTATTTCTTTATACGACAATACATCAATGCCGGTTGCACTATGGTCGGGAATGGATTCAGACTCATGACTTAATACGTGTCCATTGACAGATGCGTTTGCTTTACGGTAATGATCAATACAAGTATTGACCAAAATCCGCTTAAACCAGCCCTTGAGGGCCAATAACGTATCTTCCTGGCGGTTTTCATCAAACTGGTGTATGTTCTTAAACAGCTTGACAAAACCTTCGTTCATGATCTCTTCTGACTCTTCCTGTGCATTGGTGTAACGGTAGCAAATTTTCATAGCAAACCCGCGGAGCAGGTAATAGAGCTCCTTTTGGCTGTTACGGTCATTTTGGCGACAGCCGTTCAACAGGGCAGAAATTTTCGGGTTATCTGCGAGCAAGGGTGGTTGGTTTACAATTGTAAAACTTTTCTAATAAGTTACAATATTAGGTCACCCCCATAATACGTAGCGCATATTTCCCTGGTTGCTTTGCCTTTATTTTTTCTTGCCCCGTTTTATCGCTTCATACTCAACAAATTAGCTGAAGGCCGGCCTATAAGCACGATGCTGCCTTTAATATAGACCTGTACCTGGATATAGTCTTTCTGGGGCAATAACCCCACTACCTTAACGCTTTCCAACTGTCCCGCAGTACTCATCCAGGCAGTAACGGGCTGATTAAGGCGCGCCTCAATGAGGGGTTTATTTTTCTGGATAAGAGCCGCTATGTCCAGTACTGATTTACCCTGTAGCTCTTTCATGATCCTTTTACGGAACATGCCCTTAGCTATATTGACCAGGATATCCTTTGTATCGAGGGCAAAACTGATGTCGGGCATGGACAAAAACTGACGGGCCGTATCCAGCACCGGGGTACCACTCAGGTGCAATACCCCTTTCCGGTTGCCCGTAAAGGAAACATCCACCGCTATTTTACCATCATTGCTGCCCCGGATATTGATGTCTTTGATCACAAATGTTCTGCCCTCCACTTCGAAAGGCTTATTGCTCAAACTGTCATTGAGCAGTTTATTGAAGAACTTGTATTCGTATACGGCATTGAGGTAAGTGCTGATAATACCGTTATTATCGGCATTGGTAATAGGCGGCAAAGGGGCCCTGGTCACCAGCCGGTTACTATCAGAAGAGAATTGTGGCATACCCTGGAAACCCAATGAAAAATACAGGGTATCCCTGTTCACATTAAACCGGCCTACCCGCAGCATGGAAGGATTGAGGTTGAGAAAACCATAGTGACTGATGGGCATTACCCGGCTGCCGCCACTGCGCCATTGCTTCAGCAGATCATTGTTATTAATAGCCTGCACAAAATTGTCGAAAGTGGTGCAATAACTTTCTACCGATGCTTTGATACTATCCATGATCTCGGCAGTCATATCATTTTGCAGGAGGGTTACCTGGCATTTGTCTATCGGCTTCAATGTTTCCAGGCGCGTAATGGTCATGACCTGGTGATTGGGCTGCAGGTTGAGCAGGGAACTGATATTCAGGTCTACCCGGCGGAGCGCCTCATCGCCAAAGCCACAACTGCCGCTTACCCAGGGCGATACCTGCTTGTCGAAGGCACATACACAACGGCTGCCGGCTATCTGGTAATTGCCCCGGAAACCAATATTCACTTTGTTGTTAATACAAGTGAACACAAAGGGTGAACGAACGAAACGGTATTTGTAGCGGAAATCGCAACTGCTTTGCAGGTAGTTGGGCCATTTTTCACTGGTGAACTCTTTGGCCGTCATGCTGTCCATCAGGTTCAGCAGGGGCTTCATATATACTTTAACGGGAATATTGATCTGCGAAACCGGCAGGGCAGGCAATAGACGGGCGGGTGGTTCGGCCGGTGACGTGACTGCTTTTTTGGAGCTGCCGCAGGATGCCAGGAAAAATAAGGTACTGAAGATACAGCAAATGCCCGGGAAAAATTTCATGGTTGCTACTAACGGTTTAAGGCGTAAATATAAATGTCTGAACCGGGATTTTTTGGGTTTTTGGGATTGGTGGGAAGACATGGCTGGGTCTGAAGGACTTCTTTTGACCAGTCGTGCCAGCACTAACGAGGACTAAGGGTTGCTAAGGGGAGAACTGTTTTTTGTGGTGGTAATGGTTGACTGTTTGTTTGAGGAGTACAATCCACCAACAACGAATAAAGGGGGCAAAGCCCCCTTCTTATACTACTTTTTTCAATTATTTTCTCGGACAACAGTAATATTATAACGTTCTGTGGGCTTCCCAACTGCCAGAACCAGTATCCGAACTCCAACCTCCTTTAATATTGTTTCCGCTAACAATACCTGTAATTGTTGCGACCCGATTGGGATCTTCCCCGATAGTAGCTGTAATGTTATTGTTAGTTATTGAACCTTTTAAAGGGGGGATAACCTGGAAGTCAGCAGGAATAAACAATCCTTCAACTTTATCTTTTTTGATAACCAAATTCAGGGTGCCATTACCACCTTGTTCGGTAAAAGTGCCTTCAAAGCAATATGCTTGTGCATAAGACTCTTCTTTAAGTACCTGAGCAACTGCATTGCTATGACCGCTAATATGAATATTTGTAATAGTTGGGTTGCTTCCATCTGAATTCACTGTGAAATCAAAATAGTCATTATTATAGCGGAAAGTGATAGTGCTATTTGTGCCTTCTGTGGTTGAATTATTGGAGGTGTAAGTATACGATTTGTCATCAATTACCAAACTTGCCGATAACGTGGCACCGTCATTTTTAAAATTGATTAAAATATTTCCGGTTGATCCTACAAAAACTCCTTTATAAATACCATAGTTTTTGTTGTCGTATGTTGCTTTGGCAGTTGGGGTGTTTGATAAATTGCTACCAGTTTCATTCTTATCTTCATCTTTCGAGCAGGAAATAAGCATTACACTTGCTACTAAATAAGAGAACAATTTTTTCATTTAAGTTGCTTTTTAATGTAAAATGTGGTTTTTCAAAGTGGCGGACAGGTATTATTCGTACTGCAAGATGTAAAGGGTTTGCATCTTGTGAAATACTCACTTTTAGGTATTTTTTAAACCAAGCAGCGGGGCCATGCCTTAAAATACCTATTAGTGAGTATTTTTTTAATTGAAAGCCGCTCCGATATTTGCAAGCCACATGGGCAGGCAACAGTTTCACGGGAAGGTATAGCTTTAATTACATTCGGCAGGGCGTGTTTCCCTGCCGGTTGATATGAACCGCTTACCAAACGGTTTGTATTACCTGGAGCTGAAGGGATACCTCGTTAATTATGGAAAACAATTTTTGAAATAATAACTGTGCATGTCAGCTGATCTGATGGTATTATTCACTGTCAGATCAGATCAAAAGCCTGATTAATGCTTTATCAACCCGAAAGCCACGGCAAACCTGTACAATAGGGCAAAGCTTTTCAGCTCCAGTTTTTGGGTAATATTTCGGCGGTGCGTGTTAATGGTCAGTCGCGAAATGCATAAGGTATCAGCAATCTGCTTCGAACTTAATCCGCTTGCCAGCAGGGTGATGATGTCTTTTTCTTTTTTTGTGAGCAGGCTGAATTTTTTAAAATTCTTTTTCACCCAATCGCTTTCTTCCAGCACATTGTTGATTTTTGGGGCGATGGCGCCTAGCGAATTCACATCGTTTACCATCAGCAAAATTATATGCGAGTTTTCCTCGCCGGGCGTGTATAACAATTTCGCCGTGCCAAAATACCAGTTATAAGTGGAAGCGCCTTTGGGTTTTACGCGGTGGGTAAAACTAAAGACACGGGAAGGATCCTGCTGTTGCAGCAAAAAGGCATAGCCGGACATGATCCCTTCCGATTCTTCCCGAACAAAAAAACGTTGGAAATAATCAGGTCCCATCGCCTGTAGTTCCTCTACACTGTGCATCAGGATATCGCAACCTCTCTTGTTCATGTAGGTTACTGCATTTTGGCTCAAATCCGTCACCAACAGGTTCCCCGGCAGGTAATCGCCGATCTCCTCAACAGCACACTCACCGCTGCTTATCTTTTGGCTTAATGTAAACACCTGCTGGCCACTGGCATCTACAAGTTCATCGGTGGTAATTATTTTTTTCATGGGTTGTTCACTCGTTATGATCAGTTGAACTAATGAAACCCAAAACTTCGGCGAACTTCAACAGGTCGGCGGAGTTTTGTATGGATAATTTTCGATAGATGTTTTTGCGGTGTGTATTTACTGTGTGACGAGAAAGGTGAATGGCTTTTGCTATTTCATCGCTGGTCATTCCTTCGGCCACCAGTCCCAGTATCTCTTTTTCCCTATTGGTAAGCAAAGCAACTTTCTCCACGTTTTGCCTGAGGAAATCATACTGTTCCAGCACCCGATGCAGTTTTATCTTTACATCATCCGAAAGACCGGTGGTATAAGAGAACATTACTACTTCGTTTGGAAGCCCTTGTTCATCTTTGTGCAGCCTAGCCGATGCAACCAACCATTCCTGGGAATCTTTTCCATCCTTGCGATAAAAAAAACTATACAAAGCGTATGGATCTTTTTCTTTCAAAAAATGGGAAATCTCCCACACGAGTTGCTCCATCATTTCTTTTGAGGGAGGTTCGTCAAAATGTTTGTCGAGAAGCATAGGTGCAACCGGGGCAACGCTTTTTTGAAGCTCGCCGAGTGCAAAAACTTTTACATGGCCTGGAAACAGATTGAGTATTTCTTCTTCAGACATGATATGCTGCGCAGTTTTAACGAAATGGTTTTATATTAGATCAAACGCCTGCGTAAATTGGTTAATGTCGTAACTGGATTGGGCATTCAGTTGGGCCTTTATGTTGCGGTGGGTTTGGGCGGTATTCTCTGAAATATGTTGCCTTGGCGACTGGCAGGTCGTCCGCTATGGCATCAAGCGCCGCTATTTTTCTTTGAAGGTCGCATTCGATTGTCCCTCCGGCCGGAGCGAGGGAAGAAACAGGGTTTGGGTGCATATCAGTTAAAGGGTTGGTTGGGCAGGATAAGGCAGGGTTAAGCGCAAGAATAACGAAAAATGGCATTAATACCTAATATCAGGTATAGATATTGTGATTTTTTTGATTATTTAAATACAATCATTATAGTCCGGCTAAAATCGGGTTAAAAACGGCTGTATTCCTTTGCTAATAAGGATTACAGGATAAAAATGAGAACGTTGTCACCCTGAGCTTGTCGAAGGGCTTCGACAGAGTTTATCCCGCTCTGCGGGACTAAGCCTGACAATTTATTATGCCCGCTCTTTGGCGGGTGATTTACGCTTTCCTTTCAGGGCTTCATCAATGGCTTTGCTGAGGCCATCAAAAGTGGGCTTACCGGTATAGGGCACATCATTGATGAAGAAAGCAGGTACATCCCTTACGCCCAATGCCAGGCCCTCTAACAGGTCGGTACGTACTGTCCAGCCATAAAATGAATCTATCAGGCGGTTCAGGAAATGTTTATCACTTACGCCTGCATCTTTCGAATGTTCTTTCAGACTGACACTGCCCAGGTTCTTGCGGTTATGAAAGAGGATATCATGCATTTCCCAGAATTTACCCGCCTGCCCGGCCCCTACCGCAGCTTCGGCGGCCTTGTGTGCCCGCTGGTGCACCTGTGTAAGGGGGAAATGCCGGAAATTGAACCTGACCTGGTTACCATAGGCATGGAGCAGCTTTTTTACCACTTCATGCGCTTTGGCACAGGCCTCACTCTCATAATCGCCAAATTCTACCAGTTTCACCGGGGCATTGGCAGGACCCTGCCACATGTCTTTGGGTGAAATGATCTCAATGACTTTCGGTTTATTATTCATTGCCATATTTAAGTTTTTCTTAACAAAAAAGCCACTCCGCTCACGGCAGAATGGCTTTGGTAATATGCTATATAGACGGTTTTAGTGCGTCATAGGTGGCATGCGTTTAAGAAGCAATGTGGTTGTGGACCTCATTCCTGAATACCACTACCCCGTCAAATACATCCACTAAAACCGGACGTGATTTATCAATATCGCCGGCCAGGATCTTCTTCGATAACTGGTTGACGATCTCTTTCTGGATCAGCCGTTTGAGCGGACGGGCGCCGAATTGCGGATCATACCCATTTTCTGCCAGGTAGTCTACCGCATATTCACTGAACTGCAGGTCAATGCCATTCGTAGCCACCACCTTCCGCAGGTTATTGAGCTGGATATTGACAATACCCCTGATCTCTTTTTTGAGCAATGGCTGGAACATGATGATCTCATCCACCCGGTTCAGGAATTCGGGCCTGATGGTCTGCCGCAGGAGGTTCATCACTTCTGCTTTGGCTTTTTCCGTAGCCTCTTCAATATTCCGTTCATTGACCCCTTCAAAGGCTTCCTGTATGAGATGGCTGCCTATATTGCTGGTCATGATGATAATGGTGTTCTTAAAATTCACCACACGGCCTTTATTATCGGTCAGGCGGCCATCATCCAATACCTGCAGCAATACATTCCATACATCCGGGTTTGCTTTTTCAATTTCATCCAGCAGCACCACACTGTACGGTTTGCGCCTTACGGCTTCTGTGAGCTGACCACCTTCATCATATCCTACATATCCCGGAGGTGCGCCTACCAGCCTCGACACCGTATGTTTTTCCTGGTACTCACTCATGTCAATGCGCGTCATCATACTTTCATCATCGAAGAGGTATTCGGCCAGGGCTTTGGCCAGTTCCGTCTTACCTACACCGGTAGTACCGAGGAAGATGAAGGAACCGATAGGCTTCCTGGGATCCTGCAGGCCTGCACGACTACGGCGGATAGCATCCGCTACGGCGGTTATCCCTTCTTCCTGACCCACCACACGTTCATGGAGATGCTCTTCCAGGTGCAACAGTTTTTCCCTTTCGCTCTGCAACATACGCGTTACCGGTATCCCGGTTGCCTTTGCCACATTCTCTGCAATGTCTTCCGCATCTACTTCCTCTTTCAACAAACGCTTTTCATCTCTTCCATTCAACTGGCCGGAGAGATCTGCAATGATCTGTTCCTGTTCTTTTACTTTACCGTAGCGTATTTCAGCTACCTTACCGTATTCGCCATTGCGTTCTGCCTGTTCGGCCTCCAGCTTTAACTGTTCGATGGCCGCTTTGGCATTCTGTACTTTATCTACAATTTCTTTTTCTGCTTTCCATTTTGCCTTGAACGTGTCGCGCTCCACACTGAGGTTGGCAATTTCTGTATTGAGCTCACGCAGCTTTGCCTCATCATTCTCCCGCTTAATGGCCTCCCGTTCAATTTCCAACTGGCGTATCTGCCGCTCCAGCTTGTCCAGCTCTTCCGGCATACTGTTCATTTCCAGGCGCAGTTTGGCAGCGCTTTCATCAATCAGGTCAATGGCCTTATCGGGCAGGAAACGATCGGTAATGTACCGGTGCGAGAGTTCCACCGCTGCAATGATGGCTTCATCCTTGATCCGCACATGGTGGTGCGTTTCATAACGGTCTTTCAATCCCCGCAGGATGGAGATCGCATCTTCTACCGAAGGCTCTTCGATCATTACCTTCTGGAAGCGGCGTTCCAGCGCTTTATCTTTTTCAAAGAATTTCTGGTATTCATTCAGGGTGGTAGCACCAATGGCCCGCAGCTCACCCCTGGCCAGGGCCGGCTTCAGGATATTGGCAGCATCCATAGCACCCTCGCCACCACCTGCGCCAACAAGGGTATGTATCTCATCAATGAAGAGAATGATCTCTCCTTCACTGGTGCTTACTTCTTTTACTACGCCTTTCAGCCTTTCTTCAAATTCACCTTTGTATTTGGCGCCGGCAATCAACTGCCCCATGTCCAGTGCATAGATGATCTTTGTTTTCAGGTTCTCCGGTACATCGCCGTTTACAATACGCATCGCCAATCCTTCTGCAATGGCTGTTTTACCCACACCGGGTTCACCCACCAGGATAGGATTATTCTTACTGCGGCGGGAGAGGATGTGCAGGGTACGGCGTATCTCTTCATCCCTGCCGATCACAGGGTCCAGCTTACCCTGGCGGCCCAGTTCATTCAGGTTTTTGGCATATTTATTCAGGGCATTGAACTGGGTTTCCTGCGTTTGGCTTTTAATCGTATCGCCTTTGCGCAGGTCCTTAATGGCAGCTACCAGTCCTTTTTCAGTAAGACCGGCCTCTTTCAATAACCTGGCTGTATTGTCACTACCCTGTATGATGGCCACCACGAGGTGTTCCACACTCACGAATTCATCACCAAATTGTTTGAGGGTAGTACCTGCACGAAGTATAGCGTTATTGGCATCGCGGCCAATAGACTGGGCAGGCTGGGCGCCGCCACTTACCTTAGGCAGCTTGTTAATTGCTTCTTCCAGCTTGCTCTCCAGCAGGTTTAGGGTCACATTATTCTTTTTGAGCAGGTATTCCACGGGCGAATCCTGCTGCTCCAGCAGGCTCTTGAGCAGGTGCTCCGTTTCTATATTTACATTCCCGTAATTAAAAGCGATCTGTTGCGCCTGCGCGATCGCTTCCTGGGCCTTGATGGTAAAATTGTTCAGGTTCATAATCTCTTCCTTTTGGTATTTGGTAACGGTATCCGGGGTCTGTGGGGGCCTTATGGAGCTGGTAAAAGTATCGTTAATAACAACATTATGCCAACCCTTAAGGTTCAGATACCGTATTTTCAAATAACTTTAAACCCATTACACAAATCACAATCCAAGTCAAAATTTCCCGCATTTATGTCATTAAAACGCTCCCAAACCTGTCCAAAATTCAGTTTAGGCTTACTTTTCCTGCTATTGTTGCAGACTGTCCACGCCCAGGATTTCAGCCCTGTGGACCAACTGCTGGAGAAGAATAAGAAGCTGTTGGGCAACAATATCGTGGCCCTGGTTTGGAAAGATGGCAAACTGATTTACAAAAAAGAAATAGGCCAGGATTTTGTTGCCAAAACACAGGCGCCCATTGCCAGTTGCAGCAAGTGGTTAACGGCTGCTGTGATCATGACCCTGGTAGATGAGGGTAAGCTCTCACTCGATGACCGCGTGAGCAAGTATATCCCTGTGCTGGAAAAATATATGAAAAGTTACATCACCATCCGGGAATGCCTGTCGCACACTACCGGCATTGATGGAAAAGGCGGACTGGGCAGGCTGCTGGAACGGAGAAAGTTTGAATCACTCCAGGATGAGGCCAATGCCATTGCTGCGAAGGAAATATCCAATAACCCGGGCAAAGAGTTTGCCTACGGCCCCAGTGGGCTCAACCTGGCTGCCCGTGTAGCAGAGATTGTCAGCAAGAAGAGTTTTGACCGCCTGGTACAGGAAAAAATTACCCGGCCACTGAAGATGCGCGCCACTAATTTCACCAACGACAATGGAGGTGCTCCCAATCCTTCCGGCGGCGCCGTATCTTCCGCCCTTGATTATATGAACTTCCTCATAATGATGCTGAATAAAGGCGTGTTTGAAGGTAAGCGTATTTTGAGTGAGGCTTCTATTGCCGAAATGCAGAAAAACCATTTCCCCGGATTACCGGTGAAGTATACGCCCAAAGCAGCCGAAGGCTTTGAATATGGCCTGGGTGAATGGATACAGGAAAAAGATGCCAATGGCAATGCAACAGTACTGAGCAGTCCGGGCCTGTTTGGCACCTGGCCCTATATTGACAAATGCCGTAATTATGCCGCCATCATTTTCGTCAAAACAATCTTAGGCGAACAGAAGAAAGATTTTTATCTCCAATTCAAGGAAGCGGTGGATGAGCAGGTAGGAGTCTGTAAGTGAGAGATTGAGAGAGTTATCACTCTTCTAAGAGTTAGAAGGGTTAGTACCTCCCAGGGCTTTATACATCTGTATGAAGGCCTCAGCAAGATTACTTCGAACAGTTTGGTCTAAATTAGAACCTGCATCTCCCATATAACCCATTATATATTCCTTATCGAGTGATTGAGCGGCGTAGAAATGTTGGAAGATTGTAAAAGGTAAATTTTCTGGCAATTTGGTTAATGAAAAAACTTTTTGTATATCATTTGAAATCGTCATTTGTATAAACGAATTTGCAAATTGAATAAGTTTAATTTCATTTTTGTTTATACACCCTTCAAGCTGTTTAATTGTCTTAATACCCAAATATTCAAATTTTTGTAAACTATAGGTTAAATCCTTGCTCTCGTAAATAGTGATATTATTGTTCTCAGCAAGGGCTCTAATTAGTAACAAAACCCTATTAGATTTAAGAAATGCATGCAAAGATGCCTGGTTAATATCTACGTCTTGCGGCGCATCCTTTATAAGTTTTGCAACTACCTCTTCATAACCTATCAAATGCGTTTTTAGCCTATCAAACTCCTTATCCGCTGTTTCCAAAAGCGCTGCTAACCTGTTAAAATCCCTTTGATACACTTCTGGTACCGAATTCTTACTCTTATATCCTAAATCGTGCTCTATCTCTGCCCAAGCATGTTGAAGTATTGACCTAATCTGGATTTCACATTTAAGATCATTAAACGATTTATATTCTGTTACATCTTTTCTTGGACTATTGAGAGAGATCACGTAATGCAGCGACTTATAACCAAATTCATTTGTTTGGAGCTTTCTTTTATCAACTGAGTTTTCTTTATCTATTTCAAACTCTGCAATAATCAAATCTGCAACAATATCCACATCGCTTTCCAGATAGGTAATGATTCTTACACCGGCTAAGTCTGTAATATCAGTAAGGTTAGCATATTTGCCAGCCTTACTCATAATTTTATTTTTAAGACTTTCTCTATCTTTTGATCGTCCAGATATATAATGTACCTTTATTGACTTTTCCATTAATAACTCCCCAATCAGCCTTTCCATTTTCTTCGCAAATGAATCATAAATTCTGTATTGATTGTCATAATCAGAAAGAATGGGTTCAGTCATAAGCAATCGGTTTTAAAAATTATAATACAGCCGCCAGGCTTATAGATTTGATTGTAACATATGCTTCCATGCTCCATAAATATTTCTATACTGCTCCTGCAGGCCTTTCTCCGGTTCCAGTTTTTTGATCACGTTCATGCCGGTAAAGCAGGATACAAAGTCGGGATAGATACCTGCTCCTACACCAGCCGCCCGGGCGGCGCCGGCAGCGCCATCTGTATTGTACAGCTCCACCGTACATCCGGTAGTATTGGCAAACACTTTACCAAACACTTCACTGAGGAACATATTGGCATGGCCTGCCCGGATGGTTTTTAACTGCATGCCCATTTGCTGCATCACTTCCATACCGTATTGTAAGGAGAATACAATACCTTCCTGGGCAGCCCGGGCCACATGCCCGCGGTCGTGCCTGTTGAACTGCAATCCACGCAGCATAGCGCCCATATCCTTGTTCTCCAATACACGTTCGGCCCCATTGCCAAAAGGGAAGAATTGCAGGCCATCCGCACCAGGCGATACGGCGGCTGCCAATGCATTCATATCGGCATAGCTGGCCGCAGCAAAGAAGTTTTTCCGCAGCCAGCTATTGAGGATGCCGGTACCATTTACACATAGTAGTATGCCATAACGGGGTTGCGCATCGGTATGGTTCACATGTACAAAAGTATTCACCCTCGATTTAGGATCATATTCCACCTTATCCGTTACCCCATACACCACACCCGAAGTACCGGCTGTAGCGGCTACTTCACCGGGTTGCAGTACATTGAGCGAATAAGCATTATTGGGCTGATCGCCAGCCCGGTAACTCACCGGTATACCTGCTTTCAGGTGCAGGATGCCGGCAGCTTCGGCCGTTAACCTACCCTGCTCACCAAACGTGGGCACCATGGATGATAAGAGGTTTTCGTCTATACCATAATACTGCAGTAATTCTTTGGCGACGGACCTTGTTTTGAAGTTCCACAGGATGCCTTCCGACAATCCGGAAACCGTAGTGGTCGCTTCACCGGTCAGGCGCAGGGCGATGTAATCACCCGGCAGCATCACCTTGTGTATTTTTTTATAGAGCTCCGGCTCATTTTCTTTGACCCACTTTAGCTTGGAGGCCGTAAAGTTGCCCGGAGAGTTTAAGAAGTTGGATAGACTGAAATCTTCGCCCAATGCTTCAAAGGCTTTATTGCCGTATGCTACAGCCCTGCCATCGCACCAGATAATGGAGGGACGCAAAGGCTTTCCTGCTTTGTCCACGCAAACAAGGCCATGCATCTGGTAAGAGATACCAATAGCAGCTACTTCATCGCCCTGGAAAGCAACCTGCTGCCGTACTTTTTGCAGGGCATGCTGCAGTTCCTGCCACCACCTGTCGGGGTCCTGTTCGGCAAACCCGGTTTTAGGGGCTGCAATGGGCATTTCATCAGCAGGGGAAAAGGCCGTGGCCGCTATTTTACCATTGGCTATTTCTATTAAAGCGACCTTAACGGAGGAAGAGCCAATATCAAAACCAAGTAAATATTTCACAATCGTTTTATTTAGTGAAGTGTTTTTTTGTATGGGTAGCCAATTTAGGCATTTTATCTTTCATAAATTGCACCTGGAGAACTAAAGAACAGAATCCAGAAGGAAATACAAGATGCTTAAAACTGAGCAACATACCGCGCTTATTAAATCTTATGCTGCACAGCTTGGGTTTGATTATTGCGGCATAGCCCGGGCGCAGCGGCTGGAGGAGGATGCCCGGCGGCTGGAAAACTGGCTGCATCAAGGTATGCATGGCTCCATGCAATACATGGAAAATCATTTTGAGCTAAGGATAGACCCAACAAAGCTGGTACCCGGCGCCCAGTCGGTCATTACCCTGCTGTTGAATTATTATCCGGCGGAACAACAGGAACCGGAATCGCTCAAAGTTTCCAAATACGCCTACGGAAAAGACTACCATGAAGTGATCCGGGAGAAACTCAATAAGCTGCTGGCCTTAATAAAACTACACATCGGGGAAGTACATGGAAGAGGCTTTGTGGATTCGGCGCCTGTATTGGAGCGGGCATGGGCCCAGCGCAGCGGGCTGGGCTGGGTGGGCAGGAATGGTAACCTGCTTACCAAACAAGCCGGTTCCTTTTTCTTTATCGCCACCCTTATTACCGATCTTCCTTTGCAATATGATGATCCTTTTGCGAAAGATTATTGCGGCACCTGCCGTAAGTGTATTGACGCCTGCCCCACTGATGCCATACTGGACAATAAGGTAGTGGATGGCAGTAAATGTATTTCCTATTTTACGATTGAGCTGAAAGAAAAGCTGATCCCCGGGGATATGAAGAATAAGTTTGACAACTGGTTCTTTGGTTGTGATACCTGCCAGGATGTATGTCCGTGGAACCGGTTTTCCCGGCCTACCCATGAAATTGAATTCACGCCTATCCCTGAATTGCTCAACTTTACCACTGCCGAATGGCAGTCGCTCACGGAAGATTCCTTTAAAAAGATCTTCCGGCATTCTCCGCTCAAGCGTTCCAAATTCCAGGGTATACAACGTAACTTAACCTTTTTACAAAACACATCGCATGGAGAAGCCGCTGGTGAATAAAAAGTACAGGCTGCAAAGAATGCCCGGCAAAGGGGGCTGGACCTACATCGTTATAAAAGAAATAACACCTGATATGCGGGGGAAAAGGGGTATGGTGCAGGTAAAGGGACTTATTGATGATTATGAGCTGAAACCCTTTAACCTGATGCCCATGACCAATGGCAGCATGTTTATGCCCGTAAAGGTGGAGATCCGTAAGCAGATAAAAAAAAGTGAAGGCGACCAGGTGAAGCTGGTATTGTATGCCGACGATGATCCCCTGGATATCCCACCCGACCTGCTGGAATGCCTGCGGGATGAACCCGCTGCCCACAAAACATTTTATGGGTTTCCCGAAAGTGAGCAGAAACAATATATTGACTGGATCTACAGCGCCAAAAAAGAAGAAACCCGGGTAGAACGGATAGCTGAAGCTATTAACCGCCTTACCCGGGGACTGACATTCAGGGATAAATAAACAACCTTGTCACCCTGAGTCCCGCAAAGCGGGATAAACTCTGTCGAAGGGCTTCGACAGGCTCAGCCTGACATCATCAAAACTGCCAGCCTACTTTCAACGACAACCTGTTGAAAGTATATTTATATACTTCTTTACTGGTGGGCCAACATGCTCCCCAGAGTGGACATATCTCGTAAGGGGCATACTTCTGTTTTATCATCTTCAGGCTATAGCCCACACTCACCAGGAGCGCATGGCCTTTACCTAAGTTGTTTTTATATCCAAGCCCTGCGTCAAGGTAAAGATCGTTGTTGAACTTCCACCGGTCTTCCCCGCCTTTATCCTTATCCGTAGGCCATGAAAAGTTAATACCCCCATCCACGTAGATAAACGGCGTAGCTGTTTTATTGAGCAGGTCTTTCCGGACATCCAGGAATACCGGTACACCCCGTACTTTATAAAAATCCAATCCCACTCCTACTCCGGCAAACCAGGTTTTATATTTTATTCCGTTAATCGTTTGCGCCAGAAAGTAAGAACCTGTCTCCCCTGTTAAAAGACCAACCTGATTAATAGAACTAAATGTACAGGAGCATCCTTTTTTGACCGCCTTGCCCGTACTATCTGTTTGTGCGATGGCTGTTGCGGTAAAGCAACAAAGCATCACTATGATCCCTGCAATATTCCTGCGCATACTGTATTATTGTTTTCTATTCAGGTTAATTTTGCTGAGCAGTTTAATATTACCTGTGTTGGCATAGTTGTACTGATACAATCCGTCTTTGGCCACTACCAGCGCACGCTTGTCGAAAACGATGACATCAAAAGTCTCGATATCATCAATTTTCTTCAGCAGTTTGATAGCGCCCACGTTGGCGGCATCATATATCTTGAGGCCATCTTTACCATCACAGATGAATAACAGGTTACCGTCTTTGGCCAGCCCATGCGGATTGGTCATAGGATAGGTTTTGATTAGTGTGGGAGCGGTAAAGTTATTGCCCAGTTCAAGGACATCCAGTTGGTTGGTGAAACCCTGGCAGGCTGTTCCGGAACGCAGTGTTACGTAAGCATATTTATCATCAGCTATTACCGGATCACAGCTACTGACATGGGCAAAGGCAGCTGTTTTAACCGGTGCAGCAGGGCTGGATATATCATAGACGAACATGCCAGCCGTAGACCCTATGAACAATTTGCCTTTGAACGGGTAGATCGTTTCTATACCTCCGCCGATATTGGTTGTGCCCGACAATACAGGCTGCTGTGGTGTGGATACATCAAAAGTATTGAGCGAGTAGCTGGTCACCGTGTACAGATAATCGTTGACGAGGGTAAACCTGGCCATGGAACCACCTTGCCCACCACCCAGGTTCTTGGAAGCAAAGCTACCGGACTGATCAGCACTCGCCAGTGAATAGTAAGTTTCATACAGGTGTTGGTAAGATTCACATTCTATTGTAGTATCCCTTGATGTCCAGTCAACAATAACTTTTACTGAATCAGGATTGACCGGAGCATTGGGGTTATTGGGGTTATAATTATAATAGGCATAGTACATTCTACGATGCGGGAACACATTATCAAGAAAGCTCTTAGCTATTATGTCCTGTGGATTACTGATATCAAAGGCTACGAGGTCGCCCCAGGAATCGGCATACAAGGTATTGCCTTTTACTGCCAGGTCAACATTACCCGGGATATTAATGAAGGCAATATTCCTAGGCGCCGCAGGGTTGCTGTTATCAATGATATGGATACCCTTTTCCTGCTCGTTCAGAAAGATATAATTTCCGTAGATGTATAATTTACCAGGATATTCCAATGCCCGCGCCGGCTGGTTCTTCATACCCTGCCTTACCTCGGTAAGCGTTTTATATACAGGCGCGTAAAGCGTGTAGGTACGTGTGCAATGGTCTTTGAAACAACTGCTGAGTGACAGCAATAATAGCGCAGACGTTACCCATAACAGGTAGTTTTGATTCTTCCACGTCATAAAAAGGGTTTTTCTTGTTGACAGTGAAAGAAGAAAGAGCGTTGCCTGTTATTTATTTTTTAATCAGGACGCTTGCCCGCAGACCCGCTGACCATAAATACTGGCCGATCGCATAATCCTTTTTAAGCAAGTCGCTGACGTTATAACGTATCATAGGCCCTATCATTACCGGATGTTTGGACTGCGGGAACAATCCAAAATTAAAACCGGTAGAAACCGCCCATTGCAGTTTATTGAATAGTGCATTGTCTTCATAATACACTCCGCCCAGGCCATCATAATGCAGGGCTGTAGTGGTAAGTAATTTTGATACAGAGAAACCGGCATCCCATACAAGCGGTAACCGTTTGCCTTTATTCAACCGGGTATGTAAGGTGATGGGCAGTTCTATAAAATGATATTTATTCGTATACTCCTGGCTATAGTTGCCATTGTAATAAGACGACACCAACTGCGATGTGGAGGGAGCGCGGTTCACCGTTCTGTTGCTGTTCACTTTACTACCTACCACCATACGGGAGCTGAGGTAGCTATATTGTAAACCGGCAGAAAGGCTTAAACGCTTTGACAGAGTACGTTGTACAAATCCACCAACAGAGAAAGCGGGGCCCATGGTAATGGAAGACGGCTTGGTGACCGGCCTGGGGAATTGGGGCGCATAAGTGATCGTATTACCACCGAATTGAGGCGCGGCGGCCAGGTCTGCCACCGGCGCTTCTTTTTCCAAACTGAATAAGCCATCATCCGTTACACCTGAATAGCCTGCTTCTGCCTGAATGCCCCATTGCCATTTGGAGGACTTTTTCTTTTTCTCCGGCTGCACTTTTGCTATTGTTACAACGGGTGAATCGGACAGTGATGCAGTAACTACCTTTTTATTGATAGCGGCACTGTCTATCGTATTTGTTGCAGCCACGGTGCTATTACTTACCGCACTGTCAATGCCGGTAACGGCAGCGATACTGCTATCGGCTGTAACAGATGACACTACTACGGCCGAATCCACTTGTTTTGTATCGTTGTTTATGGCCAGGGCTGCACTATCAATCTGTTCAGTTGTTTGTTGTTGTGCGTCAGCCAGCTTATCCGTGATCACCGGCACATGAGTAACCGGCGGATTGTCTTTTTTCGTTTTCCGCACCGGGTGCTTTATCACTGTTGTATATACACGGGCCTGGTCATTGATAACCGGCTTACGCGTATTCTTTTTAACAGGCGTTTCTGATCGCTTTATTGTTACGGCTTTGTCTGTCTTCACGGGATCAGCGGTGTGGGCTGCTACTGACGGCTGGTTATGATCACCAGCGGGTGCAAGCACTGCTTTGGCAGTTTCGCCGGTCGTGGTGCCGGTAGCCTGGTTGCCGGAAGGCACGGAACTATTATCTTTTGAAGGATGGGCAGGAGTAGTATGGTCAGGTGTCTGTGTAGATGTTTTGGCCGATAGATTATCATTTTGTGTGGAAGAGGCAGCGGATGCAGGCGTTGATTGTTGTACCAGGTCCTGTTTGGCAGAACGGGATGTTCCCTGCAGGGCAATATATCCTCCGGCCCCCATGAACAGGAGTAATAACGGAATCCATATAATCATCCGGCGGCGGCGTTTATCCCTGCGGATATTCTTTTCCACCCCGGCCCACACAGCATTGGACGGGCGCAGCCTGAGCTGCTCCATCTTTAGCTGTACCTGTTTTTCAAAATCATGGTCGGACATAAGTTTCATTTTTGGTTTCCATATTCTGCTTTCTCAACCAGGTGATGAGCAAAGCACGGGCACGGGCATATTGTGAACGGGAAGTGCCTTCGTTAATACCGAGCATCTTCCCGATTTCTACATGAGAAAAACCTTCTACTGCATGCAGGTTAAAAATTGTCTGGTAACCGGTGGGCAACTGGCGTATCAGTTCTGCCAGGTCCTTGGCAAGTAGTTTCACTTCGGGGTTATCAGCCGACACGGGATGCAGGCTTGTGTCGAAATAGGCAAGGTCGGTTTGGTAACGGCTGTTCTTTTTCAGGTAATTGAGCGCTGTATTCACCATAATACGCCGTATCCATCCCCCTAATTCGCCTTCAAACTTATATTGGTCCAGGTGTTTGAATACTTTGATAAATCCTTCCTGTAATACGTCTTCCGCATCCGTCATAGACTTGGTATACCGATAGCAGATGCCCAACATACCCTCGGCGAAATGCTCGTAGAGTTGTCGCTGGGCCTCCGGTCGCCCTTTCAAACATTCTTTTACCAGCCTGTGATAATCCATCTCTATTACTACGGGTGACAGTTTACAAAGCACAACCGTTGCACTCCGGCTTTTTTTCAATGATCCTTCGACAAGCTCAGGATGACATTGCCAGGGGTGACATAAGTGTTATACCTTTGCCCTCCTATGCCAAATTCATTGAAAGCCAGGGACAAACAAGTGATCTGGCACCCATATACCCCGCAAAAATACATGCCGGATCCGATTCCCATAGTAAAAGGTGAAGGATGTTATTTAACGGATGCAGACGGTAACCGCTATATAGATGCTATCAGTAGCTGGTGGGTAACTATTCATGGTCATGCGCACCCTTATATTGCAGAAAAATTATATGAGCAGGCAAAGACGCTGGAACAGGTAATTTTTGCCGGTTTTACCCATGAACCGGCGGTAAGACTGGCAGAACGCCTGCTAAATGTGCTGCCCGGCCAATTTTCCCGTATTTTTTACTCCGATAATGGTTCCACCGCCACGGAAGTAGCCCTGAAAATGGCCCTCCAGTACTGGTGGAACAAGGACCATAAAAAACGCAATAAAGTACTGGCTTTCAATAATTCTTACCACGGCGACACTTTTGGCGCCATGAGCGTAAGCGACCGCAGCGTATTTACCCGGGCCTTCCATGAAAAGCTGTTTGAGGTGGTGTTTATAGATACACCGGCAGTCGGTCCCGCCAACGGGCGGGAGCAATCGGCAGTGGATAGTCAGCAATGGGCGTCTATCCCCTGGGATGAGGTGGCCTGTATTATTTATGAGCCCCTGGTGCAGGGAGCGGGCGGCATGCTAATGTATGAAGCGGCCGGACTGAATGCCTTGCTGAAACAATGCCGGGAACAAGGGGTGATCTGTATTGCCGATGAGGTGATGACGGGATTTGGCAGAACGGGTAAGTTGTTTGCCTCTTCCTACATGGAAGAACAGCCAGATATCATTTGTCTGTCGAAAGGGCTTACCGGCGGCACCATGGCATTGGGGGTAACAGCCTGCACCCACCGTATTTATGAAGCCTTCCTGCAGGACGATACCCTGAAAACATTTTTCCATGGCCACTCTTTTACCGCCAATCCGCTGGCCTGCGCGGCTGCCCTGGCCAGCCTGGACCTGCTGGAAAAAGAAACCTGCCTCCGCAGCATTGAGCGTATCGGGCAGCAGCACCAGCAGTTTGCCGCTTCCCTGGCAACGGCTTTTCCTTCGGCTACCAAAAACATCCGTTCTTTAGGTACGCTGTTCGCGTTTGAGATTGTACAGGGAAAGGATGAATACCTGAATACGATCGGTAAGGTGATCACGCAAAAAGCGCTGTCCAAAGGCGTTTACATACGTCCGCTGGGCAACACGGTATACCTGATGCCGCCCTATTGTATTACAGAAAATGAATTGAATAAAGTGTATGAGGTGATCAGGGAGCTATTGGGGGAGCTACAGACTATCTATCCAAAATAGTAATAAGGTCATCCGTCATGATATATTGATAGGCAGGAGAGTCAACAAATTCTTTCAATAAGGTCTCTTTTGAATAATATTCCGGGATATCTCCTTTTTTATCTACCTGGCACCCCCCACCTGGATAAAGGCTTATTGTTGTGTTTAGAAATCTGATAGAGCAATCTGCGGCGAAAAAGATCATACCTGACTGCTCGTCATAGTGAGTTTTATAGACCAATTGGTTCAATGCGTCCTGAAGATGTGCTTTTGCCTTTGTTTTACCATATAATTCGAAAACCGTATTGACAAAATACCGGGACATTGTTTCATACTCCACCGAATCGAGGTATACATCCCAGACTGGCCTGAATATATAAGGGGCCAGTGCACTGATGGCACTATCTTTTTCTCCAAGTCCGTAAAGGCACAGTGATTTTTTGTAAGCGAATGTCAGCTTTTGTTCATATCCTCCATGTGTACCCTGGCACAAGGGCCTCAGTGGTTTGAACTTTGTTTTTGTGTATTCCAGGTAGGTCAGGGCCTGTCTGAACTGTTGTCGTGCGTAGTAAATATCAAATAAAGCAAAACTAGCACGCGTCTGAGAGAGCCCCACTGAGTCCAGACTTTTATCAAATGACAAACAACGGAGGTAGTATTTTTCTGCTTTCGACGTGTCTCCCAATTTCAAATAACAAGTTGCTATCTGCCCGTTAGTATATACCGGCCGTTCATCCGGGAATAGCTGATCTATTTGCCGGTAATAGAACAAGGCTGAGTCAAACTTGTTTTTATGTAAATAAAAGTCAAATGCTTTGTCTGACAGCTCCTCATAGGTATGCTGTGCCCAGGTGGCATTCGCTGCTAAAAGGAGGAATATGGTAGTCAGTATTTTCATCCCTGGTAGGTTTGAAATGATAAGATTTATGATTTATTCACCGCTTCCACTACTTTCCTGATATCCCTTTGTATATGCCTGCGGGCTTCAAAGCTGCTGTTGATGAGTTGCTGCACTTCCGGACTGCTGCCATAGAACGCTCCCAGTTTTTCTTTGAAGGTAGACAGGCTGGCAAAATTGGTCAGGAATAAATGGGTGCCGTCCTGTCTTTCAAAAGTATAAAACTCCTGCGTCGTGGTATGGTTCATTCCTGATGACACCTCCTGATCATATTGGTAAAGACTTGCCTTGGGCCCCACAATGACAGGCTGCAAAAAAGCCAGGGAACCACCTTTTTCAGGTTTTGAAACCAGTTGGTATTGATCATTCTTATGGACAAACCCAATGCGTTTCACATCAACCGGTGTTATTGGTTTAGCACCGTTCAGGCTATCCATAGCCTCCACGCCTTTGCGCAACTTTTTAAAGTTAATTCCTCCCAGCAGAAAGGCCGGTACTTTCATTTGCACTGTCACCGAGTCATTCTCCTGTGTGATGTAATATCCTTCCACCGTACGTTGTGCAAAGGCACCACCGGCAATCGTCAGTAAGAGTAAAAACAGAAGAGCATACTTCATTTGTTCAGGGTTTATAATTTGTTGTATCTACTCTTTAGTTATCATGCAATACCGGCTCTTCCTTTTTAGGGATTATCAGGTGTTCGCTTAGGTTGGAAAATATTTTCCGCATGGTTTGTATATCCTTACCGGAAGTATCCAGGAAATACCATTTCTTTCCGTTATCTGTTGAAATAAAAATGAGGGTAGACGTGGAGACAAGCCTGCCATCCGGCATTTTAAGTTCAATGGTTTGGGGGATGGTGCCTTGCAGCTCTTTTCCGTTGGTGATTATTTTGGAAGGTTCGCCAAAAGTTACCTTGCTGATACTCATTTTTTCGGCTGCCATTTCTTTGGCGCTTTTTTCCAGGAATTCGATCATTTTACCCTCACCTCCCATCATGGCCAGCACTTTGGGATAAGTATATACAGCAAATCCTTTGTAATCTTTTTTTAATAAGGATTGCCCCATCTTGTCTGCCTGTTCTTTAATGTTCTTTCCGTGGCTGGTAGAGTCAATAGTTTTTGTCTGAGCGGTACAGACATTCATAAACAATGAAAGGAACAGGATAGCTACTGCTGTGGCAGAAGATGTTGTTGCTTTTTTAAGTTTCCCGAAGTCGAAAAGTCCCATGGTTAGTTGATGGATTAGGGTTATAGTTACCACAATTTACTTATCCTGGTCCATTTTTACCGGCTGCCTTGGAAATTTAGCATCTTATTACAGGCGCATAGTTACCTTTTTTGATCAGCCAACCCCTTTTCCTTACCAGAAGTCGATCCGGCCGCAAAGGGGGCCTTAGACTGCGTTTAAACGGCATTGTAACTACCGGGAAGGAACCCTGATTGTACACAACTCCTTCCCAAATTGGGAAGGAATTGTAACTATGGTATACCCTACCAGGAATGGAGTGCGCTAAACAGGGCCAGGGAATGCCCTGAAAAGCGCACTGGAGTGCTCTGAATAGGTATAGTTCTATAGGGAACCAGTGCAAGGTTCAGGCAATACTTAGACCATATGCTGAGCATCCCCCACTCATTCCATACCCATTTCCAGGCAACCTGGCTGCCATCCCGGCTGCTTGTGACTCAAGGCCAAACAAAAAGGCGACCCTCGGGTCGCCTTTTGATATTATTTTGTACCAGGTGTTATGCTTTAATGGGCACAGTTATCTGTGTTTGGTCCCACTCGATGATCAGGTCATTCTTGGGTGTAAAACGGATGGTATGCTGTTCTACCACTTTGTCCAGCTTCTTAACGGGCACTGTTACTTGCAGTACATCACTACCCTTGATCTCGTCGTATTTATAAGCACCCCACTGTTTCAACTGGCTGTTGAGGATCACTGTCCATTCCTTTTCATTGGGGATAGTAAATAAAGTATAAGTGCCTGCTTTTACCGGTTTACCGCCGAAGGTTACGTCTTTGGCAAAAGTGATCTCAGTAGCCTGGTTGGCGCCGGTACGCCAAACCTTTCCGTACTTTTCCAATCCGCCGAAAATTTCACGTCCTCTTTTAGAGGGACGGCCATAGGTAACCTTTATATCTTTCACAGTTACAGTGTCATGCGGACTTTTTGGAGCGCCCTGCGCGGAAGCATCGGTTGAGAAAAGTGTAGTAGTAGCAATGGCGATGGCAGCAAGGAACAATAGCTTTTTCATATAATCGTATTTAATTTTAGTGTAGGATGAAATTAAGGGATCAGGGCGTTTTTTCCAGCGTCTTTTTGAGGGCGGCAAGGGATTGCTCCATTGACGGTCCTAATTGCTTATCAAAAATAATGCTGGCGAATTTTTCCCAGGGGTACCATTTTAACCGGAAATCAAAATACCATTGCACAACAGCCGTATTACCGGCCTGATGCAATGTAAATCCACTTGCAATTTCCCTGCCACCTTGCTGCCGCCATAACGTAGTAATGGTATCTGTTTTTACCAACACGAGTTGCACCTGCAGGTTATCACTGGTAAAGGCATTGTTACTATACCGGGGATTGGTTATTTCAGGGCTCCCGGTGAATTCATTCCACTGCTGCCATTGCCGCAGATCGGACAGTTGGTGGATGATGCTGTCTTTCGGCGCGGTGATGTTGATAGCCCGGGAGATACGCACCTGCGAAGGGATGAGCAGCGACAGGAGGAATATCACTATAGATAATGCTACGATACTGATCAACCCTAATTTTACAAAACGCATATTGGATATTTTAGAAAGGAAAGCTTATTCCCATTTAAATGTTTTGATAGCAGCTACATAGGAAAATACCCCCCAGATAGCCAGTACCCCCAGTTGTTTGCCGCAATCCGTGAGGTGCGCCCCCTCAAAAGCCACATTGCGCATGGCATCGTTCATATGGGTAAGCGGCAGCGCCCGGCAAATGGGTTGCAGCCAGGAAGGGAAATTGTCAATCGGGAAAAAGGTTCCTGCCAGCAGGAACTGAGGCAGGGTAAAGAGGTTGGCCAACGGCGGTATGGCGCTTTCGTTTTTGGCAATACCACTCACTACAAAACCAAATCCCATAAATACAACCAGCGCTATAAAACTCAGGATGAGCAATTCAATAAAGGAGACCAGGCCATGTATGAGGGTAAACTTAAAGAAGAAATGCCCCGCCAGTAAGATCACCACGGCGGTGATCATCTGAAAGATCACCCGGCTCAATCCTTCTCCCAACAAGATGTAAGAACGCTTGATGGGGGTGGCAAAAAAGCGTTTCAATACAAGCGTTTGCCGCAGGTTGTAGAAAATGAAAGCCACCCCGAATACACCGGCGCTTAATAAGGAAAAGCCGAGCTGGCCGGGCAAGATAAAGTCAATGGTACGATACACCCGGCCGGGTATTTTCTCTACGTTATTACTGATCGTAGCCACGGTTTTCCGGTCGGCATATATGGCCTCATCCATGCGTTTGATGATGGACTCAAATATGGAACGCAGTACCTGCACATTCTGGGGATTGACCGCTCCTGAACTTTTGAAGCTGATATTCCAGGAGGATAAAGAGTCCCTGCTTTTTTGAATACGCACAATCGCTGTCATCCTGCCTTTTTCCAGGTCTTCTGTCAGTTCCTTATCATCCTTCTGTATGATCCGTATGCCGGGAACATTTTTAACGGCCTGGTACAAAGCACTGGTAGTATCCGTTTGCCTGTCGAATGCAATGCGCAGGTTGATACCGCCACCTCCCCCCAGGAACCCAAAGATCAATATGAAGATCATGGGAAAGGCAAAACTGAATACGACGGCACTGGGGCTTCTGAAAACAGCTTTGAGGCTGGCTTTGGTAATGGCCAGCATAGCTCTGAGCTGATTGTATGGTTGCGGCATATGCGGGGGTAGCTGTTAAATGAGCAGCAAAACTATGCTTTTAAGCACGAAGTCTGAAGTTCCTCAGTTTATTGTAAAATCAAAAGGCAGCCTGGCCTGTGATATGCCTATCATACCTCTTGCACGTTTGAGCGTATTGTAGGTTTTCATTCCTTCGGGGCCTAGTTCTTCTTTGATGGCAGATTGTTTGGCATTTTGCTGGTAATCGCCAAAGATCCTATCGAATATGTTGAGTGGTTCCGGGAACTCTTTCAGGCCATAGTCGGTGAGCTTTGCCATGCGGGCAGCGCTGGCAATAGCCGCATCGAGACCGCCCAAACGATCTACCAGTCCCAGTTCCAGGGCACGGGTACCGCTCCAGACACGCCCCTGCCCTATGCTGTCTACGAATTCAATAGACATTTTGCGGCCATCAGCCACCCGCTCCTTGAAGCTGTGGTAAATGGTGTCTACCTCGTTCTGTAAATATTGCCTTTGTGCGGGGGTCAGTGGTTTGGTCACGGTGAACAGGTCCGCATCGGGGGAGGTTTTCACACCGTCGAAGGTCATGCCCATCTTGTCTTTAAAGAAGTTCTGCAAATTGGGCAGCATCATAAATACGCCAATAGAACCGGTAATGGTATTGGGCTGTGCAAAAATGCTGTCGGCATTACAGGCAAGATAGTAACCACCGGAGGCTGCCACATCACCAAAACTCACGATGACGGGTTTATCTTTCCGGGCCACTGTCAGTTCGCGCCAGATGTTCTCGCTGGCCATGGCGCTACCTCCGCCTGAATTGATGCGGATAACGATGGCCTTTACTTCTTTGTCCAGGCGGGCTTTGCGGATGAGGTTGCGGTAGGTTTCCCCGCCGATCCTTTCCTGGTCGCCCTTTCCGTCAACGATATCGCCCTGGGCATAAATGACAGCGATCTTTTCTTTGCCTTTTTGTTTATACTCTACCGCCTGTGCATATTTACCCAGGCTGATGAAGTTGATCTTATCAAATTTGTCCACTTTCAACCTGTCCTTGATCTCGCCCTGTACTTCATCATCATATTTAAGCCCGTCTACCAGTTTATATTTCAGGGCATCTGCTGCATACTGGATAAGGTTTTCATTGGCATATTGGTGCAGGGTAGCCGTATCGATCTTACGGGTATCGGCTGTTTGTGAAAGGAAATGTCCATACAGGTCATTCAGGATCACGCCTGTTTGCAGCCGGTTGGCGTCTGTCATTTTATCTTCACGGAAAGGCTCGGTAGCGCTCTTGAATTTACCGGCATAAAAGATCTGTGGTTCTATTTCCAGTTTCTCCAAAGTACCTTTCAGGTATACCATCTGCATGGAAAATCCCCGCCAGTCTACCCCCCCTTTCGGGTTACAATATATTTTATTGGCTACATTGGCTACGTGGTAGGCGCCCTGTGTAATCACATCGGCATAAGCATAGATGAACTTACCGCCTGATTTGAAGTCCAGCAGGGCATTGCGGATCTCATCACTGGCGGCAAAGCCATTCACGTTTATCCCACTTTTGATGTAAATGCCTTTTACGGAGGAATCGCTTTTTGCCTCGCGGATGAGGCGCACTACGTCATATAAAGCAGGTATGCTGTGTCGTTCGCCACCCCCCAGGCCGGCGAGCGGATTCTCTATCTTGATCTCCTGGAAAGGCTGTGAGAGGTCGAGTACGAGTACGGCCCTGGCCCCTGTTTCTTCTTTTTCCGGAGTTGCCAGTCCCGACAAGAATCCCAGGGCCATGAAGAACACCATGATCGTGAACAGGAATAAGGCGGCCAGTGAAGCAAAGAATATTTTGAAAAAGCTATTCATCAACAACTTGGTTTTATACAAAATTCAAAGATATTTGACCCTTTGACAGACTGCAATATATGAATAATGTGTATTTACTGATAGGCGGCAATGTAGGCGACAGGCGGGAAAACCTGCGGCAGGCTGTAACCGCCATTGACCAAAGCTGCGGCGGCCATGTTGTGCGGCAATCCGCTATTTATGAAACGGCAGCCTGGGGCAAAACAGATCAGCAGGCCTTCCTGAACCAGGCGCTTTTGTTGAGCACTTCTTTTACTCCCACGCATTTACTGCAACAGATCCTGCAAACAGAGGTATTGCTTGGCCGGGTGCGGCAGGAAAGGTATGGGCCACGCATTATTGATATTGATATATTATTTTTTAATGATGCTATTATTAACGATCCGGCACTGACCGTTCCCCACCCGGAAGTACAGAACCGCCGTTTTGCATTGACACCCTTGCAGGAGATAGCCCCCGGGTTGGTACACCCGGTATTGAAGAAAAGTGTTGATCAGTTATTGCAGGAGTGCCCGGATATGCTGGAAGTGAAGCGGTGGTCTGAAGTCTGAAGCCCGAGGTCTGAAGATCCTGATCTTCGGAGTTCATGCTCTTTATTCCAGCTTCAGACTTCCGACTTCAGGCTTCTGACTTTATTTTTTCCACAAATTATGTTCACACCCAATATGTATGTAGTCATTTCCTTTATTTTGGAGGTCTGACTCCTGAGTTCCCATACATTATGAATTATCACTTTATAACAATAGAAGGCAATATAGGGGCGGGTAAAACCACCTTAGCGCACTTACTGGCCAAACGATACAATGCCCGCCTGATCCTGGAAGCCTTTGCGGATAACCCTTTCCTCTCGAAGTTTTATGAGAATCCCAGCCAGTATGCTTTTCCGCTGGAGTTGTTCTTTATGGCCGAGCGTTATAAGCAACTGAAAGAACTGATCCATACGAAAGACCTGTTCCAGAGTATAACGATCACTGATTACCTGTTTACGAAATGCCTGCTTTTTGCCAAGGTAAACCTGCCCGAAGAGGAGTTTCGCCTGTACCAGAAGTTGTTTGAGATCATTCACCAGCAGATACCCCAACCGGAGATCCTGATCTACCTGCATTCGCCCGTGAATAAGCTGCAACAGAATATCCGGAAACGCAACCGCTCTTATGAGCAGGCTATTCCCGATGAATACCTGTTTAAGATACAAGAGACCTACACCAATTATATCAAGCAACACAATCTTAAAACGTTGTTTGTAGATGCCAGCAATGCCGATTTCCTGGGCAATGAAAAGCACCTGCAGGTGATCATTGACGCACTGGAGAAAGACCATGATTATGGCCAGCGTTATCTTACGTTGCCATAGGCTTAGCCGGTAAGACGGGAAGGCGGGAAGATTAGTTGTTAACCGCCTTCGACAGGCTCAGACTGTCAATGCATGGAATCCTTTATTTTTGCGGCCATGGATACTGATCTTCAAAGCCACAACAGTCCGTTTGCATCCGTTCGTATCAAGGAGTTCCGCTACTACATTTCACAACGTTTCTTCTTTATTATGGGCATGCGTATGGTGACTACGCTGGTATTGTGGAAGATGTACCTGCTCACCGATGATCCCCTGCTGATTGCGATGGTAGGCTTGTCTGAAGCCATTCCTGCCATTTCACTGGCCCTGTACTCCGGGCATGTCGTAGATAAAAGCGATAAACGTTCCCTGTTGCTCCTTAGCATTGTATTGTACCTGCTGTGTGTGGTGGGCCTGCTTTTTATTACCCGTCCCGGCGTTGAACATGATCTGGGTAAAAGGTTTGTGCAATATGGTATTTACCTGATCATTTTCTGCACCGGTATTATACGCAGCTTCACGGGGCCTTCCGCCAGTTCTATTCTGGCACAACTGGTCCCTAAAGATGTTTTGCCCAATGCTGTTACCTGGAGCTCCACCACCTGGCTGACAGCCTCTGTACTGGGGCATGGCTCTGCCGGGCTGCTGGTAGCGTATGCTGGTTATACGGTTTCTTTCCTGATCATTATTGGTTACCTGATGATTGCCGCCTTCAGCATATGGCGTATCAAGCCCAAACCCAACCTGCATGTGAATACAGAGCAAAAGACCTGGGAGAGCGTGAAGGAGGGATTGCGGTATGTATTTGCCACGAAGGAATTACTGGGCGCTTTTACGCTTGATATGCTGGCCGTGTTGTTTGGCGGCGTAACAGCTATTATTCCTTTTTTCGCCGGGAAGATACTGCATGTAGGCTCGATTGGTTTTGGCTGGCTGAATGCGGCCGCAGATATAGGCTCGATGGCCGTGATCCTCGCGCTTACTTTTTACCCGCTGCGCCGTAAGCAGGGGCTTATCCTGTTGTATGTAGTGGCAGGATATGGCTTGTGCATTATCACTTTTGGCCTGTCGAAAATATACTGGCTTTCTTTTGTAGCGCTGCTGGTGAGCGGCGCCATGGACGGCATTAGTGTGGTGGTACGGGGAACGATCCTCCAGTTAAAGACGCCGGACCATATGCGCGGACGGGTATCTTCCGTGAATTCCATGTTCATCAATTCCTCGAATGAGATCGGCAGTGTTGAAAGCGGTGTTGCCGCCAAGCTAATGGGCATTGTACCCTCAGTGATCTTTGGCGGCTCTATGACCTTACTGGTTGTACTGGCCATGTGGTTCAAGGCGCCGAAGCTGCGGAAGTTTGAGTATTAAAAGGCGAGTGGCAAGTGGTAAGTAGCTAGTGGGCTTCTGGTGTACCTCGCCAACTAATCAGCACCACTTGCCACTCGTCATTTACCACTTGCTCCTCTTTGCCTTGATGCCTACTCCTTCACCAGCTTCTGTATAAGTCTGCGCTCACCGACCACCCATACCACATCATCCCACTCAAATACGGTGGCAGAATCGGGGTTCAGGATACGTTCTCCATTCCGCTCAATGCCTACTACCAGGCCATGCGCTATTTCCCGGATGCCAGACTCGCGGATGGATTTACCGCGAAGATCGGTATGATTATCTACGATCAATTTATTGAGGATAATATCATCTTTATGCGGTGTGGGGTCAACTTCCTCCGATTCCACCTCTATGACGATCCTGAAAGTTTCCAATTGCACATCCGTACCGATCACCGCTATCCTGTCATGCGGATGTATCATCACATCACGCGAAGGGGCATAGATAGTCCTTTTACCACGTTCTACAGAAGCCACATTTACGCCATACCGTTCGCGCCATTCCAGTTGCAGGAGTGTTTGTCCGATCACCGGCGATTCAGCAGGAATGGTAAAGTAAGCCAGGTGCGCATCCCAGGGAGAAAGATCGCGCGAACCCTGTGCTGCCGTATTTTCCCTTTCATGGAGGTTGGATAAGAAGCGTTTTTCAATGCGTGAATAAAAGGATTGCAACCGCCTGGAAAATATGAGCAATACCACCACTATGACGGGCAATACGGCCAATACAGCGATCATAGCGCTGAAGAGCCTGTCGACCAGGAAGCCTACCAGTACGATCAATAGCAGGTTGCGCACTACTTCCAGTAATACCAGCGGACCATGATTGTATTTTTTATCCAACCATAAATTGGCATAAGCAAAGGAATGGATCCTTCTGATGGCAAGGGCCCACAGGAAAGGAGCTATTGCGATGAGGGTAATAAAACAGGTAATGATGGCGGAAGCCGCTCCGTTATTCGCATAATTTTGTATTAAAGGGAGCAAAAGCCGTTCAGACAAGAGAATGATGGCCACAGAAATTACTCCATTGACGAGCATTACAGTGAGGTATGATCGCAACACCACCTTCCAGTCGCTCTCTGCCTGTATGGTTTGGGCGCCCGTACTGTACTGGTTAATGGCGGTGCGCCATTTTAAAGGCAATTTTTTTTCCAGGAAGTGGTACATGGGATCTGCCAGCTTTATCATGTAAGGCGTAGTGAAAGCAGTAATGACCGAAACCCCTACCGCCACTGGGTTGAGGTAATCACTGGTAACATTCAGTGCCAACCCCAGCTTGGCTATTATAAAGGAGAACTCACCAATCTGCGACAAACTCATGCCAACCTGCAGCGATTGCTTCAACGGCTGCCCGGATATTAAGGAACCAATGGTAACACTGACCGTTTTTCCCAGGATCACCACTACAGTAAGTATCCCCACCGGGATAGCATATTTCACCAGGTCGGCCGGAACGATCAGCAAACCTACCGATACAAAGAATATAGCGCCAAACAGGTCTTTTACCGGTTTTACGATGTGTTCAATTTTTTCCGCCTGGGTAGTTTCTGCCAGGATGGAGCCCATGATAAAGGCGCCCAACGGGGCTGAAAACCCTGTACGGGTAGCTACCACTACCATCAACAGGCACAGGCCCAGCGATATGACCAATAAGGTTTCATCATTGATCAATCGTTTTGCCCATTTAAAGAAAGTGGGCAACAGGAAAATACCGGAGAGGAACCATAAACAAAGAAAGAAAAGCAATTTCATAACAGATTGCAACATCTCCCCACCGGCAAAAGTCTGGCTCACGGCAATCGTTGACAACAATACCATCAGTAACACGGCTACCAGGTCTTCTACCACCAATATGCCCAATACAGCGCCTGCAAATTTCTGTGTTTTTACGCCCAGCTCATCAAAAGCACGGATGATAATAGTGGTAGAGGAGATCCCAATGATACCACCCAGGAAAATACAGTCCATCGTTGGCCAACCCATCAACCGGCCGGTGAGGTATCCCAGGCCTATCATACAACTCACTTCAAAAATGCCTGTAATGCCGGCAATACCGCCCACTTTTACCAGCTTTTTAAAACTGAACTCAAGGCCCAGGCTGAAAAGCAGGAACACAATACCTATCTCAGCCCAGTCTTTCACTCCCTCCAGGTCTGACACATTGGGAAGCAGGGAAAAGTTAGGACTTACCAGCAAGCCGGCCAGTATATACCCCAATACTACCGGTTGCTTCAACTTTTTAAATAGTAAAGTGGTTACACCGGCAATAGCCAATATCAACGCAAGGTCTTCTATGAGTTTGGAATGCGACATCAGTTAATTTATGGTCTTTAATCGGGTGTCGATTGCAATACAACCAATAAACATCTCTAATGTTCAATATTTATCGATTAATAGTCCGCTATTAAAACATACAACAGCCTTGCAATAGCTGAATAATACGAAAAAAAACTTTACCGCCCTGCATATATGGATTATTTTATAGACAAGAGCTTTTCCATTACGTAGTACACAGCAGGACAAAAGCTGGAGTTTTTCAAAGTAAGGTTGGGCCTTTTCAGTAATACATCTTCATCTGTATAGGGGAAACGCGCGCAATCAGAGGGACGTTCTTCGTAGATGCTGCAATAGTTATCGGCCCCGAGGAAAGGGCAGGGCGCAGATTTCGTCACATAATCGCCTTCATCATCGAGGCGAAGGTAGGTATCAATGAACACACTTTCTTTCATGCGCAGGTGTTTACTGATACGTTTTATATCGGGCGTTTTAAAACGGGGAGAATAGTTTTTACAGCAGGCTGCGCATTGTAAACAATCTACTTTGCTGAAAGCTTCTTCATGCAAAGCGGGCAATTGTTTCAACACTTTGTTTTTATCGGCCTGCTTCAGCCATTGTTTGTACTGCTTTTGGTTAGCAGCCGCTTTTTTTTGCCAGTTATCGTGTACCGGTTTATCCATCAGCTAAATCATTCCACGAGAGCCCTTTATAAGCCCCCCGGATATTAAAACAACATTAGAATTGATCAAAATCATTTATCTCCCTGCAAGTTACTGAACCTACAGCCGATTGTATGGTACTTTTTTTGCGATATTGCCGAATTATGGGAACACTTTATGAGCAATTACTGGTGTTGATCACTACACCTCTCTACGTGTTGATCATAGGTGCAGAGATCATTTTAAGCAATATCCATCATACCCGCAGTTATCACCTGCGTGAAACGGTCCATAATTTTTGTCTCAGTATATTTTCCGGCGGGATGGATGTTGTGATGCGGGGCATCAGCCTGGCCATGCTCACTTTCTTTTTCAGTTACGGTTTCTTCCCCCTTACCCATTCTTTTTTTTACTGGCTGGCCCTGTTACTGCTGGTAGACCTGATGCATTATTGGCTACACCGCCTGGGCCATAGCTGCCGGCTTTTCTGGGCGGTACATGTGAACCACCATTCTTCTGTTTATTTTAATTTCACCGTAGGTTTCCGGGCGGGCGTACTGGAACCACTGTACCGCTTTGCATTTTTTATACCTATCGCCTTACTGGGTTTTCAGCCGGCCGATATTTTACTGGTGTATTCCATCGGGGAAATCTGGGCCATTTTAACCCATACAGAAAAGGTCCGTAAACTGGGCTGGCTGGAATCTATTTTTGTAACCCCCTCGCACCACCGCGTTCACCATGCTTCCAATGTGAAGTACCTGGACCGGAATATGGGCACTGTGTTCATCCTCTGGGATAAATTGTTTGGCACCTTCCAGGAAGAGTTGCCGGCCACCCAATATGAAGCGATCCGTTATGGGCTCACTACCCCACCGGCAAAGGAAACGATCCCTGCTATTATTTTTCATGAATGGGGCGCCATCTGGAAAGATGTGCGTCGCCCCGGTATTACGTGGAAGCAGAAATTACAGTATGTATTCGGTCCTCCCGGCTGGAGCCATGATGGCAGCCGTAAGACGAGTAATGAATTAAGGCGCAATCAGGAAAGGGCTGACGCCCTGTTGCCGGAGGCAACGTAATAGGGCTGCGGGGCTACAAGCCCTCGCAGAGCGCTACAAGCCCTCGTAGCGCCCGTTAGCAAGTTTTTGACAATTGATTTACTGCCAGATGCTTATTTTTGCTCCTTGCATATGGACTCGCTACGGGAGCAAATACTCATTCTTATCAGCACACCGGTGTACCTGATCATTATCGGGCTGGAAGTGCTATTGAGTAATTACCGTCACCGTAAGTTGTATTCCTGGAAAGACACTGCCATCAACTGCTACCTGATGCTGATGAACAGCGCGATTGACCTGCTGTTCAGGGCCATATACCTGTTGATACTGGATTATTTTTACCGCCACCATTTGTTCTCATTCAGTCATGTAGTGGTTTACTGGTTTATGCTGGTATTGCTGGAAGATTTTGTGTACTACTGGCTGCACCGTTTTGACCATGAGATACGGTTGTTCTGGGCTGTTCATGTTACCCACCATTCTTCAGAGCACATGAACTTTACCGTTGGCTTCCGCTCCTCCGTGTTTCAACCCTTGTACCGCTTTATTTATTTTATACCACTGGCCCTGATGGGCTTTTCGCCGGTAGATATTGTTTTCGTCTACTCAGCCACCCAGATCTGGGGCATTTTTGTACATACTGAACTGATCCGTAAGATGGGTTGGCTGGAACATGTACTGGTTACCCCCTCCCACCACCGCGTGCACCATGCTTCGAATGCGAAGTACCTGGATAAGAATATGGGCATGTTCCTGATCATCTGGGATAAGTTGTTCGGCACTTTCCAGGCCGAGTTACCGGCGGAGCACTATCAACCCATTAAATACGGGCTTACCAGCAAACCGGTGGAGAAAGAAACACCCGTAACGGTGGTGTTTCATGAATGGCAAAATATCTTCAAGGATGTTTCCCGCTCCGATATTGGCTGGAAAGAGAAGTGGGGTTATGTTTTCGGTCCTCCGGGCTGGAGCCATGATGGCAGCCGCCTTACGAGTGAGCAGATGCGGAAGGAGGAAGAAGGTGTAGTTGGTGAGCTGGAGGAAGATCCTATTGCGGTAAAAGCTGCAAGCCGCGAGCTTTGAGCTGCGAGCTAAAACCGGGTAGCCAGGTGGCTTCAGGCTTTGAACTCGAAGTCCTTTTGCAAAACATCCGCTTAAGACTGTCCACACCAGCCTGCCTTTCCAGCTCGTAGCTCGCCGCTCATGGCTCGCAGCTTGTATTTCTCTGTCTTCCAACGGTTTTTCCCCATTTAATGCACGTCTCTCACAAACACCTGTTCGTGTGGATTAATCGTAGTAACTTTGCACCCTTTTAGAAGGGTTACCGAAAGGTTTGTGGTCGATTCCGAGGTAGTCTTTTTCCTGCACCTCTTTTCTTCCCGGGCGGTAACCCCAATACCAGAAATTAGAAATTAATACAATATATGAGTCTGTTTGAAAAGCAAAACTCCGAATTTATCCATCGCCATATTGGCCCCCATGAATCCGAAACCCGGCAAATGTTGAAAACAATCGGGGAACCCAGCCTTGAAGCGCTGGTAAATAAGACAGTCCCCCCGGCTATTCGCATGAATAAGGCGCTGAATATTCCGGCAAGTATCAGCGAACATGAATACCTCCAATTACTGAAAGATATTTCCCTGAAGAATAAGACTTACAAAACCTATATTGGCCAGGGATATTATGACAATATTGTTCCCAGCGTTATCCTCCGCAATGTATTTGAGAATCCAGGCTGGTATACCCAATATACCCCTTACCAGGCTGAGATCTCCCAGGGCCGCCTGGAAAGTCTGCTGAATTTCCAAACAATGGTAGCCGACCTGACCGGCCTCCCCCTTACGAATGCCTCCCTGCTGGATGAAGCCACGGCCGCCGCTGAAGCGATGACGATGTTTTTCAACACGCTGAACAGAGACCATGATCATATTACCCGGCCGAAGTTCTTTGTAGACGTAGAGACGTTCCCGCAAACCAAGGATGTACTGGTTACCCGGGCAGTGCCGGTAGGCATTGAAGTGGTATTTGGCGATTATAAAACAGCGACCCTTGACAAGAGCTATTTTGGCGCCCTGGTACAATACCCCAATGACAAGGGAGCTATTGAAGATTACCGCAATTTTATTAATAAGGTACATGAAGCAGAAGCGTATGTGGTGATGACGACCGATCTGCTGGCGCTTACCCTGCTGACCCCTCCCGGTGAACTGGGCGCTGATGTAGCCTGTGGTTCGGCCCAGCGTTTTGGCGTGCCTTTGGGCTTTGGTGGCCCGCACGCTGCTTTCTTTGCCGCCAAAGATGAGTTTAAGCGCAATATTCCCGGCCGTATTATCGGTGTAAGTATTGATGCCCAGGGCGACCGTGCCCTGCGTATGGCCTTACAAACAAGGGAACAACATATTAAACGGGAGAAAGCCACTTCCAATATTTGTACGGCCCAGGCCCTGCTGGCCAATATGGCTGCCATGTATGCCGTATTCCATGGCCCGGCCGGCCTGAAAGATATCGCCAAACGCGTGACCGTACTGACCAATGCCCTGGCAGAAGAGCTGCAGTCAGAAGGTTATGAAATATTACACGATAATTTCTTTGATACGATCGTCCTGAAAGTGGAAGACAGTGCAGCCATCAAAGTAAAAGCTGAAGCTGCCGGCATTAATTTCCGTTATTATAGCAATAACCTGGTAGGTATCTCCCTGGATGAAAGCACTACCCTGAGCGATGTGCTGGATATCCTGTTGCTGCTGGACCAGCCCAATGAGCACAATGTGGCCGGCTTCAGTGTAAGCGAAGATGCAGGCCTGTATCACCTGCCAACCGGTTTAACACGTACTTCTCCTTTCTTAACACATCCCGTGTTCAACACCCACCACAGCGAAACGGAGATGATGCGCTATATTAAGCAACTGGAAAATAAAGACCTCTCCCTGAATACTTCGATGATCTCCCTGGGTTCCTGCACGATGAAGCTGAATGCAGCCAGTGAGATGATCCCCTTAAGCTGGGCACACTGGAGCAAGATCCACCCCTTTGCCCCTGCCGACCAGACACAAGGCTACCAGCAGATCATCACTGAACTGGGCGAATATCTTTGCCAGATCACCGCATTCGATGCCTGCAGCCTGCAACCCAACAGCGGCGCGCAGGGTGAATATGCCGGCCTGCTGGTGATCAGGGATTACCATGAAAGCCGTGGTGAAGGACACCGTAAGGTGATGCTGATACCCATCAGCGCACACGGTACCAACCCCGCCAGCGCTGTAATGGCCGGCATGAAGGTGGTAGTGGTGAAAGCCCTGGAGAATGGTTATATAGATGTGGAAGACCTGAAAGCAAAAGCGGCCCAATACAGTAAAGAGCTTTCCGGTATAATGATCACCTACCCCAGCACGTATGGCGTATACGAGGAAACAGTAAAAGAGATCACGGATATTATCCACCAGCATGGGGGACAGGTATATATGGATGGCGCGAATATGAATGCCCAGGTAGGCCTGACAGCTCCTGGTCTTATCGGTGCCGATGTTTGTCACCTCAACCTGCACAAAACATTCGCTATCCCGCATGGCGGTGGCGGCCCCGGCATGGGGCCCATCTGTGTGAAACAACACCTGGCGCCTTACCTGCCCGGACACGTTTCACTGGGTAGTAAAAGCGCTGTTTCAGCGGCTCCGTATGGCTCTGCTTCTATCCTGCTCATCAGCTATGGATATATCCGTATGCTGGGCCAGGAAGGCACAAAGCTGGCTACTGAATATGCGATCCTCAATGCCAATTATATGCGCGCCAGGCTGCAGGAAGAATACGAGATCCTGTATACCAATCATAACGGCCAGTGCGCCCACGAATTTATTGTAGACCTGCGTCCTTTCAAGAAGAGCGCTGAAATAGAAGCGGAAGATGTGGCCAAGCGTTTGATGGATTATGGTTTCCATGCGCCTACGATGAGCTTTCCCGTACCGGGCACGATCATGATCGAGCCTACGGAGAGTGAAGACAAGGCTGAACTGGACCGTTTCTGTGATGCCCTGTTGAGTATCCGGGAAGAGATCCGCGCAATTGAAGAAGGCAAGGCCGACAAGAAAGATAATCCGCTCAAGCATGCTCCTCATACACAGTTTGTGATCACTGCCGATGAGTGGAAGCACGCTTATACACGTCAGCAAGCCGCCTTCCCGCTGGCGTATATCCGCGCCAATAAATTCTGGCCTTCTGTAGCCCGTGTGAATAACACCCATGGCGACCGGAACCTGATCTGCACCTGTGAGCCGGTTAGCTCGTATGCAGAGGCGGAAGCGTAACTGTGAGTGGTGAGTAATGAGTGGGTTGATGAACTTTGTAGTTGTTGATTACCTATAACTGTTGATAGTAAAGCCCCCGTTTGAAGCGGGGGCTTTTTTTATTGGAAACATTGACTTATGGATTTATTATTATCTTAGAGATACATAAGCTTAGTTTATGGAAAAGAATAGCCAAACAACTTCTGCCAAAACAGCTTCATTTGCCAAGCTTGAAAACAAATATTTTGGCGAAAAAGGGACTTCCCGGAGAAAACGCTATGAAGCAGAACTGAATACGGAAATAAAAGAAGAGTTAGTACGTCAAAAACTGAAAAAAGATAAATAGTTGCCCGTTTTGCCCCATTATTGCCCCTTTCTTAAACCTAGACTTTTCGTATAAGCGCTTTGCTATACCAGTAAACTCGGCCCTTCTATTAAAGATCACTCAGTTCACCAAACATTATTATCAATTCAGGCAGGCAATACTTTTACCGCCCGGTAACGTGCGGTTATTTTGGGTATTCATTAATCATTAAGCATAAAAGTATTAGCCATGCGTAAGTTATTTTTCATCGTTTGCACAGCAGGTACGCTGCTGTTCAACAGTAGTTGTGATAAGGATAAAGATGAACAGGGCGGCGGTCCGTGCAACCTGCCCAGCAGCCCTGCCCCTGCCGGGGCCGCCGGAGGATGGGTACGGGGTTCAGCCTCTTCTACCGTAGTGGTAGATTCTTATAACGGTAAGTATGTGGGCACCGGTTTCAAAACCGGTCAGTACCTGAAGTTCGATGCCAATGGCAAGAATGCGGAACTGACGATATTGGTGGATGGTGGTTATTACAGCGGAACTCAGGCTGTAACGAGAATGTACGGAAACGTCGTTTTTGATGAAGCGGAACAAACAATGGAGCTCCAGGTATGTAACGCCTGGTATAGAGGATGGCAAAACGGGAAAATGACGATTAACCGTGCTGCCACAGCCGAAGAAGTGCAGGGCATGACAGACCACAATAAGTTTTATTACAGTTATGATCCGTCGGCCAATTATCCCCTTATCCTTTGGTTCCAATCGCTACCGGTAGATGACAACCATGCCAATAGTTTTAGAAGGGATTAGCAGAAAAGGCCGTCTCAGCGTTGAGACGGCCTTTTCGCATGTAGCAGTTGGTTTTGACCTCTTATAAAAGCGAGGTATCATTTTGCTTGAAGTACACGCAAAATGGATATTCACGGGCAATAGCGTTCAGGCGGCTAATCGTTTCCTCATCGGGAGGAACAGGAGTGGTCTTCTTTGCGGGTGTTTTTTGTTGCGCTTTTCCTTTTGTTGCCCTGCCAGTGCTGGCACCGTCAGCAGGGAGGTAATTGTATTGCAGCTTTTTCATGCCATCAGATTTTATATGTGATCAAACTGAACAGACGCATTGTATGTGACAGCAATGGTACTGGCACCGTTTTCCTTCAGGGACAGGGGGGCGATCCAGGGCACGGAGTTAATCAATACGTTGGCAATAAATCGGGAAAAATTTCAATTGGCAGGCGCTCAATGTTGACGGAGAATCTTAAACTATATCGCTGCTACTAATTCGGTCTATTCAAAGATATACAAAAAAAGAAATCACCCGCGCATCCCTTTTAAAAAAATACTTGTTTTTTAAAGCAATATTAATCTGACGTTGAACCCCTTTGACAAGTTTATTGGCTAATGTGGAGTAAGTGGTCTGACATTGATTGCGCCCGTGTACTCCTTACACAGTTTGCTATTGCCTTTTAGCATGCTGGCATGAGATTTTAGCGTGCTTTCCTAAAAGCTGCACCATGAAAAAGAAGACTTCAGGCTCCAAAACAAGCCGATCAACGCCCAGGCAGCCTCAACCAACCAATAAGCCGCCCCGTAATACCGACGACCTGACAGATTCGCCAGCCGACGAAGCCAATATGCAGGAGGAACCCACCACACTGGACCTCCCCGACGTACAAGATATTCCCGGCCAGGAACATATTCGCGCTCCCCGGATGCGCGAGTATGCCGATACGACGATCTCCTCGGACGATGAAGAAGGCGCTACCGTGCTGGATAATCCGCGGGATGAAGATATTATTGCCGATGCGGGATCGAATGTGTCGGCAGAAGAGGCCGCTTTGTTGCAGGAGGCGGCCGAGCATATGCCCGGCCTGGAAGAAGAACGCCTGAGAAATACCGCGCTGGACAGTACGGATGAAGATGGCGACCCATTGAATGAAAAGGGATTCAGCAATGCCTACAATGGAAGCGATCTTGATGTGCCGGGCAGTGAAGAAGATGATGCCAATGAAGCCATTGGCGAAGAAGATGAAGAGAATAACCCGTACAGTGTGGATGATGAGAATGAAGATGATGAAAGATAATTTTGTCAACTGATGACACTGATGCGCCAGTTCATACATCCCTGCCCCGGCAACTCCCCTACCGGTTTTTAATATTGTTATTGCAATTAATATTATAAAACCGGTTATTATGGAAAGAAACAATTATTACGGGCTTCCCGGAAGCGGTCGTGGAAAGAAGATCCTGTTTGCCTGTGTGCCTGCTGACGGACATTTTAATCCCCTCACAGGCCTTGCCATGCATTTAAAAAGTATTGGTTACGATGTAAGGTGGTATGCTGCTGATAATTATGCAGAAAAGCTCCGCAGGATGGATATTCCCTGGTATCCTTTTACCAAGGCATTGAATGTTAATGGCGACAATATAGACGACCTGTTGCCCGAACGCGCCAACTGCAAGCGCCAGGTAAGCCGTTTGAATTTTGACCTGATCAATTTCTTTATTGCCCGCGCCACGGAATATTATGAGGATATCCAGGAGATCTATAAGACATTCCCCTTTGATCTGATGATCGCAGATGTTACTTTTTCCGCTATTCCTTTTGTAAAAGAGAAGATGGGCATTCCCGTTATCGGCATCGGCATTGTGCCCCTGACCGAATCATCCCGCGACCTGGGTCCTGCCGGACTGGGCCTTACGCCTGCTACCGGCTTTTTCGGCAGGCGCAAGCAGGATATGATGCGGTTTATTGCCGACCATTTTATTTTCAGGAAGTCGAACCAGGCCATGCGTAAGATCTTCCGGGAGTATGATATAGATCCCGGCAGCTCCAATGTGTTTGATACACTTACCCGCAAAGCAACGCTGCTGTTACAGAGCGGCACGCCCGGTTTTGAATTTAAGCGCAGTGATCTTGGCAGCAATATCCGTTTTATCGGCCCACTGCTGCCCTATGTGGCCCCCGGCAAACGGGAGCCCTGGCACCATGAAAAGCTGGAGCAATATGATAAAGTGATCCTGGTAACACAAGGCACGGTAGAGAAAGACCCGGAAAAGATTATTGTACCTACGCTGGAGGCCTTTAAAGATTCACAACACCTCGTAATCGTTACTACCGGCGGCTCCAGGACCGCTGAATTACGGGAGAGGTTCCCGGCAGCGAATATTATTATTGAAGATTTTATTCCCTTTGATGATGTGATGCCTTATGCCGATGTGTATGTGACTAACGGAGGCTATGGTGGTGTATTGCTGGGCATTCAACACCAGTTACCGCTGGTGGTAGGCGGCATTCATGAGGGTAAGCTGGAGATCAATGCCAGGGTGGGTTATTTTAACCTGGGTATTGATATGAAAACAGAAAAGCCAACACCAGCGCTGGTGAAAGAGCGTGTAGAAACTGTTTTATCCAATGCTGTTTATAAGCAACAGGTAAAGAAGCTGGCCGCAGAATTTAACCGTTATGATCCCCAGGCGCTTTGTGCCGGGTATGTGGCGGAAGTATTGCAAAGTAAGAACACTTCAGTAGTCACACCTCTTGGCAAGCTGATGGTGACAGCATAATAAATTGGTCAAACTTAAACGGGTGAGCCGCCTTTGGAAGGCGACCCACCCGTTTAAGATAAATTTTTAATCACTTCTTAATTGGCTGCTCTCAATGCACCCAATCCTATTTTATTGGCCTCTGAAGTACCACCTATATTACCTTTTAAGTAAATGGTGTAGGCATTTCCTGCCTGCAGGCTTATATCGTTCAGGGATGTGATCAGGCTGTCGTTGCTGCTCAGCTTTACCTGGAAGTTATGGGTACCCACCGTAGTAGCTGAAAACTGGTTGTAGTAATCGCTGAATTCATTATCGGCCAGCGTGCGCTGCTGGAATATTTTGGTATTGTCCATGTAGAGATCTACAGGTCCTAAGCCGGCAATGCTGGGGCTGACCTGAAAGAACCGGAAATAAGGTTTATCCAATGTAAGGTCGGAGAAATCATCTTCTATCCGCATCGCCTGCACGTTACCACCAGGCTCGTTGTATAATACGAGGGTATAAAATCCAAGGGAATCATACAGGGATGCCGGCACGGAGGCTACCAGGCTATCGGAACCGGCTTTCTTAAAGTTAACGGAATAAGCGCCTTTATCTACCGCGGAATATACCTGTGATACAGCCCCCGCCGTAAAAGCATTGGACCTCTTTTCAGTATTGAAGTAGATCTCCACAGAAGGAGCAGACCCAGCGGTGGCGAGGTGCAGAATGGACATGTATGCCTGAGCCGGCTGAGGCGTCGGATCACTTGATTTCAGACAGCTGCTCATAGCAATCACCACAAAAGCCATTACACTCCCTAATAAAATATTCACCTTCGTTTTTTGCACAGTTTTAACGTTTTATCTTATAAAAATAGGGTTGAACAAACACACAACCAATGCCCGCAGGTAATATTAACAATAATAACCGGAAAAACATTACCCATTTTTAGCATGCGAGGGGGTTCCCCGCAGGCTATTAAGACAACCGGCCATGCATTTTCGTTGCATGGCCGACCCTGCCGTTGTTACCGGCAAATGTAAAAAAACGACGGAATTGCCCAAGCAAACTGCCGGCATTTTAATATTGTCTGCAAAACCTGCTCCGGCGATCTGCGCTACCTCCGAAGGAGTCCTTTGGACCCGGATAAAACAGTTATTTCGACACTTTAATGATTTTATGTATTACTACGGTTTCAAGGTACATGATCTTCAAAATGTAGGTCCCTGCGGGCAGGGAAGCCCGTAATAGGATGTCCCAATTGCGGGCGGTTTCCTGCATCAGGCTTTTATGATATATTATATTACCTGCCATATCTGCCACGAGGACAGCCTGTGGCCGGTTGCCCTCCTGCCAGCTTAGCTTCACGGAGCTGAGGAAAGGATTGGGAAATATTTTAATAGCTGCTGCCGGGTCATTTTGTTCCGGCTGCAGACGGGGAGGCGTATAAACAGACAGCAAGTCCACATCAGCGCAGCTATTGCAGGCCTGGAAGATATGCACGGGGACCGTTCCCCAGGCATTGGGCCGGTAGGCGCCTCCCGAACCAGATGTATGGGGTGCACCCAGGCAGACCAGGAGGTTGTTATCATTGGTCAGCGTATCCGTAAAATAGGAGTTCTGGTATACAGATACGCAGCCAAAAGCATCGGGCGCCGTGTAAGCATCTTTCTTATCATTGATGAGCACCGTTTGTCTTAGCTTACTCCTTTTTCCCAAACAAACACAACCCGCTGCTGCAGTGTTTTGTGTGATGAGACCATGAAAGTCGGCCTCTCCATTGTTCACAAAAAAAGAAAAAGCGTTTTTGAAGATCAACCAGTTGAATGACCGTATATAAGCGGCTCCTGTTACGTTCATGAGGATGTTGGGCCTTGCGGCGGTGGCATAGGGTCCTTCCAAAGAAAGGTTGGTGGTGATCTCGAACCTGCCATAGTTGTATACCGCGCAACCGCCTTGCCACATCATACCACTACCGCCACCTCCGGCCGTGAGTTTGGCGCCGGGCCTTATTATAATGGTGCCTGAATCCATAACGAGCACATTAATGGTCAACTCTGTACAAACGATCAGCGTACCGCCCCGCATGGTGAGCTGGCTAAAGGTAGCAGGAGCGCCATAATGCCATTTTTTTGCGCCCAGTAACAGGATCTCATTATTGATCACTGCCGGCTCAGTGCCCAGGCAATTTTCGAGGGGAGGCGCTGTGGTGCATTGACTAAAAGACGGAGGACTACTTAATAACAGCAAGCATAGCAAGCTTGCCAGGGTGGTTAGAACACGCATGGGTCAGGGTTTTGGATTTTAGTTTTTCTACGGGTATTGGATCTACTGGCAAAGTAGTTTTTGCGGGTGGGCCCTGAAAGTAAAAGCGTGCGAACTGAATGATAAGCAGCGCGAGTTGTACAATCTACGTCATGAAGGAAAGGGAGGGACGAACAACTTTACCGGAGATGGGGCTACTGACCAAGCCACATTTTGAAGTCATTTACTTTTTCACGGCTTACCAGTATGTCTTTTTCCATGACCGGATCCAGGAATAGTTTTAAGCGGTTGCCAAAGTAAGGATGTATCTGCTCCACGCTTTTAAAGGCAATGAGCAGGGAGCGGTTAATGCGGAAGAATTGTTGCGGATCGAGCATGGACTCTAATTCCTCCAGGGTGTACTCAACCAGGTATTTCTGGCTGTCGAAGGTTTTAAAGAAGATGAAGCGTCCTTCAGAAAAAAAGTAAGAGATGGCGGCCGTTTCAATAGATGCAAATTTTTGTCCCTGCTTTACAAGGAAGCGGGTACGCCAGGTTGCCTGTACTGCCTGTGTGGTGACTGTTTTCACCTGAGCAGGGGCTGTTAAGCTGGCAGCATATCCTGCCTCCTGCGGTTTGCTAATGAAAGCAGCGGGCAACAGCCGCTCTACGTGGCCGGGACGAAAAGCATAAAAGGTGAACTGATCTGATTGCACGGTGAAGATGACGGTAGCATTGATCCTGTCGTTTGACAGATCAATGATCTGGTGTTCTTTCGCGACTTGTTCACTCATCAGGATGATGTCGGGAATGCCATGTTGTTCGAGCCAATGGGCGGATGCGAAAATAGCGGGAATTGTTCCAATGATACGGATGGAGTGGTCAATCCTTTTGAGTGCCCGCTCCAGTATCCTGATCACGCGTTGCTCTCCCTCTACTACTAATACCTTCATGATTTCTACACTTTATCTGTTAGCGAAATATGTAACCTACAACCGCGACAAATGTAGAGAACCGCTTAGCGGTAAAAAGAGGGAACGTTATAGAAAGACAATCAGAAAGAATAGACCGAATTAAACGGGGTATGAACTGTATTACTTTTTTATTGCGTTCTTAAAAGCTTTTCTTTATCCAGGATTGCAGTGTTGCAGGCTTCCAGGCTCCCGGCACAATGATGCGCCTGATGGTATATAAGGGATCATTGATATCCCGTTTGCCTGATAGCTGAAAAGCAGCTTTCATACCACGTTGTTTCAGTTGTGGTATGGCCTGTGGGTTCCAAAGCCCGAACGGATAAGCAAAGTAGTTAATGGGCTTACCGGTGATTTGTTCCAGTTGTTTGGAAGGTTTCTCAATTTGTACTACCCAATCCTGTCCCTGGTATTGTTTTACGTTGTGGTGATCCCAGGTATGTGAGCCAATGGTATGGCCTGCATCGGCCAACTCCTTCACCTGTGCTTTACTCATGTAGTGGGGCCTTCCGAGGGAAACAGTCATGATAAAGAATACGCCTTTGAAACCATATTTATTCATTTCGGGCGTGGCCACGGTATATTGTTCCAGGTCGGTATCATCAAAGGTGAGCATGATGGGTTTGGATGGCAAGGGTGCGCCGGTGGTAAGGTATGCATATAACTGATCGGGCAGGATGGTATGATAACCACTATCGGCCAGCATTTTTAGCTGATCGCGGAAGGTTTGTACCGGCACGATGTAGTTTTGCGCTGTTTTGGAATCGGTATCTCGCCATTCACGCACCTGGTGATAACAGAGTATGGGTACTTCCGGCCTGGCCATGATGGTAGCTGCATCAACAGGAACCGCAGGCGTTACTGTAGTGGCTGCAGCGGGTGCAACCTTATCCGTAGCAGTTTTTTTTGCTGCCGGTGGCGGCGCTGCAAGGGCTATATTGGCATTGGGCGTGGTTTGGCAACTGAAGAGAAAAAGAAGGCCAGCTATTAAAAAAAGGCTGCCGGCAGCCTGCTGAGGAGTGGTGGTTTTCATAGCGTTTAGGGGAATAGGTATATTCCGTTTATTAAAACGGCAAACTTAGGGTTTTGTTGTTTAATTCAGTAAGCAAATAGGCCCTATTTTCGCAGGGCTTCGACGGGCTCAGTCTGATATTATATATGCAGTTAAAAGATTATTATAAGATACTGGAAGTGGCACCGGTGGCTACGCAGGAGGAGATCAAGCGATCGTTCCGGAAACTGGCACTGAAGTACCACCCGGATAAGAACGGAGACTCCCCTGTATCTGAAGCTGTTTTTAAAGAGATCCAGGAGGCCTGGGAAGTATTGTCGGACCCGAAACAGCGTGAAGCCTATAATTATAAACGCTGGTTTAACCGCAGCATTGGTGAACGATTCACCCAACGCCCCCTCACCCCTGCTGCTATCCTGGATGAATGCCAGCGGCTGAAGAATTATGTGGTGACGATGAATATTTTCCAGGTGGATTATGATGCGCTGAGCTTTCATATCCGGCAGTTGCTGAGCGACGCCAATATTGGCATCCTTCAGCAGTTTAATGATGTTCAAACCAACCGCGCCGTGAGCAGGACTTTGCTGAAAGCGGCAACACCCTTACCCCTCTCCTACCTGCAACCCATTGCCCTTCTGCTGGCTAAGTTAGCCGGGCCTGATGAACTTAGCCTCCGGGCCATTGATGAAGCTGTACAACAAAGAAAGCGTCGTGATCTCTGGGATAAGTACAAATGGGTGGTAGTGGTGGTGATCACCGCGTTTATCTGCTGGATGATGTATAAAGTGGGCAATTCATACTAACAAAACTGCAATTGATACGACTGCCTGCCCTCACTGCAGGATTTTTTTTATTTTTACAGCTCCTTCTCCCACACACAATTCTTAACCAATCCTTTCATCCTGCTATTTAGAACCGGAAGCCTGAGCGTCCGGAAGCGTTGGCCTATGCTGCTGGTGTTCTATCACCTGCAGGTAGGATTTTATTGAACTTTAAAAATGATTTGACATGAAAAAGAAAGGAATGCTGTATGGTATTATTGGCCTGCTGGCCGGCACTGCAGTATTTTTCACGGTTGGCTGTGGTACACAGGCTGAGAAAAAAGCAGCTACTGTTCCATCAAGCAAGGAACTCACCACCGGAGAACTGGTGACGCGTGGGAAATATCTTGTTACGATTGGCGGCTGTCATGACTGCCATTCGCCCAAGAAGTTCGGGCCGAAAGGCATGGAGCTGGATGAAGAGCACCTGTTATCGGGCCATCCTGCCGGCAGTCCGCTGCCACCGGTAGATCCCAGGGCATTGAAGCCCGGGCACTGGCTGCTGTTTGCCGGTGATATTACGGCTGCTGTAGGACCGTGGGGCATTAGTTATGCTGCCAATCTTACGCCTGACTCCACCACCGGTATCGGGGCCTGGAGTGAAACAACTTTTGTAAAGACCTTACGCACCGGCAAGCACCTGGGACAGGAAGGTGGCCGCCCTATTTTACCTCCCATGCCCTGGAAGATGATCGGTCAGATGACGGATGAAGACCTGAAAGCGGTGTATACTTATTTGCAGTCATTGCCGCCTGTGAAGAACCCCGTACCTGCTCCTGTGCCACCTACAGAGGCCGCTAAGATAGCGCGGTAGGTTTATAGCTTTTCCAGTTCGGTGAGGTGGGCTTCCAGTTCGAGGAGGTTTCTTTTGAGTAATTCATTTTTACGGTCCTTGAAGAGGCCCATCCTTTTTGCCAGCAGGACCAATAGACCGGCAATGACCACGGGGATGGCAGTATACAGAATCGCTTCTGCCATGGCACGGTGCGACAACGCCTTTGGCAGGAAGGTAAGCGGAAAGACAGTACCTGCTATGAAGTAACACCACCAGATCCTGTGGCTGAGCACCAGGTGCTGTTCATTGACACGGATGACTTTGCGCAAACCCGAAGCGAGGTCTTCCCGGCTTAGTTGTACGCTGCCGATGTTCCTGTAAACCCTGAGCAGCAATAATGCAAATATGAAACAGGTAATACCCTGCACGACCAGGGGGATGTAGTATACCGGGTGTGGGTAATCGAATGCGTCGCCGACGATACAGGAGACAAAGAAAACTGTGTAAAAGAGGAATAAGCCCACCATACCTATATTGTGCCGCCGCATGGCGGCTAATGTGGAGCGGGACTTTTCCCTGGCCATCGTCACGATGAGTTTTTCACTCAATGCTTTTTGCGCGGTTAATTTCCGGTTGCAATCTGCCCAGGCAGTTTGCAGTTGTTCAAAGTTCAATGTCATATACTAATAATATTTTTTCCAGTTTGGTTTTGATCCTGTTGAGCTTCACCCCTACGTTGTTGTTGCTGATGCCTGCAATGGCTGCTATTTCATGATAGGTGCAGCCATCGAGGTGCAGGAGGATCATGGCCTTTTCTACCGGGGTGAGCTGTTCTATGGCCTTGTAGAGCAGCTTTATTTTTTCATCCCCAAAGCTGAGTTCCCCGGGATCAGGAATGTCAATACCGGCCTCGGTAAGGGATGACTGCGGTCTCCTGACTGCCCGGCGATAGTTAGAAATGGCTGTGTTTAGTGCCACGCGGTAGAGCCAGGTGGAAAACTGCGCCTGCTGCCGGAAGGTGGAATGGCCCTTCCATAGCTGCAGGATGATTTCCTGGAACAGGTCTTTGCGGTCTTCCGGGTCGCGGCAATAGATGTTGCAGACCTTATAGATCAAGCCGATGTGCTGGTTTATGAGGGTTACAAATTGTTTTTCCAATGCTGCCGTTTGATAGTTAATCGCCGTAACGGGTGAAAACTTACAGGATTATAGCATTTTTTTATGGTTTTTCTTTTTCCGTAGGGAGACGCGTTATCTTTAAAGCACTAAAAAGTAACCTTTTCATGAAAAAACACCCCTTGTTGTTATCTGTCCTGACTAGTCTTTCTCTTTCGACGTTTGCTCAAGCGCCCCCTGCGGCCGGTAAGATTGATAAGCCCACCATTCCTATTGTGATCAACAAAGTAAATGTGGTCAATGTGGTGACGGGGAAGGTGGAGGCTGACCAGACTGTGGTGATTGAGCAGGACCGTATCATTGCTGCGGGGCCTTCCAAAAAGGTGAAGGCGCCGGCCAATGCCACGGTGATTGATGGCAGCGGGAAGTACCTGATGCCGGGCATGACGGATGCCCATATCCACTTTTTCCAGAGTGGTGGACTGTATACCCGTCCGGATGGTATAAACCTGAATAAGGTGTACCCTTATGAAAAAGACCAGCAATGGGTCAAGGATAATTTGTATGGCCTGATGGGTCGTTACCTGGCCTGTGGCATTACTACGGTGATTGATGTGGGCGGCCCTATGAGTAATTACAGTATCCGCGATTCAGTGAACGCTTATGTTGCTGCGCCCAATGCCTGGGTAACCGGACCGCTTGTTTCTACTTACCTGCCACCCAACCTGGACAAGAAAGACCCGCCCATTATTAAGGTGAATACGCCGGAGGAAGCGCGTGAGCTGGTGAGGAAGCAACTTCCCTATAAACCTGATTTTATTAAGATATGGTATATCGTATTGCCGGGGCAAAAAGCGGAAAAGACTTTACCTATTGTAGAAGCAACGATCGCGGAAAGTCATGCCCATGGTGTGAAGGTAGCGGTACACGCCACAGAATATGAAACGGCCAGGCTGGCGGTAACCGCCGGTGCAGATATACTGGTACACAGTATTGATGATAAGGTATTGGATAATGAGATGTTGCAATTGCTGAAGACCAAACAAACGGTATATATCCCTACGCTTATTGTAGCTCAGAATTATAACCGCACTTTCACCCAGCAATTTGATTTTACGGCCCATGATCTCAGGTATGCCGATCCGTTTATGCTTGGCACCCTGATGGATGTGCAGCATATTGAGAAAAGCAAGCTGATATTTGATTATAAGAAGATGCGTAATATCCTGCAGGTACCTGATAAGGGAGACAGCACGATGCTGACGAATGTGAAGCTGGCGCAGGATGCCGGCGTGCTGGTGGTAGCCGGTACCGATGCCGGTAATATCGGCACACACCATGCTTCTTCTTTTTATGATGAGCTGCTGGTGATGAAGCAGGCAGGCCTGAGCAATGCCGCCATTATCCGCGCTGCCACGATCAATGCGGCCAAGGGTTTCGGTAAGGACAAGGATTATGGCAGTATTTCGATAGGCAAGGTAGCCGACCTGCTCCTACTTGATAAGGACCCACTGCAGGATATTACTACGCTCAGCCATATTCATACGGTGATCCACCGGGGCGTGCCTATGCAGCCGCAACAGTTGGTAGCCGTGACTCCAGAGATACTGGCGCAGCAGCAATTGAATGCATATAATGCAAGGAATATTGACGCCTTCCTGGAACCTTACAGCGACAGTGTGCGGATCTATGGTTTCCCGGACAAACTGATGATGAAAGGAAAGGAGGAGATGCGCAAAAGCTACAGCTCTATGTTTGCCAATGTAAAGGAGTTACACTGCCAGTTGGTGAACCGCATTGTACAAGGCAATACGGTGATAGACCAGGAGAATGTAACCGGCTTTGGTGACAAGCCGGTGAAGGCAATCGCTGTTTATAAGATCAGGGACGGAAAGATCGCGGAGGTGTATTTTATACAATAACCATGTTATTTCTTCCCATTCACTTTTTCTTTTAGTTGTGTAATAGCGGTCCACAAAACGCCGGCCTCTCCTTTAAAGCCCGCTGAGCCCTGTGGCCGGTTGTCGGGGGTGTACCATTCGTAAAAACCTTTGTTCCTGAGTACGCGCGCCAGCATGGGTTCAATGGCTTCGCTGGCTTCCTCCAACAGGTTGTACCGGATAAGCTGCGACACCATTCTTCCGCCAAACCAGGTCCAGTCGCCGCCATTCTGATAGGAGTACGGCCCCATGCCCCCGTTCTTAAAATAGCCGGCCGGATAAACAGGATATAGGGTGAGCCCTATGGTGGCAGCATTGGCTTGTTTTACATTCTCCTTCATTTTTTCATAAGCCTGTTTCACTTCGCTTTTACTGAGCAGGCCTGCTTCTATGGCCACTGCAGTGCCGCCATGGTAGTAAATGGCTGATTCATCGAAGGCCGCCGGAAAGGGCGATCCGTTGAGGTAGATGTGTGGGCGGTATTTTTGTTTGGCTTCGTCCCAGAGGTGCTTTCGTATGTTGCTTTTAAGATTGTCCCTGGTATTGATCCAATGTTTACGCTCTTTAGCAGAGAGCCTGGCAAAGCTGAGGTAATCATTGATGGCGATGAGAAACATGGCATTGTCATAGATGTCTATCGCCTGGTGGGTATCGGCATTGAGTTCAACACCCCAATCGTGCTCGGGTTGTATATCGCCCCAATCGGAAGTTGTAGCGCCCCAGATCAATCCATATTTTGTATTGAACCGTTTAGTGAGCAGGAACTGCAGCGCACGCCCGAGGTGTTGCTGAATGGACTTCCCCGCCACGGTGTCGGTTAAGATAGACCTGTCGCCGGTGATGCGGATGTATTTCGCTACTGCCTGCAGGAGCGAAGATTCCTGGTCGGTCTCCACCGTGTTCTTATGGCCGGCATAACCGGGCGCCAGCGCGGAGTGGTAGTAGTTATAGGGTACGCCTGAACCCTTGGGATTGGGCACGTAACCGTCTAAAATGGCCCCATCAGGCTGCTGCAAGAGGAGGAAGGTAACCAGGCTTTTCCTGACCATTTCTTTATCGTGGACCTTACAAGCTACTTCCATAAAGGTGTTCAGGTCCCTGATCCACACTTCGCCGTACCCTTCGCCGGCATTGAATCCTTTTTGGATCAATTGCTCAGCCATTGTTTTGACTGAATCGCCCATTGTGATGACCTCCTGATTATTGTAAGCGGTAGCATGATGAGCTGGTGCAGGACCCATCCATAGTTCCAGCTTCCCTCCTTTGGTGATATCCTGAAAGCTGATGTGATGATCTTTGATGGTTTGTCCGTTGAGTTTGATGGATTGGATATAGCTATTCTTTGCTGAATTGTTGTATGCTTTGATCACAAATTGTTTTCCACTGTAGAAAGCCGGGTCCAGTTGGAGGATGATCTCACTGAAGAGCGGGCTGGTGATGTCTACCCGCAGGTCGGGCGAGGTGCCGCCGTTCATTTCGAAAATGCCCAACGCACTGAGGACAAACCAAGCGCCCATCTGGCCCTCGTCTTCATCGCCGTTCCATCCTACGTAAGGTGAATCGTCGTAGAAGGTATCCAATATTTTGCGGGTATAGTATTGCGTCAGGTCGGGACGGCCGGCATAGTTGAAAAGGTAAGCCGCCTGCATGTTGACTTCATTGCCGTGGTTGATGTAGTATTCGGCCGACTGGCCTTCGGTACGGTCCAGGGCATGGGCTGCGAACTTATGAAATTCAGATTTCTGAAATCCTTCCGTCAACCTGTTGAGGAAACGGTCTTTCCCCATGGCTTTTACCACACCCGGAATGTCGTGCGGCACATAGAAGGAGTATTGCCAACTGTTGCCCTCCACGAAATGCTTTACCGAAAAACGATCAAAGTCTGCTATGTAAGTTCCATCTTCCTTACGGGGTGTAACATACCCAGTGGCGGCGTCAAATACCTTTTGCCAGTTGCCGGAGCGTTTTAAGAAAAAGGCTGCCTCCTCTTCCTTATGTAAAAAACGCGCCATCTGGGCTACACACCAGTCATCATAGGCATAGTCGAGCGTTTTAGAGGTAACCCCTTTTTCAATGGGTACGTATCCCTTATTAGCATAGGTAGTGATCTGCGGATTGCCGGGATAGCCGCCGCAGGTATTGGCAGGTTCTACCTCCACATTCTTTTTCATGGCCTGCCAGGCTATATCAGCGTCTTTCTTTATAATGCCTTTCAGGTAAGCGCTCGTCATCAAGGCCATTTCATGGGAGCCTTCCATAATACCTGAATATTCCACGCCTGCCGGTCCTTTGGAGGTCCATCCTGTTTTTTCGTACATCTCCAGTTGCGTTTCCACCATCTGCTGCATGATACCAGGCGAGACCAGTGACCAAAGCCCATTGAGGTTCCAGTAGGTATTCCAGAAAGCGTCGCCACCAATGATTGCCTTGCGGCCCTGCGGGAGTTGCTGACTGTTTTCGCAGGCATCCATGTATTTGCCGTTGGCATCGCTCATGATCATTTTGGCTGTAAAGCAACGGTAGAGGTTGGTGTAGAATTTGACTTTGTCTTTTTCCGTGCCGCCATTTACCTGGATAACGCTAAGCAGTTTGTTCCATATTGCCTTGTTGCGCTTCACCAGTGCATCAAAGTTTTCCTCAAACCCTTTGAGTTCGGTTGTGAGGTTCAGCCGGGCCTGATCTGTGCTAACAAAGGATATGCCTGTGCGCACGATGACCTGTTCTGTTTTGACGGTGGGAAAAGTGAGGTATACGCCTAATTCCTTATCAGCTTTCACTTCCTGATCGCCCGGTATTTCCTTCCAGTTGCGGTAACCGCGGAATTTGGTGAAGGGTTTACTGAACTGCATAACGAAGTACAGGGTGTATTCATTGAAACCGCCGGCGGCTGTTTTCGCATAGCCCTGTATTTCCCGGTCGTTTACTTTGGTGATTACTGCCTCCTTTAGATCATAACCATATTCTGCCGGGGGATTCAATTGTACCATGACCCTGTTGGACTGGTCGGCCGGGAAGGTATAGCGTTGTACACCTGTTCTTTCTGTGGCTGTCAGCTCTGCTTTAACGCGGGGATCGAGCAGGTATACGGAATAATAACCGGGGCTGGCCTTTTCTTCCTTGTGGCTGAAGCGGGAATGGTAGCCAGCCCCTGCTCCTTTGAAAGGGGCATCGGGCGTGCCTGGGTTTAATGCGAGGTCGCCGTTTGCCGGCATGGTGAGCAATCCGGCCATTGTCCAGCCATGTATAAACGAAAAACCCTGTATGCTGCCAATGGAATAATCATAGCCGCCCTGCCATACCCAGCCCTGGTTGTCGGGACTTAGTTTCACCATCCCATTGGGCATGGTGGGGCCCGGGAATAACATCCACCTGGAATTGGAAGTACCGATGAAAGGGTTTACATAGTCTACCGGTTGTTTCACCTGGGTGTAGCCTTGCATCGCACCTGCAATAAAGAAAGAGAAGAGTACGGATCTCGTGATCATCATTATTAATAATTTCTATTTACAACTATAAGGGTTATTGATCGTGTGTATAAAAGGTAAATTCTTCGATGGTCATAAAGCTCCTGTTGCCCCAGTTGGTGAGCAGTTTGAAGCGATAGTACCTGTATGGCGGTGTACCTCCCGGCGCTGTAAATTCTTCGCCTGCCTTTGCATAGTCAATGTCTGTCTGGCTGTTCTGTCCTACCGGCAGGCCGGACGGTTTGATGGAAGTATAGTCTCCTAATTTTGTCCAACTGGTCCAGCTTCCATCAGGATCAGGGTTGTTGCTGCCATATAGTTCAAAGGTCTTTACGCTTTCCAGTTGGAATAAGCGGTCATTGGCTTGCCATACTTTGAACCTGCTGAGCGCTGCTGACTGACCTACATCCACCGTAAACCAGCAAGGTACCTGGTTGCGTGTGGCAAAACCGGGCGGGTTGTATTTTTCATCCCACATGTATTGTTGCAGCCAGCCATATCCTCCTTCCTGTACATCGGTGGGCAATACCACGAGTTGGAACCCTGCTTTATCCAGTTCCCTTTCAAAGGCCGGCAAGGTGATCTCTGCCATGGGCGGGGAAAAGTTCTCAAAGGCGGTGGAGTCGGGTTTATAGAGAGAACGATAGGTCAGTTTGCTTAGCTCTTTGTAATCGGGCAAGGTGGTCACTGTTTCTGTTGACGGCACAATGATCTGACGGGCTGTACCGTCGTTGCCCAGGTAGCTGATTTCTGTCCCTAATTCTCCACCGGCCGCTTCACCCCAGGTAAGCATGATCTGTAAACCGTTCTTAGACTGTACGATCGATTTGATGGTACGATTGGCGAGCGAGCTTGCGTAGCTATCGCCATAGACGGTGCCAGATGCATTAAAGACAACTGATTTGTTGTTGGCACTGTCAAAAGTAAATATCGTAAAGTTATAGTTCCCTTCTACCAGGTTGGGAATGATTACCGGTACGGTATCTTTTGTATGATCAACTCCTACGTTCACAGAATCGGCCTGGTTGTTCCAGTATATCCGTACTTTGTTCACCAGGGGATCATTGCCCAGTATAACAGACAGTTGAATACGTTTGTAACCTCCCTGCACAATGACGGAATCCACCCGTGCCGGGTAAACGATCTCTCCGCCTTTCAGGTAATCTTTGTAAGCATCGCCCCTTGTTTTGGTACATGCCGGCCCTATTGCGGCCAGGATGGAGAGTATGAGCAGCGCAATGTTTATGTTTGTTTTCATCATCAGTTGTATTTTTTAATGGGTATCTCCCCACAACATGAGTTCATAGAAGTTAACATAGGTACCATTTGACCAGTTTTTGAGGGTCTTGAAGCGTATATAGCGAACTTTGGGTATATCTAAAGGGAAGACCAGGGTTTCTCCTGCCAGCGCCGCGTCTGTATCTGCCTGCGATAGTTGTCCTTCCGGTAAACCGGAGGGCTTGATCTGCGTATAAGCTGTGAGCAATGTCCAGCTTGCATCGAAGCTTCCGTCGGGGCTGGGATTGTTGGAACCCCATATTTCTATGACGCGGGGATTGTGCAGCGAATAGAAGTACCCGGGGCGCATGAACCAGGTGAGGCGGCTTAGTTTGGCGGTGACACCCATGTCGAAGGTGAACCATTGCGGCATCCGGGCTGCGTCACTGGAATGGTAATGCCCCCCGGTTGTATTGCCGTCAAAGATACCGGCGATGCTCCCGCCATGTCCCAATGGCGCATCTGTTGGCAATACCACACCTTTCATTTTTGTGCGGTCGAGCAATTCCTCAAATAAGGGCGTCAGCGTTACGATGAGCGTATCGGACAGGTTGCCCCATCTATCCCGTACGTATACACCGAACTGCGTAGGTACGGATGGCCTGTTCCTGACAGAGAAATCGCCTTTGCGCAGGTTGGTATAATGCGTGTATATGGGGGAGAACTGGCCCAGTGAATCATTGGCCAGCACTATTATTGCGAGGCTTTCCTCTGTATGGTTGGTGAATTTGACGTTGACACCGCCAAAATCGGGACTTAGCTCCAGGCTATCGCGCACCAGTTTAACAGCAGGCGTTAAAGGGTGTACGGTTACCTGTACCGGCGCTGAAGCGTTCTCACTTTTATCTACTGCGTAGAGGCTTACCTGGTAAGCGGCAGTATCGCCAAAGCCTTCTACGGTGAGACTGCTGTTGAACCGGCTTACTTTGGTTTCCTTTACACCTTGCTTAGTTGTATAGAGCGCTTTTACGTATAAGAGGTCGCGGTCGGCCGGCAATTCGTAACTTATTTTGGCTGCACCGTTGAGGTTTACTACGGCCAGGTTGGTTACCTGTCCGGGCGCCACGTTGTCTTTTTCAGCAGGGCCGAGCACATCCTGCTTGCAGGCGCTGAGGATGAGCAGCGTTATGAAGAAAAGTATGTGTATTCGTTTCATGTGATCGTTTTATTTGTGAATGACCTTGAAGAAGGCTCCTTACCAACCTGTATTTTGCACGAGGTTGGGATTGATCTGCAGGTTATACTCCCTGATGGGCCAGAAGTAATCCCTTGGCGCTACAAACCGGGGGGTATAGAGTAACACTTTCCTGTTATAGTCTGCATAGGTAGTTTGCAAGATATCCCAACCATAGATGGGCGCGCTGAAGACCTGCGGCGCTGTTTTCCAGCGGCGGAGATCCCAGAAGCGGCTTCCTTCAAAGGCCATTTCTATTAAGCGTTCCTGGCGTATGATGTCGCGGAGGCCTTCTACCGTCGTGTATTTGCCAGGTTTAGTGGACCAGGCAGACCATGCGTTTTCCACGGAAGATAAACCTGCCCTGGCCCTGATCTGATTGAGGTAAGATAAGGCAGTGGACGGATCGCCCGATTCATTCAATGCTTCTGCATATAGCAGGTAGAGATCGGCCAGGCGCATAACGGGCCATGGATAGGACTCCACCGTGGTACTGTTGGCCGTAAAAACGAGGTTCCAGTTGACCAGCTTTTTGGTATAGTACCCGGTTACTGAATATAAACGGCTTTGTTTTTTACCGGTGTGCTGTTCGGATTTGGATTGTATGTTGTAGTTACCGTTTTTCATAAACCACTTCGATCCATCAAAGGCCATGTCGGCATAGAACCGCCGCTCCCTGTCGAAATGCAGGCCTACCGTTTGGTATCCCACCTGCATACCGGTATCCAGGCTGGTTACAGTGCGCAGTTTAAAACGGTCGGCATAGTTCCATGTTTTATCTTCTTCGATCGGTACGCCGTTTTTGGTGTAAAAGAGTTCCGCCATTTTTAAGGGCGGGGCCAGTTTCCCCTTGAGGTTAAGGTTCAGGTTATTGGGATCGAGCTGAGGAATGGCAAATAACTGTATCCAATAGGTGGGATTACCACTGGCGGTAGAGCCCCATATTAGTTCGCTGTTCCATTTCTCGCATACTGCATTGCGGATGTTCATTTCCACTTTGGTGGCCGGGTCTACCGCGTACAAAGCATCGTTGAAATAATAGAGTTTAATACCTACAGCGCTGGCCATGTCAATGGCCTTTTTACAAGCTTCGGCCGCCCTGCCCCATTTGTAGGGATCGTATTGGGTATTGAATAAGGCGACACCGTTGTTGGCCTTTAAACCGGTAAAGTCGGTATTGCCATTGAACAAGGGGCTTGCCGCCGTGACCAGCACCCGCGCACGGATAGACAAGGCCGCTACTTTGGTTACCCGCCCCAGTTCGGTAGATGTACTGGTAATGGTCATGGGTAAACCGGTGTTGTCGTCACCGGCTGCTGATTCCTCCAGCAGGTTGGCGATGTAGTTGATCACCGAATCGACCGGCTGGCGGTATACTTTTATGTCTTCCGGCGCTGCCGTTACCGGCAGGTTTTTATCTACAACGGGGATGGGGCCGTACATACGAAAGAGGTACCAGTGATAGTATGCTTTCAGGAATTTGGCTTCTGCTATCCAGCGCTCTTTGATGTAGGGCTGGAGGTCGGCTACTTTATCTATGTTTTCGAGGAATATGTTGCAGGTACGTATGCCCTGCCATAATGTTTTGTTGTCAAAACCATGCCAGTAGTCCATGTAGGGATTGGAACGGTTCTGGTTTCCCCGGGCTATGTTGTAGGGATCGAGGAAGAAGTAATCTTCTGTCATGGGCCAGTAGGTCCAGGCTTCATCACCGCCGCTGAAGGCCGGGTTTTTATCCGGATGTCCTTCCTGCGGCAGGTAGGTGTAACAGGTATATAGGTATTTTTCTGCTTCGATGCTGTTGGCAAAAGCATTGTCAATGGTGGCCACGTTATCCGGCACTATGTCGAGGTATCCTTTTTTGCATGCCTGTATGGCAAGGATACCTGTTATTATAAGTAGGGGGAAAGTAATCGTCTTCATTTTTTTGTTCATTACCGGTTTAATTCATGTCGTTTAATTAAAGCCCTTCGACAAGCTCAGGGTGACATTGCTCAGGGTGACAAGCATTACAATTGAACGTTGATCCCGATGTTAAATACGCGCTGCACGGGATAGCCCAGTCCGTTACCACCCTGTTCGGGGTCCCAGAGCTTGAAAGCGCTGATCAAAAAGAGGTTGGTGCCGTTGGCATATAACCTCAAGCCTGCTATGCGGTATTTTTTCAGGGCTTTTTCTTTGACGTTGTACCCGATCTCCGCGGTCTTCATGCGCAGGAAAGCACCGTTGCGCATCCACCAGTTGGAGGGTTTGTTGTTGTTCTCGTTTTGTGAAAGGCCCAGCCGTGGCCAGAAGGCGTAGAGGTTGCGGTTGTCTTCGGACCAGTGGTCGTTGGCGATGACGCTGAGCAAACCGTGCTGACTGGCCCCATTGGCCACGAAGGGCGATATGGCCGACGGATCAACGAAGATAGACGACCTGGCAGAGCCCTGGAAGAAGGTGCTGATGTCGAAGTTTTTGTACCCGAAAGAAAAACCAAAGCCATAGATGATCTCCGGCACGGTGGGATAGCCCAGTCCGTTGACCATATCGAGGTCTGTGATCTGGCCGTCGCCATTCAGGTCTTTGTATTTGATATCACCTCCCCTGACCTCTCCGAAGTTTTGCCTGGGGGAGTTCTGCACATCTTCGTCATCTATAAAGAGCCGTTCTGCTATGAGGCCATAGGCTTCAGCCAATGAGTGGCCTACCCGCGAGAGGTATTGCATGTTGGCCGGGTAGCTGGGCTCTTCATTAACGAGGAGTTCACTGGCCGCATAGGTGAAGGTGCCTCTTGCCTGCAGCCAGGCAGCGCCAAATGTTTTGTTGTAATCCACCGCCACATCTATCCCCCTGCCAGATGCCACGCCCACATTGGCGCTGACCGGCGCTGTGAGCCCCATGGTGGAAGCTATGTATGCCCGTTGCATGAGGATGTTGCTGCGGCGCTCATAGTAGGCATCGAGGGTTATGTTGAGGGCATTCCATAAGCCAAGGTCTAATCCAATGTTCACCTTTTTCGATTTTTCCCAGGTGATGTCGGTGTTGGCATATCTTGAAATGGTGATCCCCGGTTTGTAGTAGTTGAAGTTCTCGCCAAAGTAGGCCCCGTAGTTCCCATCCGACAGGTTTACGTTGGACAGGTAGAAGAACCTGTCGCTTGCATTACCGATCTGGTCATTGCCCACCAGGCCGTAGGTAGCGCGCAGTTTGAGCCTGGTGATGGAGCCTGATAAGGACTCAAAGAAACGCTCGTTGTTCACGTTCCACGCGAGGCCTATGGAAGGGAAGAAACCGAAGCGGTTGTTTTTGGCAAAGCGTTCTGAGCCGTTGTAGCCAAAGTTTGCTTCGAGCAGGTAGCGGTTGTCATAACCATAGGTGAACCGGCCCGACAAGCCCTGGTTCCTGAAAGGAAGTGACGCCTGGAGATCACCGGCATTACCGGTGAGGTAGTTCCTTTGTATGCCAATGAGCAGACCGCCGATGCTGTGCACTTTGTTGAAAACACGGTTGTAGTTCACTGCCAGTTCACCGTAGGTAGCGGTATTGGTGACTTTTCCGCCTTCCCTGTAGTTGAGGTATTCAGTAGCGTTGGCCGCATTTAAGAGCGTGAGCACGTAGCCTTTGCCATCGGTGAGCGAAGGGCTGGCCGCATAGTAGTACGGATTGTACTGGCGGCTGAGGTCGAAGTATGAATAGCGTTTGGTAAATACCATGGCCCGTGCCGAGAGACCTTCGGTAATGAACCGGAGATCCTGCTTCAATTCCAACTGGAGGTTGAGGGTAGAGGTGCTGTACTGCTGGAAGCCGGATACCATGGAAGCCAGCGGATTGGTATATACGTCCCCGTTTGACCCGCGCGGCGCATTGCCAAATAAGGGATGTTTTGCAGAAGGCAGCGCAGCAGCCGGATAAGCCGCGGGGAACAGTACGGGATTGGCATTTAATACGCTGTTGAATACAGTGCCGCCTCCACCTATGGGACCATTGTAATCATCAAAATCGCCCGATATCCTGAAAATACCTTCGGTGGTGTTGGTTAACCTGACGTTGATGTTGGCGCGTACCTGGTAACTCCTGAGCTTGATGTTGTTGTTAACATTGTTGCCTGGTTGTGATTTGAGTATGCCATTGTCCTGGTTGGCTGTGGCAGCAATATAGTATTGCGCCCTGTTGACCCCTCCGCTGATGTTGAGGTTGATGCGCTGGTTGCTGGTGTAGTCCCTGATGAGGCTACCCATCCAATCATTGTTGGGATAGAGAAAAGGATTATCGCCGGCGATGGTATGGTCAATTTTATTCTGGCTATACGGTAATGGCGCGAGCGGATTACGGGTTAAAGCGGCCTCATTGGCCAATTGCATGTAGGTGATGTTATCGGCGAGGCGGAAGTTCTGTGTATTGGAGGATATGGAGTTTTCAAAGCGGGCACTGAGTTTTGTCTCCCCTACTTTACCTGATTTAGTGGTGACGAGTATAACGCCATTGGCTCCCCGCGCCCCATAGAGGGAGGAAGCCGCCGCATCTTTTAAGACGGAGAAGCCGGTAATGTCATCGGGCTGCAGGCGGGCCAGTGTGGTGGCGCTGGATTCCATACCATCAATGAGGATGAGCGGGTCCAATTTGCCTGAACCAAAGGTGGTGATGCCGCGGATAAAGAAGGAGGCATTGTCGGCCCCGGGCTCTCCACTGCGCTGGTAGGAGATCAGGCCGGAGATACGGCCGGCCAGCATGGTGGTGAGGTTGCTGGTGGGGCCTTTGATCTCTTTGGGCGATATGGTGGTGATGGCGCTGACCATGCTTTCCTTTTTCTGTGTACCATAGGCTACCACTACGACTTCACCGAGGGAATCGTTCTTACTCTCCAAGGTAATGTTGATGATCTTACGGCCTCCAATTTTTATTTCCTTTGTTGTAAAGCCTACAAAGGAAAACAGGAGTGTGGCCGTGTCGGGGGCGGTGATGGCATAGGTCCCATTTTCCCCGGTAGTAGTACCAGCAGTAGCGTTGTGTTTGATGGTCACCGCTACGCCGGGCAAGGCAGCGCCCTTGGCATCTACGACAGTGCCGGTCACTTTTGCAGGCGCCTGGGCAAGGGCATTGCCGGCCGAATACAGGAAAAGGAAGATCAAGCTGAGGTATCGTACCCGCAGACAGGTGGAGAATTGGCGCATATCGTTCATTGTTTAGTTAGTTCTGGTTTAATTAGTCAGGGATGAGCTTTCCTATATGTATGTACATAGTTACAATTAAGTGTATTCACTACCAAATTTTTATTGGAAAGAAAATTAAAATAATTATATATCACTAATTATCAATAATATATACTTGTATACATATAGAGGCATAAATACCAATATGTACTTACATATGAAGATAAGGAAGAGGAAACTTGCTGTTCTTATATCTATTTTTCTGCAGGCGGATTTTCGCAAGGCACAAGTATACCTGGTACAGAAGCCAGGCTGCCTACTTACGCCAATTTGAGGGAGCTTTGGTATACGGGCGCCAGTTGCCCTGCTGTTTTTGGCTAAAACCGCTGATTTTCGAGAAATGGGTCAACTATAGCTTAGGTATAGCGTAGGTATAGCTTAGGTATAGAGTTCCCATAGTCCAGGTATAGAGTATCTATAGAGTATCTTTAGCTGACCTATAGTTATACATACCCTTGCTCCCTCATTCCGATACTATGTTTCAATTTTACTGACTTCTTTTTTTGTCCGCTGCCGTTTGTCTGTTCACCTCTTCCTGTAAAGAGCCTTGTTGCAGGGGCGCCAGCTACCGTGCCACTTTTTCATAAGTCGCTGACAATTTCGTTTTACGCTATTAGCATGCTATTGGTATGCTTCGGGTATGCTTCAGCTATGCTTCCCCCATACTACCACCATGCTTCCACTATACTGTTCTTTTCACACAAACGTAGCTATAGTACGGGAGAGACTCAATACGGGTGATCGCTTTTGCAAAAAATGATAAAAATAAAACGCCGGTATGCAGTTATTAGACACTGCGGGATCCTGATTAATGAGGTATCTTTATTAGCTAAAACTTTGCCTATGACCAGTCATCAAAAGAGCCCCGGCAGGCTGACTACGATTGCTCCTTTTTTGGTCGTTAAGAATGGCGCCAGGGCGGTTGAATTTTATACCACCGGGCTCGGCGCTGCTACAGTAGAACGGTACGAAGGGCCTGATGGTAAGTTGTCGGCGAAGCTTGCCATTGAAGACGCCGTGTTTTTTGTTGGTGACGAAGAGCCGGCATTTAATAATCTAAGTCCCGAAAGTATTGGCGGAAGCCCGGTTCGCATTGTCCTTGTGGTTAGTGATCCGGACGCTGTTTTCAACCGGGCCCTGGAAGCCGGCGCTACGCAGGTATGCCCCGTCACGACAGAAGAAGACTGGCGAATCGGAAAGCTGGTGGACCCGTTCGGGCATATTTGGGAGATAGGTCATCCTCTGGATGAAGCGTAGGTTATGTTGGTTCGTGGGGACACGAGCCAAGGCGGAAGGTGTAGGTTTCTGTGATGGGCATCCTGAAAAGCAGCATGCCGTATGTCGAAATGCTGGTTTTTACAAAGTGTATTGTTTAAGCCTGCTGGCTACCGGCCATCTTCCGGTTTTTGCCAATGACCCTTTTACGATGCTGCAAGCCCCAGGCTATCATGGCATTCATCACTCCATCGAGCGAAGTACCTGATTTGGTCAGTTCATATTCTATTGTAAGCGGCAAGGTATTGTAAACAGTACGGGTTATGATACCGTTTACCTCCAACTCTTTCAATTCTTTGGAAAGCATACGGGGATTGATCTTTGGGATCATCCTTTCCATTTCTTTGAACCGTTTCTTACCCAGTAGCAACGAGACGATGATCGGCAGCTTCCATTTGCCATTTAATACATTCAAGGTGTCGTTTACGGCTAATACAAATTCTGCCGGACAATTTTTTACCTGCTCCGCTTTTGATATTCTGCTCATTTTCATTTGCATTTTTAACTGCTATACTAAAGTATAGCACTATACACTTGTATAGTGGTTATTAAAGTATAGCAAAGGTAGGATACCTTTACCTTATAAAAAATAGTATTGAACAAATACGAAGGAAACAATAAGACAATGGAAAACAATATGAAGGTTGAAATATGGAGTGACGTAATGTGCCCTTTCTGTTATATCGGCAAACGGAAATTTGAGGCTGCCTTAGCTCAATTCTCCCATAAGGACAAGGTAGAACTGGTATGGAAAAGTTTTCAACTTGCACCGGAATTGAAAACACAAACCGATAAAAATGTACATCAATTTCTATCAGAACATAAAGGCATGAGCGTGGAGCAGGCGAAAGGCATGAATGACTACGTAACCCAACTGGCCAGTCAGGTGGGCCTGGTTTATAATTTTGATACATCCATTGTAGCTAATTCGCTGAACGCGCATCGCTTCACTCATTTTGCAAAAGGATATAATAAACAAAACGAAGCGGAAGAAGCCCTGTTCCGATCTTATTTTACCGATGGAAAGAATATAGATGATTATGAAACACTTGTTGCACTGGGAAAGGAAATCGGTTTAGATACGGTGGCTTTACAAGCAGCATTGGAAAACGGAAGTTATACTGACGATGTGCAGGCAGATATTGATGAAGCCGGGCAAATAGGTGTACGTGGCGTACCCTTTTTTGTATTCAACAGGCGATATGCTGTATCAGGCGCCCAGGAGGTCAAGGCGTTTCTGGAAACACTTGAAAAATCGTTCGATGAATGGCGGGCAACTCATCCTGAAATACACCTGGAAGTAGCGGAAGGGCAAAGCTGCCAGGCCGATGGAAGATGCGATTAAAAGTATGGACATATAATAAGTAAACGTTAAAAGCAAGTATTATGATTTTAGTAACCGGCGCTACGGGACATTTGGGAACAGCCACGATAGAACATTTGCTTAAAAATACAAAAGCAGACAAGGTTATTGCCCTTGCCAGGAACGAAGAAAAAGCAACAGCTTTACGGGATAAAGGCGTTGAAGTCAGGATAGGTGACTTTGATGATACGGCCTCTCTTGACAAGGCCATGCAGGGCATAGAAAAAGTATTATTGATCTCCACCATAGATCATAACCACTTTCAACAGCACAAGAATGTGGTGGATGCGGCCCGGAAAGCAGGCGTACGCCATATTGCTTACACAAGCATATCTATGAAGGATGTGAACACATCGTCTATTAAAGACTTTATGGAGAGTCACTTTCGAACAGAAGATTATATCCGGGAAAGCGGACTGGCATTTACACTTTTACGTAATACGCTGTACACGGACGTTATACCCTGGTATGTGGGAGAGCATGTTTTTGAGCGAGGCATTTATTTCCCGGCCGGTACCGGCACTGTTCCCTTTGCCTTACGCAGCGAAATGGGCGAAGCTGCTGCCAATGTATTGCTCCAGGACGGACATGAAAACAAAACGTATTCGATTACCGGTAATAATCTGTATTCGTTTGGAGACATTGCCAGTGAGCTATCAACACTTTCCGGAAAAACAGTTGCCTATACCGAGGCCAATGCTACCGATTATGTAAATCAATTGAAGCAATTTGGGGTACCTGAGTCTTTTGTTTTCCTGTTGGGCGGTTTTGGCGCAGATATTAAAGACAAACAGTTTGAAATAGTGAGCAACGACCTGGAAAACCTGCTTGGCAGGAAGCCAGCTTCTCTTAAAGAGGGGCTGAAGGCTATTTATCGTTTGTAACTTTTTTTCTCAGTCTGGTTCGTGGGGACATGAACCAGGGCGCGGAACCAGCGCGCACAGATTGGTTTAATAAAAGAACTGCTCTAAGACAATCCGGCCGTCTTTTACTTCGTAGAGCATTATTTCGTTGATCTGTATTCTGCCAAGTCCTTGCACCGTGATATCCACTTCCCTTCCTACTGCGAAGTGATTGCCGCTTATAATGGGTTCGGTAGTATAAAGCCTGTGGGCCGCTTCAACTCTTTTCACCCAGTCTTCCCCTTTTTTGCGAACGGGTGCTTTGCCTTCTGCATACCCAAAATAAGGAGAATGGGGAGGGTCTACGCTCCGCACATTATCTGCAAAGAGCTCGTCCTGTATTTCAAACCATTTCTCCTGTTGCGCCAGCTCGTTGAAGCGTGCTGCCACTTCCTGCGTGGTCATTGTTGTTTTATTCATTGTTTATTGTTTGTTATGTTGCTGAATTAGCTGCTCATTGAAGCCGCCTTCTTTCGGGTTCGGCTGGCCTTTACTTGTAGTGATGAGGCTGCGCAGACTGTTGTTGATGTAGTTGGTCCATGCATCGCGGCAGATGTCATAGCATTCATACGCAGGCACCAAACCCACTTGCGTGAACTGCAATTGTGTTTGATTACCCTTTTGCGTGATGTCAAAGATGATTTTGTTGTCTTTCCATTCATTCTTGTCTTTGGTAAAGTCGAAATAGTTTTCCAGAACCAGCCAGGCGACTTTTTTACCAGGAATGAGTTCTGTTATTTTCATTTTGCTGACGTGCACGTCTTTGTAATGGTAGTTGAATTCCGCATTGAGCTTATCGGTACTGCCTTCGACTTCTTCGGACCACCAACCACGCACATTGTTGATAGCATTGAATACTTGTTCGGGTGTTTGGTCGACTACGAACGTAGTGGTAAAATCTTTTGTTGCCATGGTTATACTTTTTTGTTTCAGATACCAAAGCTATTGCCTTCATCAGCAAGATGCGGGGTGGGAAATAGACTTTGTGGCGGGGCGTTTTGGACAGGGGGAGTTATACGGGCACAAGCACCCAAACGCACAAGGCTGGGCTGCATACTTTTCCCGCAAAACGGGACAGGGCATCGCGGAGCGGATAAGTTATGTCAGTTATGCCCTAAGAGACGATCTGCAGTGGAAGTTCGTAACGATTTTTAAAGACTTTACTTTCGAGGACGAATTGCCGGGCTTCTTTATCCAGCCGGAAATCCCATCGCTGTTCGAATGTATTGGGCTTGGTTTTAAAGTAAAGCGACCGGCTCAATTCGATTTTGTTTTTCGTATCCCATTTTATCAAGTAACACTGCACCTCTTCCCATTCCCAAGTGAAGAAAACCTGATAGGCGATAGTTTTATTTATGGGATCTTTTATTGCCTTTTCCAAGTATTTCCTGAAAACAATATCATCCATTTTACAAGCTTCATAAGCAGGTTGTAATGGAGCAGCATCCCATTGTTTTAGCAGGAAAAGTTCCTCCATACCGGCATATAGGAAATCCAATAGTTTATATTTTTTGTCTTCCCGGTTCAACGCCTGGAATTCTTCATAATCAAAGAGCTTAAAGTAAGTGACTACGTTGATTGATGCAATATTCTCATAGTCTTCTATTTGTAATTCCAGTTTGTCAACTGCTTTAATGGTGATTTTCTGGCATTTGCCTGCTTTTATGTGGCCCAGGTGGCGGAGGAATAATGCCCCGATGAACAGACTATCCCAGAAAAGCTTATCCGTGCTTTTAGGATTACCACTGCTGGAAAAACTTAAACAAATATCCCGTAGCATACCTGTGATGTTATAGGTTTATTGAAAGGTAATGAATAAAACAGGTAATATTCCGGTACAGATAAGAAAATATCCCTGCAATTATTTACCCTGCCGGATGAGGTTGAATACAAATTCTTTTTGGGTGTCTATACCGCGGAGGATGTTTTCGAGGTTATCGGGTACGTCATAGTCGGGCATCACTCCCCTGCCCTTTTCAAAGGGAGGTTTTGTGGTATTATCATAATAGACCAGCGGAAGTGTTATTTTTATTTTACTATGCGGTAATACCAGGGGAATAAAGGAACCTCCATTGCCTCCGGCATAGTTGCCACCGGCCTCTTCGCCGATGAAGACGCCCAACTGATTGGCATGGGCCGCAGCCAGAAATTCCGCTGCAGCAGACGCACTACCACCATTCATGAGAAAGTAAATTTTGCCGGTGTAGTGACCGGCTTTTGGCCGTTGCATAGACAGGCCTGCATCAGCATTAGCTTTCAAGGTGAAAGTGCCATCAGTTTCGGAAATAAGCTCATTGTGCACGTTTGCCAGGTCTTCGGGTGAAAGATCGCTCAGGCTCAGGTAGGGTGAGGAAGCTGTAATGGTATGCGCCCGCAAGTAATACCGGGCTGGTTTACTGATGAGGTAAGTAAATAGTAATACGCCGGCACTGTCCCAGCCACCTCCATTGTTGCGCAGGTCTATGATGAGATGACCAATGTTGTTTTTTGCCAATTTCTTCATGGCTTTCGGCAGGAAGGCCCCTATGTTTTTGGCTGCTTTTCCCCCAAAGCTGCGCACCGTGAGCACGGCGGTATTGATCTCTTTTTTGATCTCCAGGTTTAGGTCTTCCCGTTTTCTATCCACATAGAGCCGTATCATTTCTTTGTTGACCGGGTTTTGCCGGAATTGACTACTGGCAGTCTGGATGGTTAGTGCCGGATAGACCACATTCACTATTTTCCCGGATGAATCTTTCGCGGTTATGGCAAAGCTATCGGGCCGGGCTATGAGCAGGTAATAAAAAACGGCCAGGAAGCCAGTGTTCAGACGTTGCTGTTTGTTGGTGGTATTGTATCCATCACTCCAGGAATGATCGAAAATGAACCGGCGTATTTCAGGCACCGGCTGACCATTGATGTGTAGTATTTCGTAGCCAGGCTTAATGACCGTATCTGTAGTCAGGTTGACCGTTACATAGAGCCGGTCATTTATAAAATGCGTGGAAAAAGGTAATAAGGGAGCATTTTGTCTAAAATGGGATTGCCAGTCGCCCCCTGGCATGACGGAAGTATGCGCACAACGTATTCCGGCCACGAACGCTGTCATCAACCGGTAGTAATCATAGTAAGGTTTGTCGCCGGTGAGGAGGTTATAAAAGCTATCGAGCCGTTGGTCCATCACCGGTTTAGGCGTGTAGCGATACAGACCCGGATGTATTTCCTCCATTACTTTACACAGATATCGCATGTCTTCCTGCATATCATACTTTGATAATATACGTTCCGTTAAACTGTCATGTACAGCCTTTTTTTCCTGTGCAAAGAGGAGGACTGGTACGAATAACCATAGGGTGAGTAAGCAATGCTTCATGCGTAACTTTTTTACAAACCTCTTTGTTTGCAGCCTAACTACCTGACAAACAGTTGCTCAAATCCGGATTTGAGGAAGTTTTAGGAGGCCTCTCCGTCTTTTGCATCCTGCATAAAACGGGAGGGAGTGGCACCAGTGAGTTGTTTGAAGATACGCTGAAAGGTAGCCACTGAAGAGAAACCACATTCCATGGCTATGCCTGGTATGGTGAGACTGGCGGCGCCGGGTTGTTGTATTCTTTTTTTGAAGGCCTCCACCCGGTATTCATTGACAAAGGTGGAGAAGGTTTTATCGAGGTGTTGATTGAGTACTGCTGAAACCGTTTTGGGCGCCATGCCCACCTGCCGTGCCAATCCGTTCACGCTGAGGTCAGGATCGAGGTATAGTTTTTCTTCTTCCATGATGTTACGCAGGCGTTCGATGAATTGTTGTGCGGTTGTTTCCGGGAGGCGTGTGGCGACAGGCACCGTTGCTTTGTGCGTGTTTTCTACTGCCGGCCTATGTGCCACCAGATACCCTTTGAGGCCCAGCCAGTAGATGAGGATGGCAAGGGGTACAAAGATGGGATACCAGTCGACCGCGTTGAGCAAAGCCTGGCGGGTAGCCGGAATGATGTATGGTATGAGGTACAGTAACCAGATTCCCTGGAATACGAGAAAGAGCAGGAGGAACTGGCGCAGCCAGCGAATACCAAGTTCCGGTAGTTCCTGTTGCTGCCTTTTTTGCCGCCGTATGTATTGATAAGAAAGCCACAGGTAGCTGGTAAGGGATAGCCAGCGTGGAATATCGGAATAGACATTATACTGATCTATAAAATTACTTACCCATCCACGTTGTCCTTTGGACATAGTGCCGGTCAGCAACCCGATATCGGCCACCAGCAGCAGGCAATAGGGAAAGAGATCCAGTACCGCCGGCCAAAAATGAATATAGTGTTTGCGGCCCATGCGGAAAGCAGGATCCATTGTTGCCTGCACATAGAACCATATTAATGGCCCAAGCGGCATGATCACCACGAGTGGCAGCGCATCGGCCAATAGGTGCAACAAGATATGACTGTTGAGCCAGGCAGCATCCAGCAGGTAGATATTAAGACAGGCCAATGTGATGAGCCCTATTAACGCTGCCAGTAACCTGTTGGCGGGTTGTTGCTTCCCTGAAAAGAAAAGCAGGCCGGTGAGGATAAAGCCCTGCACGATGCCCAGTAAGATGATGGTATCCCAAAAGCCGGAAGCAGTCATAAGCATTCATTTTCACAGATCGAAAGTAAAGCCTCCGGATGAAAAGGAAATGATAAAATGGGTTATTTATACGCAAAATATCTTATATTGAAATTGTATTATAGCTTGAACCGCCGTACCTGCTTACACCTACCATTAAACTAACGCTTATGAAGAAGTACGTCGTGTGCCTGTCGTTATCGTTTAGCTGTTTTCTACCCTCCCTGGTGGCGCAACAAGTCAATGGTATTTCCCTCTTTCCAAATGATTCTGCTTCTAAACCCGGTTTCTGGCAAAGCAAGGCGGTACGCATCAGCGCAGTTCCTGTGGGGCTGTTCGCGGCCAGTGCTCTTACCTGGGGTGAAAGGAAGGAGATCAGGAAGTTCCGTAACCGTTATATCCCAAGTTTCCGGCATCATTATGATGATTATATGCAGTATGTGCCGGCCGTGGCCGTGTTTGGGCTGAATGCCGCCGGCATTAAAGGCAAGCATACGGTGAAACGGGCATTGGTATCGTATGCTTTTTCCGCCATTATTATGGGCACTACGGTGAATACGATCAAGTATTCGGCCAAGGTAGAGCGCCCCAGTGGCGATGAGCGTAATTCTTTTCCTTCGGGGCATACGGCCAACTCCTTTATGAATGCTACTTTCCTGCATAAGGAGTATGGCCAGTACCGGCATCCGCTGTATGGCGTAGCAGGTTATACGATGGCCACAGCCACCGCTATCGGCCGGCAACTGAATAACCGGCACTGGATATCGGATGTGCTGGCCGGCGCAGGCATCGGCATCCTGAGCACCGAACTGGGCTATCTTATCGCCGACAAGGTATTTAAGGATAAAGGCAACCATCCTCCCCTGCGCGATAATCCTTATCCCATTAATAAGAAGCCCAGCTTCCTGGAGATGCGGATCGGATTTGCCACAGCCACCAGCGGAGACCTTACCAAGAAGTCGAGCGATATACATGCCATCAGAGGGTTTAATATGGGGCTGGAGGGCGCCTGGTTCTTTCATAAGAATATCGGTATAGGCGGCGAGTTTGCCTTTACCAGCTTCCCTGTTAATGATGACCACCTGGCATTCTCCGATCCGGATATACCTACGCTTACTGACGGGCACTATACGCAGCCTATGGGTATCCGTTATTTACACTTAGGCCCCTTCTTCAGTCTGCCCCTGCCTAATAACTGGTTTATTACCGGCAAGATCAATGCCGGCTCCTCACTGGGGGCAGACGGGAATGTAATATTGCAGATCAAGGAAGATTATGAGGAGTTTTTTCGCACCAATGAACTGCCTTACCTGCGTTATAAGCCGGAGGCGACTTTTAGCTGGTCAGCCGGCGCAGGCCTGCAGAAAAGGATCGCCCGTAACCTGGGCCTGAAGGTGTATGCTTCTTATTTTGATTCGGACCATGATTTTTCCATTGATCAGTTGACTGAAATAGACCTGGATGGGAAGTATACCTATCAACATGTGGGTACGGAGCGGGTAAAGTTTGACCATTTTGCATTTGGAGTGGGGTTGACGGCGTTTATATGGTAATGTCTGAACTGTGATTTGTGGGATTTTTGGGATTGGTGGGATGACAAAACGGGTATCGAAGTTAATCATCTGCCATTTTTTAATTGTATTTTTCAGTAAAGCGGTAAAATGACAACCCTGAAAAGTATACCCCTCCTTTTGATCTTTCCTATTGTTTTCTTTATTAACGACAGTGTTCTTGCACAAGAACAGCCTTTACAATTGACCAGCGCACAGGCCATTGAAGATTTTAACTGGTTAAGGTTTTCGCTGGAGTATGTTCATCCCAGGTTGTATAAATATGACAGCAAGATAGCTGTGGATGCCAGGTTTGACAGTGTGCGGGCACAAGTTAATAACGGCATTTCCGGATTGGATTTTCTCGCGCTGGTACGCCAGGTAAATGCAAGCGTTAGGTGTGGTCATTTATATACTATTCCACAGGGACAACTGGAAAAAGAAGTTTTATCAAAAAAGGTATTACCGTTTCAGATCAAGGTCCTGGAGGACAGCATTTATGTTTTACATGATTGCAGCAACGCTTCGATCCGCAACGGATCCAGCATTTTATCCATCAATGGCGTACAAAGCAAAAAGATACTTACCTCCATCTTGCCGGGGATTGCTTCAGATGGGTATATCCAAACCAGAAAACTCCGATTAATGGAAAGGTATATTTATTATCCCTTTCAAGGTTTTGATCTATACTATCATCTTCATGTTGACAGAAGCGATGTTTTTAAGATCGAATACCTGGAATATGGGACGGGCAAAAAGAAATCAGTCACCATTCCGGGCATTTCAATAGAAGAACGTAGTAAGTTATTATTAAAGAAATACAGGATTGACAGCCAGGCATGGTTTAAAACGCCTTCTCCCTCACTGGCAATAAATGAACAAAAGAATTATGCCTTGTTAACCGTTTCCCGCTCTTTTTACAATAAGGCTATTGATCCTGATTTTAGCTCTTTTTTAGACTCCACCTTTTATGCTTTGAAAAGTAAGAAGATTGACAACCTGATTATCGATCTCAGAAATAATGAAGGCGGCAGCGAACAACAGCAAATGGAGCTAATGTCTTATTTATATGATCAACCCTTCAGGCTTTATCAGCACATTTATTTAAGCCATTTGGATTTCAGGCCACTCAGGCAAGTCATTATAGAGCGGGACACTTCGAACCTGTTATTCAACAATGATGATTCCTATATGAGAAAAATAAATGACCATTTATGGATCAATAATTACGAATATAGCGATAACCTTATGCTAAAGCCCCCAAAGGCCAATGTTTTCAAGGGTAAACTGTATGTATTGATGAATGGTACTTGTTTCTCAAGCGCTGCAGACCTGGTGGCTGATCTTAAAAAAACTACTACTGCTGTATTTATAGGAGAGGAAACCGGCGGCACCTACGAAGGACCAACGGGAGGGGACGCCATCGTAATACAATTGCCTAACAGCAAGATAATGGTCCGGATCAGCCCGAACATACAGCTTGGCTATATGTATCAAATACATCCTGTTGGCCGGGGCGTTCTTCCAACCCACCCGATTAAATATACGATTAAGGATGTTGTGGAAAATGTTGACCTGGAAATGGAACTGGCTAAGGCGTTGATCCAAAAAAGCAAGTGAAATAACTATTTCCTTCCTTTTATGTGTTCCGCTATTTCGATAAAAGGCGCTACCCAAACCTGCGATTGATTTTGCCTGAGGAATTGCAGTAGTTCACTGTGTGCCTGTAAGGATACGTTGAGGGTATGTTCCCCTCCTACGCCATGAAATACAAAGATGAGCAGGGCGTTGCTTTCCATAGCCTGTTTCACCGCAGCAATGAGCTGCTCCCCTGAATGCCCATTTGGACCCATCCATTGAATGGTCACTGCGCCAAATCCATTTACGTCATTGGCATCGGGTGTACCGTCCCGCATGGCCACGAAGTTATTTTTTACTTTATACAGGTAAGAAGAATCGCCCACTTTGGTATCGCCACAGGGACAGGCGAGGGTCCTTTTTGTTTTGCCATCCGTTGCTTCGAGCAAGGCGCTGTTCATTTTTATTTCATCTGTCATTCGCCGCATGGTATATATGTTGAGGTCGTAATCGGCCGGCACCCATTCCCGGCCGGGCCGTTTTCCATAGCAGGGATGGAACATGGTATGATTACCCAACTCATGGCCTTTGGCGGCGGCCTTCCGCCATTCGGGAATACGTTTTGTAAACGCATCGGAAGAACCGATGAGGTAGAAGGTACCTTTAAATCCAACAGAATCCAATGCCGGAATGACTTTATCGAGGTGGATGTTCAGGGCGTCGTCGTAGGTGAGCGCTACTGCACATTTTTTGTTTTTCCAGGCAGTTGTGTTCTGGGCATACTGCATACAACTTGTACACAGCAGACAGGCAATCAGGAAGAAGGTTTTCATTGCAGCGTTGTTAGTTACTGTAATTTAAAGAAGATTTAGGAAACGGGGACGTTTTTAAAGCCGCAGCGTCCCCTCCGGGAGACACTGCGGAGAAACAAGATTTGGAAAACGGCAGTCGGCAATCGGTCCGAAGGACTCCTTCGGAGCAGTGCGTTTGCTTCGATGGGGCCAAAGGCCCCGGAATAGGGCTGCGAGGCTGCAAGCCTCGCAGAGCGGGTTATTAAAACTCAAACCACAGGACGCCGGTATAGGGTGCATTGAGCTGGACGTTTTTCTGGCTTTGCGGACCCATAACGGAGGCGGACTGGAATTTGGTGCCGATGGGCTGTATGGCATTGAGGAAACCAATGTTGCCCGCCGGGTAATTGACGGTTGTATTGTTGTTGTAAGCGCCGTGGGGGCTTTCGGGTTTGAGCATCTGGAAAAAGAGGTTGTCACTTTCCGCATATACGGTAAAAGGAAATTCACCGGTTTGTACCGTGACCCATTTTACTTCAGCATGGTTGCCCTTGAATTCCGGGTACTGCCAGCCACGCTCACCTGTAATGGTATTGTTGTACGCCTTTTCCCATACACCCCACTGCAAGCCTTTGAGCCTGTTTTTCCATACGCGATAAGGTCCCCTGCCCAGCCAGCGCATGCCTTTTATCTTTTCTTCGGGATAGTTGAAGGTGATGCCCATAAATTCGGCTTCACCTCTTTGTGAAAAGCTGTATTCCAGTTTTACCAGTTTACCGGGACTGAAGGTCCAGGTGGCATTCATCCAGTTGTCTTTCCCTTTGTAAGCAGCTTGCACTATATAATCATCCCCCACTTTTTTATGGGTAAAGTCAGCTAGCTGCTGCTCCAACCCGGCCAATACCGGACCTCCGGATAAAGAAAGCACCTCATCGCCTTTCACTATTTGAGTAAGATAGCCGGTGGATTTATCAAAGTAAACAGCGTAGTTGCCCTGCTGTACGATGAGTGTATTGCCTTCTTCTTTGGCCTGCACAGCGGTTGTATTGCTTGTCTGCCCTGAAGATGTAGGAGTTGTGCCGTGGTGAACCGGCCAGCTATAGGTAAATATTTCTTTGCCGTGGGGATCTGTTGCTGTGAGGTATAACGCATCGGCTGTGGCCCAGGTAGCCGGCAGTTGCAGGTCCATCATGCCGCGCTCTCCGGGTTTCAAGGAAAGTGTGGCAGGTTTACCGGTGGCTATGGTTGTCATAGCCGTTTTACCCGCCTGCATGAGTTTCCATTGGAAAGAACATTGATCAAGGTTGGTAAACAGGAACCTGTTCTCTACCGGCACGAGTCCATTGAATGATGGCTCTATTGTTTGCAGCCCCATGTATACCGGCGACCATATTTCTTTGATGGTGTAGTAGCTGCCTTCTTTCTGGTGATACGGCCCTACGATGCCATCAGGTGCATTGTTGGTATAAGTATCAATGCTGTCATTTTTATCCCGGCGCACCACCCCTTCATCGGCCAATACCCACAAGAAGCCACCTGCCGCCCGGGGCATCTGCGTGATGAGGTTCCAGAAGTCATCGAGCCCGGCGCCATGCCCGCCGTCATAGAGGCCGTGCATGAACTCCGTGGGGAAGAATACTTCTTTTTCATAGAGTGAAGCATTGACCATGTAGTTGTAATCGGGATAGTGTTTGGTATCGGTGTGGTTGAATTTTTCCCAGGGGTGAATGACATGCCGCTTTTGCGGATCGTACCAATGGTAATCGCCATCCACGGTACGGTTGAAGCCTCCTTCATTGCCATTGGCCCATAACATAATGCTGGCATGGTTCACATCACGAATCACCAGTTCTTTGACCAGCCGGCGGGCCGTGGTATCATCGTACATTTTTTGCCAGCCTGTGAGCTCATCAATGACCATGAGCCCCATGGAATCGCACACATCGAGGAAATGCTGATCGGGCGGATAGTGCGACATGCGGACGGCATTCATGTTCATGTCTTTCATGAGCGTCACATCTTCTATGCTGATGGCCTTACTGAGCGTGCGGCCGCTTTCGGGCCAGAAGCTGTGCCGGTTCACACCTTTGAACAAGACTTTTTTGTTGTTGAGGTAGAAGCCATCATGGGGGCGCAGTTCTGCTGTCCTGAACCCGAATTTCTGTTCAATGGTATGTATTGCGTTGCCCTGTTTATTTTTTAACGCCACCACTACTTTGTACAGGTTGGGGAATTCCGGGCTCCATAGATCAATATTCTCTAATTGCCCGGTTAAAAGAGCCATTGAGTCAACATCTCCCCACATGGCCCTATCAATCGTTTTGAGCACCTGCGGGCTGTTCACTTTGCTTATGGCTGCTTCCACCCGGTAATCATTTCCTTCGTGTTGTGTGAAGACCTGCATGGTGAATTTTCCATCGGCCTGCGCATCAATGGCTACCCTTTCAATATGCGTAACAGGTTTTATTTCGAGGTATACCGGGCGGAAGATGCCGCCAAATATCCAGAAGTCGGCATCGCGTTCGGCCAGGTTGACGGAATGATTGGCCGATTTTTTACTTACCTGCACTTCCAGCAGGTTGGAAGCGCCATATTTTAACAACCCACTGATGTCGTAGGTAAAGCGGTAAAAAGCGCCCTGGTGCATTTTACCGGTCAGCTTACCATTGATCTTTACTTCTGTATCGGTCATGGAACCTTCGAAGACGATGTTCACTTGTTGTCCCTTCCATTCTTTAGCGGCCTTAAAGCGGTAACGGTATTTACCCACTTCATCTGACTGCTCGGCCAGTTTTACCCGGCCATAATCGTAATGACCAAAGCCCTGCAGTTCCCAGCAGGAAGGTACGGGAATGGTGGTCCACTTACCACTGTTGCGCCCTTTGGTACAAAAGAAATCCCAGGCCACGGTATGGTCTTTATCGGTACCAGATAGATAGTGAACGATGGTTTGCTGTGCGGTGGTGTGCAAATTGATCATACACAACAAGATGATAAGGCTTATAAAGCGGTGTAGTTGTGGACGGACGAGCAAAAAGGATGACTGCATGTGGCTTAATTGTAGGATTGACAATCGTCTTGAATTACAATGATAATGAAAAAGGTGGGAAGATAACAATTTGTGCTTAACGCGCTATTAACGTGGTCTACGGCTGACGAGGTATGATTTTCGCATAGCGGATTCTATATTTGCAACGGTAAGCTATTACACCCACTAACAGACCGATAAAAAGCTTCATGAAGAGCCGGGGGACAGGTATACCCAACCTGCAAAGGCTATTCCAACATTGTTTGCCCTCCCCCGGACGCATGGGTAGCCTAAGCTGAAGACCCATTTATTTTTTATTAAACTATGACATGTATGACCAGAAGGTATATTCTGTTCAGGCATCGCATGGTAGTGATTGCTGTATTACTGACCGGCCTTGCAACCCAGGCTCAGGATACGTTGCGTATTACCCTGCAAGAAGCTGAGCAACAATTTTTACAAAACAACCTGTCGCTACTGGCAGCGAAGTATGATATGAGTATTGCCCAGGCACAGATCATCCAGGCAAAACTGTATAATAACCCGACGTTATCTGTAAATGGCAATATTTATAATCCCGACCAGCATAAGGTTTTTGATATTTCCAACAAAACCGGACAATATGATATCCAGCTCCAGCAATTGATCATACTGGCCGGCAAGCGCAATAAGCAGATCAAGCTGACCACCACGAATGCCAGCATAGCCGAGTATAATTTTTATGACCTGCTGCGCACCCTGCGTTTTTCTTTGCGGAGCAATTATTATGGCATGCTGCACCTGCAGCAGTCGCGCTCTGCTTACGCACTACAGATCAATACCCTGCAACAATTGAGCAATGCGTATGGCGAGTTGCAGGCGAAAGGCGTGGTTACGCTCAAGGATGCTGTACGCATTAAGTCATTGCTGTATACCCTGCAGGCCGAACAGGCGAACCTGCAAAACCAGTTGAACGACCTGGAAGCAGCGCTGCAGTTGTTGCTGCGCGACAATAAGCATTATTACCAGCCCACAGACACAGCAGGCACCACAGAAAATCTACAAGCATATCCCCTACAGGCATTGGTAGACAGCGCTTATCATAACCGCTATGACCTGAAAGTGGCCGACGCCCAAACGGTGTACAGCCAGCAGAATTACCAGTTGCAGAAAGCCCTGCGCACGCCCGACGTTACTTTGGGCGCTGAGTTTGACAAGCGGGGAAGTTTTGTAACGAATGCTACTTTCCTGAGCGCCGCTATTGACCTTCCTTTCTTCAACCGTAACCAGGGCAATATTAAAGCCGCCAAAACGCAGGTGGACCAAAGCAAGGTTCAATATACGCAACAGCAATTAACGGTAGAGAATGATGTACAGAAAGCTTATATGAAGGCCCTGAATACCGACAGGATGCTTCGCTCGTTTGATCCTACTTTCAGAGAAGAATTCAATAAGCTGCTGCAAGGCATTACTGAGAATTTCCAGAAGAAGAATATCAGCCTGCTGGAGTTTACGGATTTCTATGAATCCTGGAAGGACAATATCCTGCAACTGAACCAGCTCAGGAATGACAGAGACCAGGCGTTAGAGGCCCTGAATTTCGCCGTAGGCAAAACCCTTTTCAATTAACACGACCAAAAAAAGTATTGTATGAAATCGATGTTTATATACCTGCTGGGCGCTATCCTGCTGTTGCAAGGAGCCTCTTGCCGGGAAAGTGAAGCAACACCTGCTGCTAATAATACGTTCTGCCTGACTGATACTTTAGCCAAGAAGATACAGCTTGCGACAGTCATTTCTGACACGGTAAAGAATGAGATCGCCCTCTCGGGCAAGATCAGCGCCAATGAAGATAAGTGGATCAAGGTATTCCCTGTGGTAGGCGGTATTGTGGAATCGCTGAAGGTGCAATTGGGTGATTATGTAACGAAGGGACAGGTGCTGGCAGTGATACGCAGCAGCGAGATCGCGGATTACCAGGGGCAGTTGTCGTACGCGGAATCGAATGTGAAGATGGCGGAGAAGACACTGGCCTCCAATAAGGATATGTTTACTGCCGGGCTGGCCACGGAAAAGGATGTAGTAGCGGCTGAAACAGAGCTGGAGAAAGCAAAGGCCGACCTGAAACGCGTGCGCGAAACGAATGCAATTTATGGCGCCAGGGGCAATGCCTTGCAAACGATCACCGCCCCTGTATCAGGCTTTGTGGTGGAGAAGAATGTAACGGATCAGATGCAATACCGGGTGGATGGGGCACAGCCTTTTTTTACGATCTCGAACCTGGATGAAGTATGGGTAATGGCCAATGTGTTTGAAAGCGATATTCCCAAGATACAGACAGGCTATGATGCCAATGTATCGGTGATCGCTTATAAGGACAAGGTGTTTACCGGTAAGGTAGACAGGATCTTTTCGATGCTGGACCCGCAGAGCCGGGTGATGAAGGTGCGAATACGGATACCGAATAAGGATTATTTGCTGAAGCCGGAGATGTTTGCCCAGATCAATATTGAGTATAATGAAGGGAAGGAACAATTGCCCTCCATACCGGCACAGGCGGTGATCTTCGATAAGAATAAGAATTATGTGATGGTGTACAAAGACAAATGCAATATAGAAACCCGGGAAGTGGAATTGTACAAGACGATCGGCAATACCACGTATATCAAAAGCGGGTTGCAGGCCGGGGAAAAGGTGATTGCGCAATACCAGTTGCTGGTGTATGATGCGCTGAATGATTAGGTGTTAGCTGTTAGCCTTTAGCTGTTAGCCGTTTGCTTCGACAAGCTGAGGACGATAGGCTTTATTAATGAATTGCAAAAAGTCTTTGGACTATGAATAAATTTATTTCGAATGTTGTGACCTTTTCGCTGAAGAACAGGTTCTTTATTTTTTTCATGACGCTGCTGATCATTACCGGCGGCATCTGGAGTTATGTAAAAACACCCCTGGAAGCTTTTCCGGATGTTACGAATACACAGATCATTATTGTTACGCAATGGCCGGGGCGGAGTGCGGAAGAGGTGGAGCGGTTTGTAACGGTGCCGGTTGAGGTGGCCATGAACTCCGTACAGAAGAAATCTACTTTGCGCTCGATCTCTATGTTTGGCCTGTCGGTGACCAAGATCATTTTTGACGATGATGTGGAAGATTTTTTTGCGCGGCAACAGGTGAATAACCTGCTGCGCAATGTGAACCTGCCCGAGGGGGTGGAACCGGATGTACAACCTCCCTATGGCCCTACGGGCGAGATCTTCCGCTATACGGTACAGGGAAAAGGCAAAAGTTCTACCGACCTGTTGACGATACAGAACTGGGTGATTGACCGGCAGCTTCGCAGTGTGCCCGGCGTGGCCGACCTGGTAGCTTTTGGCGGGGCAGAGAAGACGTATGAGATCAAAGCAGACCCTACGATGCTGGCCCGGTATGATATTACCCCGCTGGAGGTGTATAATGCCGTGAGCAAAAGCAATATTAATGTAGGCGGGGATGTGATCGAGAAGAACGGGCAGGCGTATGTGGTGCGTGGCATTGGCCTGCTGGACAAGATCAAGGATATCGAGAATATTATTGTGGATAATATTAATGGCACGCCCATCCTGGTAAAGAACCTGGCCACAGTGGTGGAAAGCCATGTACCCCGTGTAGGCCAGGCGGGACTGGATGATAATGACGATGCCGTGGAAGGGATTGTGGTGATGCGCAAGGGCGAGAACCCGCGCGAGGTATTGAAGCGGGTGAAGGAAAAGATCGAAGACCTGAATGAGCATATACTTCCGTCGGACGTTAAGATGGTAACTTTTTATGACCGGGATAAGCTGATGGATTTTTGTACGGATACGATTATCCATAACCTGGTGGAGGGTATTTTGCTGGTGACGCTGATCGTGTTCATTTTTATGTTTGACTGGCGTACCACGATCATTGTTTCGATCATTATTCCTTTGTCATTGTTGTTCGCGTTTATTTGCTTACACATTAAAGGCATGAGCGCCAACCTGCTTTCGATGGGCGCTATTGACTTCGGTATTATTATAGACGGAGCGGTGGTGATGGTGGAAGGCCTGTTTGTGCTGCTGGCGCATAAGGCGCATCAGGTGGGCATGGAGAAGTTTAATAAGATGGCGAAGCTGAGCATGATCCGCAAAACGGGTTCTTCGCTGGCCAAGGCCATTTTCTTTGCCAAGGTGATTATTATTACCAGCCTGATCCCCATTTTTGCCTTTGAGAAGGTGGAAGGTAAGATGTTCTCACCGCTGGCGTGGACACTGAGCTTTGCCCTGCTGGGCGCTTTATTGTTTACCCTTACCTTGGTGCCGGTACTGGCCAGCATCCTGCTGAATAAAAATGTGCGGGAAAGGAATAACCCCGTGGTGAATTTCTTCAACCGCATTGTGAATAAGGGTTTCAATTTCACGATGGCCCATAAGAAGCTGAGCCTGATGATCGCTTTCGCTATTATGGGCGGGGTGCTTTTCTCCTTTAAGTTCCTGGGCAGTGAGTTCCTGCCTACGCTGAATGAGGGCGCTTTGTGGGTGGAAGCCAAGTTACCGATGAGCAGCTCCCTCAGCAATACCACGCATTTTGTACATGAATTCCGCGAGATACTGAACAGTTTCGATGAAGTGAATGGCGTTTTGTCGCAAACGGGGCGCAGCAATGATGGCACCGACCCATCGGGCTTTTATTACGTGCAGTGCCAGGTGAACCTGAAACCCAAGAAGGAATGGAAGCGCAAGATATCCACGGACCAACTGGTGGATGAGATGGACGCCAAGCTGCGCCAATATCCCGGTGTGGTGTATAATTATTCCCAACCCATTATTGATAATGTGGCCGAAGCAGTAGCCGGTATTAATGCCTCCCTGGCGGTAAAGATATTCGGCAATGACCTGGATAAGCTGGATAACCTGGCCGACAGCGTGTATACAATCCTTGGCACGGTGCAAGGTGTGAAGGACCTTGGCATTATGCGCAATATTGGTCAGCCGGAGCTGAGCATTGTACTGGACGAACAGAAGATGGGTATTTATGGCGTTACCACGGCCGATGCCAATGCCGTGATCGAGATGGCCATTGGCGGTAAGTCGGTGTCTACTTTCTACCAGCAGGAAAGGAAGTTTGATATCCGCATCCGCTACCCGGAAGAGTTCAGGGACAATGAGTATAAGATCGGTAAGCTGATGGTGCCTACGATACACGGCTCCCGGATACCGTTGCGGGAGATCGCTGATATTAAGACGGTGACAGGGCCGGCTTTTATTTACCGGGATAAGAATACCCGTTTTATTGCTATTAAGTTCTCGATCCGCGACCGGGATATGGGCAGTACGATCGCAGAAGCGCAGGCCAAGGTGAATAAGCAGATCAGGCTGGGCAAAGGTTTTCATGTGGAGTGGAGCGGCGAGTTTGAGAACCAGGTACGGGCGCAGAAGAAGTTATCACAGGTAGTGCCGGTGGTGCTGGTGGCTATTTTCATATTGCTGTTTATTACGTTTGGCAATGCAGTGGATGCCGGCCTGGTATTGATCAATGTGCCCTTTGCGATGATCGGCGGTATCCTGGCCCTGCATATCACGGGTACTATTTTCAGTATTTCGGCCGGTATTGGTTTTATTGCCCTGTTTGGTATTTGTATACAGAACGGCGTGATCCTGATCTCGGTGTTTAAGCAGAACCTGCACCAGAAGATCCCGCTGGTGCAATCTATCCGGGAGGGTGTTAATTCGAGGATCAGGCCGGTGGTGATGACGGCTTTGATGGCCGCTATTGGTTTGCTGCCGGCGGCTGTATCCACCGGTATCGGATCGGAGACGCAGAAGCCGCTGGCGATTGTGGTGATCGGCGGATTGATCAGCTCTACTATTTTAACGCTGCTGATCTTCCCGCTGATCGTGGAGATTATTTACCGGCGGTCGCATGAGAGAAAGCAGAAAAGGAAGGTGTCGTTGACTTGATGGTTTCAGGTTTCGGGTTTGGAGTTCCGGGTTGCTTAGGTGTAGCTCGCTGACGTAAGCCGCAGCGTCCTTACGCTGGTTCATGGGGACACGAAACCAGGGCGATGCAACTGACTTCCTAAACCCGGGAAGTCAGTTGCATTTTTTTGTTAATTTAGATGAAGAAACTGACGAATTATGAAAAGACGCCGCTTTATAGAGTCAACGCTGCTTACCGGAAGTGCTACTGCCCTGCTGCCCACTGCCCTGCTGGCCGATGCGGGCAAGAAGAAACAGGAGTTTTATGAGCTGCGTGTGTATTCCCTGAAGAGTGCCACCCAGCAGCAATTGACGGAACAATACCTGGCGCAGGCAGCCATCCCGGCCCTGAACCGGCTGGGCGCCAAACATGTGGGCGTTTTTACGGAGCTACAACCGGAACAGCAAACCAGGCTTTTTGTGGTGACCCCTTTCCCGGCGCTGGAAGATTTTACCGGTATGGATGTAAAGCTGGCCAAGGATATTGAATACCAGCAGGCCGCTACCGATTATCTTACCGCCCCTGCCGATGCACCGGCCTATGAACGGATACAGAGCTCCCTGCTGAAGGCCTTCGGCTTTATGCCCAATATTGCAGTTCCTCCCAATAAAGAAAGGATCTTTGAATTGCGCCGCTATGAAAGCCCTACTGAATATGCCTGCAAGAAGAAGATTGAGATGTTCAATGAAGGCGGAGAGATAGAAGTGTTCAAAAGGACGGGACTGACGCCGGTATTTTTTGGGGAAACGCTGATCGGGGAAGCGCGGCCTAACCTGACTTATATGATCACCTTCGACAATATGGAAGCCCATGACCGTAACTGGCAGACGTTTGGCAGCGATGCCGAATGGAAAAGGATCAGCAGCATGGAAGAATATGCTGATAAAAAGCTGATCTCTAAAATTACCCGCACTTTTTTAAAGCCAACTTCTTATTCACAGATCTGATCGCCCGTTCCATCTATAAATTTTGCCCTTCTACCGGGACTCATCCTACATTCTGCCAAAGAGGTGACACTTTTACCCTTGCAACGCAAACGAAAGGTGTCACTTTTTTTGCTGTTGGTTATGCGCCCGTAACATGTGCTTAACAGAAAAAAAAGTAGTTGTTTTGGATGCTGCGTATCGAAATGCAATATCTTGTGGAGGATTTGCCACTATTCAACATAGTGCATCGTGCTTAACCTTTATCCCTTAATAAAAATGCCGCAGGCATGATTTTTTTCTCCTGTTGATCGCTTACCTCCTGATTTCCTCTTGCCATATGAGCTAATCTATGCGTATGCGACAGTTCCTGTTGCCATACAGCAGATTTGTATCACCCTGGAAAAATAGCGATATGAAGCATTTGTACAATTTTAGTACAGCATGCCTGTTATTGGTATGCGTACTCTGGAATCAGCAAGGGAAGGCACAAGCGCCGACACATACTCCCAAAACAGTTAATATTAATAGTAATTGCGGGGGGTACTATGAGTACCTGCCACAGGGTTACAACGCTGCCGCCGCACAACGCTACCCCTTAATCGTATTTATTCATGGCGATGGGGACCGCGGCAGCGGCAGCCAGACCGACCTGGCAAAGGTGATCCGGAATGCCCTTCCCAAGTATATACAGGATGGCCAGTTCCCTGTTTCCTTCACCTCAGGTGGACAAACGTTCCGGTTCCTGGTGATGTCGCCCCAATTCAAAGACAGGCCCTATCCTGCTGATATCGCTTCTGCGATCACGTATATGAAGGACCATTACCCCGTGGATACGAACCGCATTTACCTGACGGGCAGCAGCATGGGCGGCGGTGTAACCTGGGAATTTGCCGGGAGCGATATTGCCATTGCCCAAAAGCTGGCAGGCATTGTACCGGTATGTGGGCAATCAACGCCTCAAACCACTATTGCCCGGGTAATTGCCAGCGGCAATGTACCGGTATGGGCTACCCATAATACAGGAGATACCTGGGTGCCGGTATCGAATACCGATGGTTATGTGAATTATATTAATAATCCCAACCCGCCGAGCCCGATAGCCCGTAAAACAATTTTCCCGGTCAACCAGACCAATGACCACGATGCCTGGACGCAGACGTATAATCCTGCATGGAAGGAGAACAATATGAATATTTATGAGTGGATGCTGCAATATAGCCGCTCTGAAGCCACGTTGCCGGTTACGCTTGCGAATTATAAGATCGTAGCGGCCGACAAACAGGCAGTTACCATTGGCTGGTCTACCACCTACGAACAGCATAACCAGTATTTTGGTATTGAACGTTCTGCTGACGGCGTACATTTTAAAGCCATCGGACAGGTGGCGGCCACGAATGAAGCCAATGGCAGCCAATATAGTTTCCGGGATGTACGGCCCGTTACCGGCAATAATTTTTACCGCCTGACGCAAACTGATGTTAACGGCAAGACCACTTATTATTCTATCCTGAAGGCAGTTGTTGATGTAGCGCCAGGCAGCCTGGTACTTTTCCCCAATCCTGCCACGGCTTTGATCACGGTTGGGTTTGATCATCCTGATAAAGACAGGCTGCTGGTAACGATTGTTAACCCGCAAGGTATGGTGGTGCAGGTGAACCAATATGATAAAGGAACCGGTTACTGGCAACAGGCAATTAATGTAGGCACCCTCGCGGCAGGCCAGTATTTCGTACAAGTGAAAGGAACTTCGTTTGAGCGTGTGCAGCCGTTGCTGATTACGAGATAGAGGTTGGAAGTCGGAAGTCGGAGCGTTTGCTTCGACTTTTGTCGTTTTGACTGCTTTTGTTTTGTTGGGTAGGCAAGCCAGCCGCTGACGACTATCAGGCTTCAGACTTCAGATCTCAGACTTCAGGTTTCAAAAGCGGTCAGTTACTGTATCACAAACGGACAGGCCGGGCCGTACTGCCATATTTACTTTACTGTTTTTGAAGCAATTATATTTTGACCTGTTTTTTGTGCAACAACACAAGAGGCAGGGTGTCATTTCTGTGCACCTGTATTATCTTTACTTCAACCGCTAATATTTGTTATGACCAGCCCCTTCTTAAAAACAGCTGTCCGCTCACTGCGCAAGAACAAATCTTTTACCCTTATTAATGTTGCGGGGCTTGGTGTAGGCATTGCCGCCAGCCTACTAATTTTCCTGGTGATCCACCATGAACTGAGCTATGACGGGTACCAGACTTATAAAGACAGGATATACCGGGTGGTGGTGGATAAGAAGAACCGCAGTAACGGCGCCGTGGAAGAAACACACCGGGGCGTACCTACCCCTTTGCCATTTGCCCTGCGCCGGGATTTTCCTGGTTTTGAAAAGGTAGCTGCCATGGTCAGCCTGGGAGGCGCCCAGATTTATGTACCGGGGAAAGGGTTGGAGGATGAAAAAAGGTTTAAGGAAAATGACGGACTGTTTTTTACAGAGCCTGGTATTTTTGACCTCTTTGATTTTGACTGGCTGGCCGGCAACGCCACCGGCCTTACCGCTCCCAATACCGGTGTGATCACCGAAAGCATGGCCAGGAATTATTTTGGCAGTGCGGAAGCAGCGATTGGCAAAACGATCGAGTTCTGGTCGTTCCGTAATAAGGTATTGATCAAGGGTGTTTTTAAAGACCTGCCGGTCAATACGGACGTGCCCATACGTATGGGCGTTTCTTTTGCCTCGTTAAATAATATGGTGCCCCCTGATTTTTTTACGTCTCCCGAAAACTGGAAATGGGTGGATGAGAATCTTCAATGTTTTGTGCTGTTACAGGAGGGCGGCTCCATTACTTCCGCTACAGCTCAATTGCCCGGATTTGTGAAGAAGTATTATCCTATAGACCAGAACACGCGGCTCTCGATGGAGCTAAAGTTCCAGCCCTTGAAGAATATACACCTGAACAATGATTATGGCACTTTTGCTGGTGATGCTTTATCGGTAAAAGAGTTATGGTCATTGGGGCTTATCGGCGCTTTTCTTTTGCTGGTGGCCTGTATCAATTTTATTAACCTGGCCACGGCCCAATCTGTTAACCGCGCCCGGGAGATCGGGGTGCGCAAGGTATTGGGCAGTAACCGCTCTCAACTGATCCGGCAATTTTTACAGGAAACAGGGCTTATTACGTTGCTGGCCCTGGTGCTGGGTATACTGCTGGCTATTGTAACGTTGCCGCTGCTGGTGAATCTTCTTAATAAGCAGCTTTCTGTGCATATGCTGTACCATCCCACGGTGCTCCTGTTTATGGCTGCCGTGATCCTGGTAGTCACTTTCCTGGCCGGCTTTTACCCGGCCCTTATTGTTTCGGGCTTTAAGCCGGTGACGATCTTTAAGAATAAACTTACTGCTAAAAGCATTGGTGGTATTTCACTGCGCAGGGGGCTGGTGGTGTTTCAATTTGTCATTGCACAATTGCTGGTGATCGGCACTATTGTGGTGGTGAAGCAGATGCAGTTTTTCCGTAACCGTTCTATGGGATTTGCCAAAGAAGGTATTGCCCTGATAGACCTGCCCAGCGACAGTTCGCTGAAGGTGAAGTACCCGCTGCTGAAGCAACGGATGCAGGCCATTGCCGGCGTCCAGGACGCCAGCCTTTGCTGGAATGCACCGGCCACCCTGTGGTCGGCAGAGAATGATCTTTATTTCAATCATGACCCGGCGAAGTTGCCTTATAAGATCACGATGCAGTTTGGCGATACCAGTTATTTCAGCACGTTTGATCTCAAACTGGCTGCCGGGCGAATACCTTTTCACAATGATACAGCACGGGAGTTTTTGGTGAATGAGACGGCGGTCAGACAACTGGGCTTTGCATCGGCCGATGCAGTTATTGGTAAAACGATCTCTTTTGACGGCGCCAACTGGTTTCCCATTGTGGGTGTATTGCGCGATTTCAACACCCGTTCTTTACATGTTAAGGTGCCCCCTATGGCCATCAGCAATGCATACGATCTTTATACAACGCTGGCTGTACGCATGGGTCGTGAGCAGATGAGCCATACCCTGACGCAAATGCAAAAGGTGTTCCGGGAAGTGTATCCCACGTATATGTATGACCTTAGTTTCTTTGATGAAAATATTGAACGGTTTTACAGAACAGAAGCTGCCACCGCCCAATTGTTTAAACTGTTTGCCATCCTGGCCATTTTTATTTCCTGCCTGGGATTGTATGGGCTGGTAGCATTTATGGCTGTTCAGAAAACGAAGGAGGTAGGCATTCGCAAGGTCTTGGGCGCATCGGTGCAAAGTATTGTGTATTTGTTTTCGAAGGAGTTTACGGTGCTGATCGTTGTTGCCTTCCTGATCGCTGCGCCTACCGGTTATTATTTTATGCATGCCTGGTTGCAGGATTTTTATTACCATGTTTCGATCGGCTGGGGCGTATTTATACTGGCCATCGTATTCTCCATCGTGATTGCCTGGATAACGGTAGGCTATAAGGCCATTAAGGCCGCTTTGGCGAACCCGGTAAAGTCTTTGAAGACGGAGTAGCAGCCACGCCGACCACCCCATACAACAAAAGGAAGGAACCCACGTTCTTTCCTTTTGTATTTTGTACCTTTCCTTTGATTATTAACCAACAAACCCTGTATGCGCCGCTCTATCCTCCTGCTGTACGTTCCTTTACTGTTGCTCCTTTTTGCTACTGCCTGTTCGGAACCGGAAAAGCCGGCTACCAAAGAAGAAGCTGCCGCTCTTGCCAAAACGATTGAAAGCAGCATGAATAAAGGCAGTGCTGCCAAATTCAACGAAGCGCTGGATCTCGCCTTGCTGAAGAAAAGGATACTGGAAGCAGGTAACCATAAGATTGACGCCAGCATTGTGGAGGGCACTATGAAAGGGCTGCAAAAGGGAGAACTGGGTAGCCAGATCGCTGAAGCACTGGGAAAATCGGGTACTTATGAGTTGGTAAAGCAGTATGAGAAGGATAAGAACCAGCACCTTGTATTTCGATTGTATGTTGACAGCAAACTGAATTACCACGATATGGAGGTAGTCAAGAAAAGAGACGCCGTAAAGATCAGTGATGTGTTTATCTATATTACAGGTGAGAACCTGAGCTTAACGCTGGCAGAATCGGCCCTTTTGATGACTGAGAACCTGGATAAACTGTCATCAAAAGACCAGGACCGGCTGGATAATGTAAAGAAGGTCAAGCAGCTTATGAACCGGGGAGAATACCAAAAAGCCATGGCGCTTTATAAAGATCTGCCAGCCGTTTTGAAGCAAACGAAGCCTTTCAGGATGATCTATGTACAAATCGCTTCCGGCCTGGGGAATGATGAATACCTGGAAGCCATGATCGATTATCAGAAAGCTTATCCGGATGCTACGAATGTATATCTTTTGATGATAGATGCCTATATTCTCAAAAAGGAGTATGACAAAGCGCTTACAGCGGTTAATCAACTGGACTCCCTGATCAATAAAGACCCTTTCCTGGATTATTACCGGGGGTTGATCTATAAGCTGGCAGACAATAAGGAAAAACAACGGGAACATTTTGAGTTACTGGACAAGCATATGCCTGCTTTTTCAGACGGGACACTGGAACTGCTGGTCACTTACCTGGAGGCCGGGGAAACCGACAAGGCTGTGACGCTTGCTCAAAACAGGAGCAGGAATTATAAAAAGATCGACCAGGAACAGCAGGAAACACTCTACACACTTTACCCGGACTTCAAAAAGAAATTAGATACGGCTACCGATTAGTGCTGTGCACTAGTTATTTTTCGGACGCTGTCTTTAGCTTCCCTTGCTTCGCGTTTTGCTTTTCGCCGGAAGTAACCGCGAAAAAGGAAGCTGTGCTGCAGGGCTTCCAGGTTCTCATCGAGCCGCTGGCTGCTGCTGTTGAGGTACTGCAATGTACTGCGCAGATCCCTCGCCGTTTTTTCATCATTGAGGAGCAGGCCTGCCGCGTTATCGCTTTCTTCCAGTTTTTCCCCTGCATTATCAAGTGTGTGCATGAAAGCGGCTGTAGAAGCCGTGGCCAGGTTGATCTGTTCCATGGCGGTGCGCAGGTTGGTCATGATAACGGTATCGGTCACCAGGTCGCCGGCGAGGGTGCCGGGTGTTTTGAGCCTGGCAGTATAATCCGCCATGCTACCGGTAAATTGCTCACTGTGACGGGCAGCGGTCTGCAGGTTGGCCACGGTGGCGCGCAGACTGGTGATGGTGATCTGCAGGTTCCTATACAGGGTATCATCCCGGAGCAAGGCGCCCAGGGAGCCCTGCCCTTCCACCAGTCTTTTACTAACCACCTTAAAGTCGGCCGTTATATCCGCCAGGTTCTTGTTATTGGTTTGCAAGGTGGCGAGTAACTCATCAGGATTGAGCGCTTCGTCCACCTGCAGGTTTTCCCCTCCTTCAATGGCGCCGGCCTGTTGCGTTCCTCCATAGATCACCACGATCTTATTACCAATGAGCCCTTCGGCCGAGATCTTTGCCCGGGCGTCCTTACGTATAAATTCGTGCGCTTTCCTGTCTATGTACAGGGTCACTTTCACCTGCGAAGTGCCATAGAAATCGAGGGATTTGACCGTACCGATCTTTACGCCGGAAAACCATACGTTGTTCCCTTTCTGCAAGCCATTGACGTTGTTGAAAACAGCCGTTATGGAAAGGGAGGGAGAAAAGGTTTTCTTTTGCCCGCCCAGGGTGAAGATGCCCACGATCAATATGACGAGGCCGATGGTGATGAAGAAGCCAACGGTGATGGCCTGTTTATTTTTAGTGGTGCTCATTATTCAATGAAGTTATAGTCATAAAAACTTTTTACCTGTTCGTTGGTCGTGTGCTGCACTACGGTTTCAAAGGTGCCTGGCGGGATGAATTTCCCATCGAGCAATACGGCTATGCGGTCGCCGGTGGCTTTGGCGCAGGTAAGGTCGTGCGTTATGATCACGGACGAGGTATGGTAGGCTTCCTGCACCTCGTTGATGAGGTTGTTGATGTCCATGCTGGTGATGGGGTCCAGGCCGGCTGTTGGTTCATCATAGAGCATGATGGCCGGCTGCATGATGAGTGTGCGGGCGATGCCTATGCGCTTGCGCTGCCCGCCAGACAATTCTGCCGGCAATTGGTGGAGGGTTTGGGACAGCCCTACTGACTCCAGTACCTGTTTTACGCTTTTTTCCACTTCTGCTGCCGATAGCTTTTTTGAATTGCGCTGCAGGGGGAAGGCCAGGTTTTCCCCTACGGTCATGCTATCGTACAGCGCACTGTGCTGAAAAGAAAAGCCGATCTTTAACCGCAATTCGTCGAGCTCTTTTACCGGCAGTTTATCCACTTCCCGGCCCAATACCCGTACTGTTCCGCTATCGGGCTTTAAGAGGCCGGCCATAATTTTAATGAGTACGGATTTACCCGTACCCGACCGGCCCAGCACCACCAGATTTTCTCCCTGGTATACGTCGAGATCAATGCCGCGCAACACATGGTTATTGCCAAAGGACTTGTGCAGGCCCTTGACGGAGGCTACTACTTTATCCTTGCTGATATGGCTGCTACTTTTTTTCATATTGCCTGTTTATGTCCTGAACCAGTTAACGACCTGTACGATGATGATCTCCTCCACGAATATGAGGAACATGGAGATGACGACGGCTCCATTGGCCGCCCTTCCCACCCCTTGCGTGCCCTGGGTAGTATGGAACCCTTTGTAACAACTCACGATGCCAATGGTAAAACCAAAGGCCAGTGATTTGAATACAGAAGAAAAGATGTCGAGGAAGGATATTTGTTCAAAGGCGTTTTCGAAGAAGGCGATGAGGCTCGTTTGCTCATTCTGGTGCACATTGAGGTAAGCACCCAGCAAGGCAATGAGCGACATGTACAACATGAGCAATGGCAGCATGAAGGTAGTAGCCATTACCCGCGTGACAACGAGGAAGCGAAAGGGATTGACGGCGGACACTTCCATGGCATCTATCTGCTCTGTTACCCGCATAGAACCCAGTTCTGCACCAATGTTGGACCCCACTTTACCGGCTGCTATGAGGGCCGTTACCAACGGAGCCAGGGCCCTTATGATGGCAATAGCCACCAGGGAAGGCAGCCAGGAGGTAGCGCCAAATTCGGCCAGTGAAGGCCGCGATTGCTTGGTGAATACGATGCCGGTGACAAAGCTGGTAACCGATACGAGCGCCAGCGATTTATACCCCACCATGTAAAACTGCCGGATGATCTCTTTCCATTCATAGGGCGGCAGGAATACTTCCCGGAAGAAGCGGCCGGTAAACTGACCGATGGCATAGATATCCATGAAGAAAGCGTCCAGTTGCCTGGAGAATACCTGGTTACCATTTTTTTTGGACCATATACGCATAAGTAACGCCATTTTAAGGAAACGGGTACCATTTTCCCCGCCATTAATTAATTATCAGGGGTTCTAATCTTGTGCCAGTGGAATAAGTTCCTGCTTATATTTGGGCAAATAATTACTATAGTATTATGAAGATCATGAGAAAATTACTGCTGGCCGGCCTGCTTTTTTATCTTCCCTGCCAAACGATGGCCTGGGGCATGCTGGGGCATCGTATTGTAGCCCAGATTGCTGATGGCTACCTGACCAAGAAAGCGCGGAAGCAGATCGCGGCCATCCTGGGTACCGAATCGCTGGCCATGAGCAGCAACTGGCCCGACTTTATTAAATCGGACCCCAGTTATAATTATTTAAATCCCTGGCATTATATCAATTTTAAAGACAGCCTGAGCGAGCAACAGGTATATGATTACCTGAATAAGGATACCGCCACTGATATTTACACGAAACTGAATTTTGTGATCAGCGAGCTGAAGAATAAGTCGCTGGAGCCATCTAAAAAAGTGCTGTACCTGCGGGTCCTGGTGCACCTGGTAGGCGATGCCCACCAGCCCATGCATACAGGCAGGCCGGAAGACCTGGGTGGTAACCGGGTGAATGTGTTGTGGTTTAACCAGCCTGCCAACCTGCACAGTGTGTGGGATGAGAAGCTGATCGAATACCAGGAGTTAAGTTATACAGAGTATGTAACGGCCATTAATTTTACCAATAAAACGCAACGGACTGCCTGGCAGCAGCAACCCATCAGCCAGTGGCTGTATGAATCGTACGTAATAAGCCGTGCTTTGTATGCCGAGATCAAAGAACCCAACCAGAAGTTAAGTTATCGTTATAATTTTGATCATGTACAAACCCTGAATGAGCGGCTGCTGAAAGGAGGCGTAAGACTGGCAGGGGTGTTGAATGAGATTTTTAAGTAAATGCAGGTATTATCGTTAGGGTGAGCCGCTCTTTAAGGGCGACCCACCCTAACGATAATATGTACAACAAGCGCCTGTTTATAGCCATTGGCGTATGGTTGTATGAACTTTAGCTTTGTCCTATGGTTATTTATTGGTTATAATGATTTATTAGACCGGCAATTTATTTTATGAGTACAACGATTAAAACGCTTTTCCTGGATATGGGCGGCGTGATCTTAACGAACGGATGGGGACAAGCTTCAAGAAGACAGGCGGCAGAAAAGTTCTCCCTTGATTTTAATGAAATGAATGAACGTCATAAGCTGGCTTTTGATGCTTATGAAGCAGGCAAGATGACGTTACACGAATACCTGCAAATGACCGTTTTTTATACACCCCGGCCCTTTACACCGGAAGTGTTTACTGAGTTTATGTACCAGCAATCGCAGCCACTGCCCGATATGCTGCAGTTTGTACAGCAACTGAAAGCAAAATACGGTCTGAAGGTTATTGCCCTGAACAATGAAGGCCGGGAGCTGAATGATTACCGCATCCGGACTTTTGGGTTGGACAGGTTTATTGATGCCTTTGTCAGTTCTGCTTTTGTACAATTGCGTAAGCCCGATATAGCGATTTATAAACTGGCGCTGGATATTGCTTATACCAAACCTGCCGAGGCGCTTTATTTTGATGACCGGCTGCTGTTTATAGAGGCAGCGCGCAGCCTGGGCATTAACGGCGTGCACCATACCAGCGTAGAGAATACCCGGCAGGAACTGCTGCAATACGGGATGAACGTGCAGTAATACAATACGTGCTATCTTTACGCGAACTATTTTAAACCACCCCCTTATGATCTCAGGGAAGAAGACAACGCCTACCATTATTATTATTTTTGGCGGCAGTGGAGACCTCGCCAAGCGAAAGTTGTTGCCCGCTTTTTATAATCTTTTCCTGGATGGATGGATGCCGGACCAGTTTGCGATTATTGGCCTTGGCCTGCATTCATTTACCGACGCCCAATACACTGACTTTATTGAAGAAGGACTGACGCAGTTTTCCCGCAAGGGCAAACCATCAGGCCCCTCGTGGGATGATTTCAAAAGCCGCCTTTCGTATATTCCTTCCAATATGAATGAGGAAGTAACGTATACGACTTTATCGCTTAAGGTGAATGCCCTGGACCTGCAATGGGGCTTCCGTGCCGACCGGTTGTTTTACCTTTCTATTGCTCCCCGTTTTGTGGAGGTGGTAGCGGTTAACCTGCACAAACTGGGCCTTGCCGCCCATGCTGCTACTGACCGCCTTGTTATTGAAAAGCCTTTCGGTCATAATAAGGAGAGCGCCATTGCCCTGAATAACCTGCTCACCGGTCTTTTCCAGGAGACCCAGTTGTACCGCATTGACCATTACCTGGGCAAGGAGACGGTACAAAATATTCTTGCTTTCCGGTTTGCCAATGCGTTGTTTGAGCCCTTGTGGAACCGTAATTATATTGATTTTGTACAGATCACGGTAGCGGAGCAGGTAGGTGTGGAAGAACGCGGCGGTTATTATGAAAGCGCCGGCGCCCTGCGCGATATGATCCAGAACCACCTGCTGCAATTGCTTTGCATGGTGACGATGGAGCCTCCTGTATCGTTTGATGCAGAAGAGATCCGTAACCGCAAGGCGGATGTGATGCGGGCCATACGGCCCATCAAGCCCGATGAAGTGAGCAAGTATGCCGTGCGCGGTCAATATGGCGCCGGCTGGATTGCCGGTAAAGAGGTGCCTGGTTATCAGGAAGAGTCCGGTGTAAATCCTGCTTCCAATACAGAAACGTATGTGGCCATAAAGTTTTACCTGGACAACTGGCGCTGGCAGGGTGTACCCTTTTATGTACGTACCGGTAAGAGAATGCCTGAAAAGACCTCTTCCATTACTATACAGTTCCAGCCTATTCCCCACTCTTCTTTCCCGGAGACCCTGTATGACAGTGTAACGCCGAACCGGCTTATTATTAATATACAACCGCAGATGGATATCCGGTTGCGTTTTACCGCCAAACGCCAGGGACTGGAAATGAACCTGAACCCGGTGGAGATGGTATTTGATTATGATAGCTGCTCCACCCAAACACCGGAAGCGTACGAAACGCTCCTGCTGGATGCCTTGCAGGGGGATGCTACTTTGTTTATGCGTTCTGACCAGGTATTGATTGCCTGGGATGTGGTGACGCCGATACTGGAATCCTGGGAGTCGCACAATTCACTGGACTTCCCCAATTATTCGGCCGGCATGTGGGGACCGGAAAATGCCGAAGCACTGATCGCCAGGCAGGGACATACCTGGGCTTCGCATTTACATGGGAAATAAAAATAAATAAGGGTGAGCCGCCCTGCTGCGCTACTTAGCTATGCGGCAGGGCGACCCACCCTTAATGCGCAGAAAAAAGGTGTCGCCTGTCATCTTTTATTTACTATTCTCTATCTACAGACATCATCCTTCTTCCGTTACCATTCGTGAAGGTGAAGCGGGCGCCGGGTGTCTTCAGGTACCTGGCTTTGAATTTCTGGTGTAACTCCGCGGGTTGTTTTTTATCATTTACGATCAATGATTCATCGGAGAGCTGCACTACAAACAGCTCATTTTTGCTGGCTACTACTTTTTCCTTTATGAGGTCGTCAATGAAGGCAGCGAGTAGCTTGCGGTCTTCCTCCGCCTGCTTGCGGTCAATTTCCGCCTGTGCCCTGTCTCTGTCTGCCTGCTGACGGTCACGCTCTGCCTGTTGTCTGTCGCGATCCGCTTGCTTGCGATCATTTTCGGCCTGCTCTTTATCTTTACCGGCCTGTATACGATCTTGATCAGCCTGCTGACGGTCTTTTTCTGCCTGCCCCCTGTCACGCTCAGCTTGCTGGCGATCACGTTCTGCCTGATCACGGTCTTTATCAGCCTGCTGCCGGTCACGATCAGCCTGTTGCCGGTCTTTTTCCGCCTGTATACGATCGCGGTCGGCCTGTTGGCGATCCCGCTCTGCCTGTTGACGATCGCGTTCCGCCTGCTCCCGGTCCCTTTTGATCTGATCCAATATTTCCTTCACCATGGATGTGTATTTCGGGAAGTCTTCTTCAGGAATTTTCTTATCGTCAATGTACATTTCTGTAATTTTTTCATTGACGAGTTTGATCTTGTACACATCCCCGTTCCTATAGAGGGTGATGCGCTTGTTGGGATCATCTGCTGAATCAGATTCCACATTCATCCAGGTGTTGGATGACCTGGTAGTGCTGGTACGGGTAGTGGGTTTTGTTTGTGCCTGTGCCGCAGTAACTGCGAGGGCCATGGCCAGGGCTACCAATTTTACGGTTACCATTTTGTTTTTCATGTTCTCTTTTTTTGATGTTAAGAATGGGCAATACTTTCCCTTTTCACGCCTGGTGAATTTTTTAGAATGCCTGTATGGGATTGTGAAATAGTCTTAGCTGGTACGTTTGTTCATGGCTGCCCTGTCTTTTTCTGCATTTATCCTGTCACGCTCAGCCTGCTGGCGGTCCTGGGCGGCCTGCCGGCGATCGAGTTCAGCCTGTGCCTTGTCTTTATCTGCCTGGATACGGTCACGCTCAGCTTGCTGACGGTCGTTCTCTGCCTGCTGCCGGTCGCGATCAGCTTGTTGGCGATCACGATCGGCCTGTTGACGATCGCGTTCTGCCTGCAGGCGGTCCATTTCGGCTTGTTGCCTGTCTTTTTCCGCTTGTTGGCGATCACGGTCGGCCTGTTGCTTGTCCCTTTCGTGCTGCTCACGGTCACGATCAGCCTGCCGCCTGTCTTTCTCTGCCTGTGTGAGCTGCTCCTCCTGTTGCGGAGGGGCCATTACCACCTGTTGTTCGTATGGAATGGGGTGCGTGTGTATGTCGTACAGCGCTTCTGTTTCCTGTACACTTTTTATTACCAGTTGTCTATTTTCTGCAAGGGTGGCATTGTCTTTTTGTTTCCTGCTGCTGGTTGTTGTTTTTTTCTCTACAGGCTCTTCAGATTGTTTGATCGTTGTAAAGCTTTCTGCCGGGCTATGGCGTTCTTGTGTTGTTGCTACTACCTGCTTTGCCGATGGCCCTATGTGCGGTCTTGTCGCCAGCAGGACAAAGCATATAAAAAGACTGCCCACTAAAAATATTTTTTCTCCGCCACTCAGGGAGTTGTTCCTGTTTTGAATGAGCCGTGTGACACGCTGCAGCAGGTGATTTTTTCTGCCAGGGAATGCCATGGCGTAATTCTTTCCATATAATACGTGCTCTTTAAAGCTGATCAGGGCCTGTATGAATTGTTTTTTATTGCCGGTATGGCCCAGTGCAATGTCATCACAGCAATGCTCCCTTTCCTGCTTTATTAGGGAGGATACCCAGAGGAGGCCGGGATTGAAGAAGAAGACGGTTTCGGCCAGGTTCTGGAAGAGGTTGATGAGGTAATCATTGCGGCGGATATGCGCCAGTTCATGCAGGAGCACGGCTTCTACCTGGTCGGGCGGTAACTGCGCCAGCAGGCCCAGGGGCATGTAGATAACGGGTTTCAGGTGACCAATGACCACCGGTATTTTGGTGATGCCGGATTCGAGCAGGATGACTGTTCTCTTTATTTGCAATTGCTGTGTGAGTGCTGCGATTTTATTCTCCCAATAAGCGCCAGGCTGTTGATGATTTGCTGTTCTGATGCGGCGTACGTACCCAAATGCCCGGCCCATTTGCCAGCACTTTATACTGAACACGATGAACCAGCTAATGACAATGAGCATGGCATTGCCGGAACAGAACCGGGCAAATGCAGCAGGCCAGTGATGGATGCCGTAGTCCTGTAAGACGGTGAGGGATGCCCATGCGCCAGCGATGGAAGAAGCAGTTCCTGCTGCCTGCTGGTGGTTCCACTCATACAGGAAGGTAAAACCACAACCTGCCAAAAAGGTCACCAACAGGCCGGTAACGATGGTATACCGTACAATGGCCCTGGCTTTTTTGGTAAATAGCATAACCATGCCTGCGAGGATGGCCAGCAGGAGCCCCTGCCAAAGGGAGTGGATGAGCATCCAGCTAAATGCCTGTATGCCCTGCCTGATAATGGACCCATCAACAAAAAGCCAGTTCATGGTATTGCTTTTAGTGTTTATGCTTTATCGTCCAGTTTCTTCAACATTTCTTTGAGCACCTGCAATTCCTTCTTAGAGGTTTTATCATTGCCCAGCAAGGCCACCATGAGGTTGCTGACGGAACCATCGTACATGGAATCCACAAACCGGCTGAGGATGGTGCCCTTGGTGGTCCTTTCTTCCAGTGCTGCACTATAGATATGTTTCATGCTGGATTCGTCCCTCGTAAGCATACCCTTCTCTGCCATTACCTGCATGAGTTTTAAGGTAGACGTGTACTGTACCCCTTCCTCCTTCTGCTCATTGAGCAGATCATGTACAAAACGAACAGTAGAAGGACCATGCTGCCAGAGTATCTGCAGTACGTCCATTTCCGACCTGGTAGGCACTGTTTCTTTGCTGCTATTGTCTTTCCTGACTTTCATAACACCAAGGTACGATAAAAAACGTACGTTTATAACAAATACCTTTTATTTTTTTAGCAGGAGGCTTTTTTAGCTGATTATTAACATTGTAAATATTGCATCCCCCTATGGGGTGAGTCATCTACCATTTGAGGTGATTGATTTTGTTGCTGTACTGTTAGAATTTTGCACCTCACTTAATTAATAGTATAGTACATGAAACAAAAAATGAACCCTTTAGCTCTTGCCGTCTTTTTGCTATCCCTGTTGGCGGCCTCCTGTTCAAAAGACAAAGATCCTTCACCCAAAGCCGATGATCTTCCGAATGACGTAATCCTTGTGTGGAATGAAGTAGCGTTTGAAGCAACGGGTGGTAAGGCCAATACCCACAGCCTGCTGACATCGCGCGTGTATGCCATGGTCCATGCCGCCATGCATGATGCCGTGAATGCAACACGTGCCCGCTATCAAATTTTTGCTTTCCATGAAAAAGATCGTGACGCCCATCCCGTGGCTGCTGCTGCGTCGGCAGCACACCGGGTATTGAAGGCTACTTTTACCAGCCGGGCAAGCTTCCTGGATTCTGCCCTGAACAGTTCTTTAGCAGGCATTCCGCCATCGGCCAGTAAAACAGCCGGTATTGCACTGGGTGAAAAAGCTGCTGATGCGCTGCTTGCCTTGAATTATAACCATAATGGGGCAGAGGATCCTGTAGGGCAGCCGGCGCCTGCCGTTAAGCCCGGAGATTATAAAGTGGTGCCGCCCTTTACGTTTATTTTCGCTCCTTTCTGGCAGGACAGTAAGTTATGGTCGTTACAAACAAAATCGCAGTTCCGTTGTCCGCCCCCGCCTGCGCTCACCAGCGATGCTTATGCCACTGCTTTTAATGAAGTAAAGCAGGTAGGATCTATCAACAGCGCTACCCGTACTGCGGAGCAAAGCTCTTATGCAAAGTACTGGTATGAAACTTCTGAAATTGGCTGGAACCGGATTGCACGCAATGTAGCCAAGGACAAGAAGACAGGTCTTTTTGCCACCGCACGGCTATTCGCGTTGCTGAATTTTGCCATAGCCGACGCCTATACAGCCGGCTGGGATTCCAAACTGCACTATAATTTGTGGCGTCCCTTTACAGCCATACGGGAAGCTGATACCGATGGTAATGCAGTCACTACACCAGACCTTCTTTGGGAGCCGGCTGAACCTACACCACCGATCCAGGATTATCCTTCTACGCATAGTGCATTGGGTAATGCCGCCGCTACCGTACTGGCCTATGTTTATGGCGATTATACTTCTTTTACCATGCGCTCACCTACGGCTTCCCCTGATGGCGCTACGAGAGGTTTTAAAAGTTTCAGTCAGGCAGCCAATGAAAATGCTGACTCCCGGGTGATGGCAGGCATCCATTTCCGCTTTGCCTGCGTTGCCGGACAGGAACTGGGCAATAAGATTGGCCAATGGACGACAGCTCATTACCTGAAACCGATCAATAAAAAGTAAGGCATATTTTCTACCAGCGCCCGTTGCATTATAATAAATTGCAGCGGGCGCTTTTTATTTCTTTGCTTTCCCTGAAGTATCTTGCTGGTCCATATAATTTTTATCAAGCATGGTTATTGACACTTTACAAAATGCGATCCTGTATTATAATCTGGGCCCCAGGTTCGTAAAAGCATTCCAGTACCTTACTGAAACAGATTTTACACAGGTACCGAAGGGTAAGTATGAGATTGATGGTACGGCTATTTTTGCCATTGTGAATGAGTATGATACTGTTCCTGCTTCCGGGGAAAAGATGGAAGCGCATAAAAAGTATATTGATGTACAGTATATCGTAAGCGGCCAGGAATTGATTGGTCATGACTGGCTGCGCCAGCAGGCGCCTGCCAAAGCATATGATGAATCATCCGACTACTGGCTGTTTGGAGAGCCTCCTGCTTTTTTTTCGAAGCTGGAGCAAGGGATGTTTGCGATTTTCTATCCTACAGACCTGCACATGCCTAATATTATGGTGAAGCAGCCTTCGCCGGTGAAGAAGGTGGTGATTAAAGTGAGTGTGGTTTAAAGTTTCAGCGGCAATTCGCGGAGGCGGGTGCCGGTGGCATGGAAGATAGCATTGGCAATGGCGGCGGCGACGGGGCCTTGTGCTGCTTCGCCTGCGCCCAACGGTGGTAATTCAGGTCTATTGATGACGAATACTTCTGTATCGGGGACTGCATTGAACCGCAGAATGGGATAGGTATCCCAGTTCCTGCTTTGAATGCCCGTCGCATTATAACGCACTGATTCCAGCATGGTCCAACTGGCAGACTGGATCATACCGCCAGCGGTTTGATTTTTTATACCATCTATGTTGATGGCCTGTCCTGCTTCTATTGCGCCGGTGAGCTTTACCAGCCGGTATTGCCGGGCTGTTTTGTCTACCTGCACTTCTGCCACAATAGCAAAGTAAGCGGCCTCATTTTTATATTGTGCAAAGGCAATCCCCAGGCCTGCTCCTTTTTTACTAATACGCTCCTTCCAATTTGTTTTGTCTATCAGTAGCTGGATAACTGCTTTGGCACGGTCGTCGTTCAGGTATTGCATTCTGAAGGCAGCCGGGTCTTTACCAGCCTTATGTGCCAGTTCATCTATGAAAGATTCGAGGGCAAAGATGTTGGCATAAGCCCCGAGGCTTCTTAAGGCAGAGGTGCGGAGCGGGCCTTTGTAATTGTATAGGATCACCTGCCGCGGTGTATTGTACAACGGCACAGCATTACGGTAACTACCTCCGGAGAACCGGCCGGGTGAAAAAGTAAAAGGCTTTTCCAGGTCACGACCTGCGATGAAATGCCCTGCGCGGCCACCGGGCCTTGCGATGTGCGTATCAGACCATAGCTCTGTTTTCAGCGCCAGCAGGTTGCCCTGTGCATCGAGCCCGCCTTTCAAACGCAGCAGCATGGCCGAACCATACGGCTCCCAGGTATGCTCGTCTTCCCGCATCCACTGCACCCGCACCGGTTTTCCCGGCACGGCCATGGCCAGCAGGGCCGCATCGGCCCCTACATCATCGGCGCCATTGTGCCCGTAACAACCAGCGCCAGGCACGGCCATTACCCTGATCTTTGACTCTGGTATGCTGAGCAGATCGGCCAGGGTGCTTCTTAACGGATAGACGCCCTGGGTGTGCGACCATACCATTAACTGGTCATCTTTCCACTGCGCCATGGCGCAGGATGGGCCCATGGAGCCATGCATCTGGTAGGGACGTTTATATACTGCTTCATGTTGTACGGCAGCGGCCGCAATAGCCGGATCTACCGAATCATTTTTTTCTACTATCTCGCCATTATCTGTTTGCGCTGCCATTTTATTAAATAGTTCGGGCAGCATCGGCTGCAATGGTGGTTTATTCCAGGTGGCCGATTGCTGCAATACCCGCAACGCTTTGACGGCCTGGTATTCTTCCTGCGCCACGATGCCCACAAAACTTCCGTTCCTCACCAGCTTTATGATGCCAGCCAGCCCGGTCAATTTATTTTCGGGTAAGGCTGTGAGTGTGGCGCCATACACAGGTGGACGGAGTATACGGGCATGTAACATACCAGGCATGCGAAGGTCCTGCACATATACCGGTTGCCCGGTGGCCATGGCCACGATGTCTTCCCGGGGATAGGCAGTGCCTACCAGCGTATAGGTGGAAGGGTCTTTGAGGGGCGCTTTGCCCGTTACTTCCCCTTCTATGGATTTACCATTTAATAAAGCGCCATAGCTGATGGACTGTCCGGTAGCCGTGGCAGTTATGATGCCGTCTTTTACGGTCAGTCCGCTTACCGGTGCGTTTAATTTTCCGGCGGCCATGTCCAGTAACCGTTTCCTGGCTTCTGCGGCAGCCATCCGGATGGCCCTACCACTGCCTTCGATGGAGGCGCTGCCGGCTGTATACCGTTCGTCGGACGTCTGGCCGGTATCGGCTATGATGATCCTTATGCGCTTCATGTTCACATCCAGCTCTTCGGCGGCCATTTGCATAAGGGCCGTTTTGATACCTTGCCCCAATTCTGTTTTCCCCGTGAGCACGGTTACGTTTCCTTCGGCGTCTATCCTGATCCAGGCGTTGATGCTATCTTCCTCCACGCGTGGTGTTGCGAAGGGCATCCCCTCTGCGTGTACTGCAAAAGGCGCCTGTGTAAGGCTAAAGCCAATGAGCAACTGGCCGGTATTTTTGAGAAAGTTCCTTCTTCCCTGGTTGGCTGGTTGATTGGAATGGTGAGCTGGCATGGTATGGGATGTGAGTGGTGAGTGGTCAATGATTAACCGGCATTGGCAGCCGCCGCCTTTTTGATGGCGCTGATGAAACGGGTATGCGTACCGCAACGGCAAAGCACCCGCTGTAAGGCTTCGCGTATTTCTGCATCCGAAGGATGTTTATTTTCCTCCAGCAAGGCTTTGGCACAGATAATAACGCCATTGAGGCAGTATCCGCACTGCGCCGCCTGTTCTTCAATGATGGCTTTTTGCACCGGATGCAGTGATGATCCGCTGCCGATCCCTTCGAGGGTGGTGATTGTGTGGGCAGCGGCGGCAGCGCAGGGCATCATGCAGGAAGGCTGTGCTTTGCCATCCATCAGCACCATGCAATTTCCGCACTGGTGCAAACCACAACCATATTTGGGACCATTGAGCTGCAGGTTGTTCCTGAGTGCATAGAGCAGGGGCATTTCCGGGTCAATGTTTAACGACCATGCCTTCCCATTGACGTTGAGGACAACTGTTTTTTCCATCTTACTATATTTGATACGGGTGGCGGGCCAAAGGCCCGGAAATAGGGCTGCGAGGCTGCAAGCCCTCGCAGAGCGTTAGTCGTTTTAAAGTTACTAAAATTACAGGCCAGGGGAAAAAGCTTCGACCGGTGGGGCGTTTACTTCGACGGGCCAGAGGCCCGGAAATAGCCTCACTCGCCAGAGGCGAGCGAGTGTGGGGAGGTTGCGAGGCTCGCAGAGCGTTAGTGGGCTATGATGGTTTTCATGCTGATGCTGAAACCGCTGAAGCAACCAGTAACATCTTCTCCCTCAATGGTATTTTTCAACGTCACCGGCGTAGAAAAGGGGCCATCGTTCCTCCTGGCTTTATTGAAGCTATCCCAGAAGTTGTACACTTTCCTTTCCACGCTGGTGAGCATGTAGTGAACGGTATCCCCTTTATAAAACCCATTGGGCTGGGTAAAATGAATGTATTGCCCGTTCACCAGTTCATCGGTCACTGTTGTGTAACGATTGGTATTTAAGCCGCCCCATCCGAAATTATTCCGGACATTCCAGCTTCTCCAGTAATGCAGTTGGGTATTGCCAATGGTATCGGGATCTTTGTAATGAACGGTGACCCGGGCTTTCTCCACAATGGTATCGTTCTCTTCATCATCATCCATATAATAAAATCCGCTGCTGAGGCTATCTATCTCAACGGGCATTAATAAGGCCGTTGTGGCGGTGTACCGCTTGCCGGCCGTTTCAATTTGTAACAGGTAATGCTTACCGGGCTTACCCAACAGTGCCTTGGTCGAGTCGGTTGCCAGTTTCGGATCAAAATAAAAACCAGGCAGGGCGCTATTCCTCAATTGAGGAAGGCGGGCTTCTTTCAGTTCGCGGGTAGTTGTTTCATCCCACTGGTATTGATTATTGGACAAGAGTACCCCTTCTGTAATGGTTACTATGGCTCCTGAAACAGGGATGTTCTCAAAGCCAGGATCATAAAAGCCCTTGCTTTGACTTAATACCACATAATTATACGAAGGCATGAGGTTATTGATGTATCCTTCCACAATGAGCTGGGGCTTATTATTCTTCAATTCAATATTAAAATCCCGCTCACAGGAAACAAGCGCTGCCATTGCGATGAACACTATTACTACCCTGATTTCCGCTTTACGTACTGTTGCCCTCATACCTCAAAATTTAAAGTTCCAGGTAATACCCGGTATGATGGGAAAAAGAAATACTTTTTTCCCTTTAACGGTTTGTTCATCTTCATCCACATCAAGGTAGATGAAGTAAGGATTATACCGGTTATATATATTGTACAGACTAAAGTTCCAGCTACTTCTAAACCGTTTGGTACTGTTCGGCTTAGGAGTATAAGTAAAAGCAATGTCCATGCGATGATAGGCAGGCATGCGGTAGTCATTGACCTTATCGTATTGGTTAATGCTGGTAAAGATGGGTTCCCGCTCTTCGCCATCGATACCGAGGCTGTACGCAAACCGCCCGGTGGGCATGGTGAGCGCATTACCTGTACCATACACAAACACAGCCGCCGCTTCCCATTTTTTGCTTAGTGTATAATTGGCTACAATGCTTACATCATGCGTACGGTCGTACCGGTAAGGAAATGCTTTTCCATTATTCATGTCGGGAAAAGTGCGTTCGGTACGACTGAGTGTATAACCGATCCACCCGGTGAGCCTGCCTGTTTTTTTCTGCAGGAAAAGTTCAAGTCCATAAGCTTTTCCTGTGCCAAAGATCATCTCTCCCTCCATATTCTGGTTCAGCAATAGTTGTGCGCCGGGCCTGAACTCCAACTGGTTCGACATGGTCTTGTAGTAAGCTTCTACGCTCATTTCATAGGCCCCGTTGCCAAAGTCTTTGAAATACCCGGCTGCTACCTGCTCTGCTTTGGCGGGGTGAATGAGTTTGCCCGATGGCACCCACAGATCGCTGGGGAAAGTAGCCGCGCTGGTGGTGGCCAGGTGCAGGTATTGAATGGTGCGGGTATAGGAAAGTTTCAGGGAGGCTTTTTCGGGCAACCTGTACAATACGCTGAAGCGTGGCTCGGGATAATGATACCGGGCAATGCTCTGCCCTTTTGCATAACGTTCTGTTTCTCCGGTGGGCACGCCTTCCGGATCATAGAGTATCCGCTCTGTAGGGCCTATCTGGTTAAAGTAACTATAACGCAATCCGGCAATGACATTTAACCGGGGCGTAATGTTCAGATCGGTACTGAGGTAAGCGGCCGCTTCCCTGGCATACTGATCATGGATGGTGGATTTAAATTCCTGTACACCTGCACTGGAACTTCCGGCGCCGGGCCTGAAGGCATGCCAGGTGTATTGCCAGCCCCATTTCCATTTGATCCAGTTCTGCGGAGAATAGGTCCAGTCATTCTTTAGCTGATAATCGGTAAGCCCTGAAGCGAAGAGAAAACCGCTGGTGCCAAAGGCCACCCGGCTATCGAGGTTGAAGTCATTGCGTACGGCCGATAACTCCTGCTTCAGCTTTTTATTCAACTGTTGCTTCCAGGTAAGTCCCAGGATGGTATTGCCCCATATTGCGTTAAACTCTCTTTCGGGCCCGTCATCATCATTATCCATAAAAGTAAAATCATCCTTGCCCAGGTAGAAGGTAAGGTACAGCGCATTGTTTTTATTGATGAGGTAATCGGCCTTGAAGTTAACATCATAAAAGAAATAACCATTGTTGCCAATACTGTCGCGGGCAACCAGCTTCGCTACCTGGTCTATATAGGTACGACGGCCACTGAGTATGAAAGAAGATTTGCCTTTGACAAGTGGTCCTTCCAACGACACCCGGGAAGAGATGAGCCCGATACCGCCACTGCCTTTGAGGGAATCCCTGCTGCCACTCCTGGTTTCCACTGCGATGACACTGCTTAAACGACCACCATATTCAGCGGGTATCCCACCCTTGATGACTTCCATGTTCTTAACAGCATCTCCATTGAATATACTGAAGAAACCAAGCAGGTGATTGGGATTGTATACCGGTATGCCATCAAGCATTACCAGGTTCTGATCGGGCCCGCCACCCCGCACATAGATCCCCGCGCTGGCCTCTCCCCCATTTTTAATACCCGGTAACAGGGTAATGGTTTTCAGCGGATCTACTTCTCCCAGAATAACCGGCAGTTTTTTTATTTGTTCTATGTTGAGCGACTGGGTGCTCATCTGGTTGCGATGCAGATTACGGCTGGCCGTTACTACCACATTCCTCAGCAGGCTTTCGCGTGATCTTAATAATATTTTAACGGAAGTATCGCTATAGAGCGGAATAACCAATGAAGCTGAATAATGCCCAACGGCTGTGATCATAATACGATGTAAACCGGAAGCCAGGTGGAGAGCAATGTTCCCGGATGAGTCAACCACTTTTTCCTGCTTATTGATCTTTATAGTAGCATTGCCCACCGGAATCTGTGCGCTGTCCGCCACCTGTATTGTCAAAGTATGGTTTTGTGCACGTCCTGCCTGCCATCCCCACACCAGGAAAACCAACACGAGGTAACGGATAAAGTAGTAGTTTTTGGTCACTGATCTCATGCCTTACTCTAAGTTAAAAAATTAGTTGCTTAGCTGGAATGTCTGAACCCGGATTTATTGGATTCGGAGGATTGAGTGGAAAAGGCAACAAGGCATAAAGGCATCGGGGCAACGAGGTGTGGCGGCAACAAGGATGCCAGAGATTGCGGTGATGCAATGGGTAGGGTATACGGCATAATATTGATTGTAGTTAAGTAATTAATAAGGTAACGGGGGTGAACAGGATGATTGACAATTCAATAGAGGAAAAGGTGGCTTGAAGGAATGATTAAAAAGCAAAAGGGGCTGTCTCTTTTTGGGAAACAGCCCCTGAGGGATCTGCAATACTTATCGTTTTCTTAATCCTTCCTTATTCATTAAGCCTTCCGCAGCGTCCCCAGCCGCCTTCACTGAAGTTTCCCGCTGATGCGGGACAAGTCCGGCGGACAATGCGGCGAAAGACGCTGCGGAGAAAGATCATAGTATGCGGAGAAAAATACTCAATGTTCCTTTATTTCCAGCCACCGCCCAGGGAACGGTACAATTCCACTACAGCGCCCAACTGGCTGCGCTGGATGGCTGCCAGGTTGAGTTCGGCCTGCAAGGCATTGGTCTGCGCAGTGATCACCTCCAGGTAGTTGGCCATGTCACTCTTGAATAATAACTGTGCATTGCCAACAGCCTGCTTCAACGTATCCACCTGGCCACCGGCCAATGTGCGTTGTTCTTTTAATTTCTCTACCTGTACCAGTGCATTACTTACCTCACTGGTAGCCTGCAATACCGACTGCCTGAACTGTAATACCGCCTGCTCTCTTTCTATTTTGGCTATTTCGAACCGTGTTTTCAATTCTTTTTTCCTGAATACCGGTTGCAGGATGGCACCAGAGGCAAGGCCGAAAAGAGAACCGGGTATGCTGAACCAGTTGGTAGCTTTGAATGATTCAAGGCCACCGCCTGCAGTTATGTTGAAAGCAGGATACATATTGGCCTGGGCCACCCCCACCTGTGCATTGGCCATTACCAACGCCATCTCATTGGTCCTTACATCGGGCCTTCTGCTTACCATGGCTACCGGTAAACCGGTTGATAAGGCAGCCGGCAATGCAAGGTCATTTAAGGCCGCTGCGCGTGCGAGCGTACCGGGCAATTGACCGGTGAGCAGTTGCAGAGCATTCTCTTGCAGGGCAATGTTCTGCTCCAGTTCGGGAATCAATAAAGCAGTCGTTTGTTTTTGTGCTTCGGCCTGGTTCACTGCGAGGGAGGTCACTACACCTCCATCCCGCAGTATACGGGTAACGTTTACAAAAGTATCGTTCAGCGCCAGGCTATTGCGTGCAATGGCCAGTTGCCTGTCCAGCATCAGCAGGTTATAATATCCCTGTGCTATGCTGGCCACCAGTTGTGTCTGCACTGCTTTGGCCGCTTCCTGTGTTTGCAGGTATTGCGCAAGGGTGGTTTCTTTCTGACGGCGTATTTTGCCCCAAATGTCGGCCTCCCAGGAAATATTAGCCAGTACCTGGTAGTTCTCTATATACGCTTTGCCCAGGAAAGCGCTGGCGCTAAGTCCGTTCAGACTGTTATCAGAAGGGCGGTTGATGGCCCCCGTTACCTGCAGGTCTACCTGCGGCAGTTGCAACAGTCTTGCCTGCTTAGCCTGCGCCTGTGCAATATCAATCCTTTTGATGGCCACCTGCAGGTCGTTGTTGTAGGTAATGCCTTTATTGATCAATTCCCGGAGTGTAGGATCGGTGAAGAAATCTTTCCAGGCTATATCGGCGATGCTGCTGGTATCGGCAAAACTCTGGCTGCTGAACTGCTGCGGCAATTCCACCTGCGGGCGCTGGTAATCTTTGCCCACTTTACAACCGGCCAATACAACAGCTATGAAAACCGTGAGATAAAGATGAATATGCTTGTGTTGCATGCTGTGTCCGTTTATATCTATAATTGTTTTTTTAAACCAGGCAGCTTTCAGCAAGCTGCCTGGTTTATCTATTGTTATTCGCTCAGGCTGATTTCCCTTGGACCCGTTCTGCCGGTAATTTTTTCCTGCAGGTACTGGAATATGACATATAGTACAGGGATGATGAATACACCCAATATCACCCCGGTAAGCATACCCCCTACAGCACTGGTGCCGATAGACTGGTTACCTTTTGCAGAAGCGCCATGCGTCCAAATAAGAGGTAATAAGCCCACGATAAAGGCAAAGGAGGTCATTAAGATCGGGCGCAACCGCAGCCTTGATCCTTCCAGCGCCGATTCAAGGAGTCCCATACCAGCCCTGCGGCGCTGCACTGCATACTCCACGATCAGGATGGCATTTTTGGCCAATAACCCTACCAGCATGATCAAACCGATCTGCACATAGATATTGTTTTCCACCCCTGCGAAGCCAATGAAGGCGAATACACCCAGCACACCCGTAGGTATGGTAAGGATGATGGCAAGGGGCAGGATATAGCTTTCATACTGGGCAGCCAGCAGGAAGTATACGAACAGGATACTGAGCGCAAAGATGAAACCTGTTTGCCCGCCTGTTTTGATCTCTTCCCTGGTTACACCTGTCCATTCATACGCGTATCCTCTCGGCAACACCTGCCGGGCAGTTTCCTCCACCGCTTTGATGGCATCACCTGTACTGTAACCCGGTTTGGGTACTCCATTGATGGTAACGGCATTGAAGAGGTTGTTGCGGGTAACTGTTTCAGGACCGTATACTCTTTTGAGACGAACCAGTGTTTTAGCCGGTACCATTTCCCCAGTATTGTTTTTCACATAGATCCCATCGAGCGATCCTACATCAGCACGGTAGCGGGCATCGGCCTGGGCCATTACCCGGTAGTATTTACCAAAGCGGTTGAAGTCCGATACGAAGCTACTACCGTAATAGATCTGCATGGTTTGCATGAGCTCTGTGATGGATACACCCAACTGCTTGGCCTTTATATTGTCCACTTCGATCATGAACTGTGGGTTGCCGGTAGCAAAGGTGGTGAAGGCATAAGCGATCTCGGGCCTTTGCATGAGCGCCCCAATGAAACCCCAGGCTGTATTACCCAGTTTGTCCAGCGGACCGTTGGCCCTGTCCTGCAGCATGAATTCAAAGCCGCTCACGTTACCAAAACCCTGTACCGTGGGGAAGTTGAAGAAGAAAGCATTGGCGCCTTTTACGGAGGCCACTTTCTGTGATATACCACCGGCAATCATATCTGGGTCCTTTATAGCACCGCGGTCTTTATAGTCTTTCAACCTGATGAAACCGGCTGCATAGGGAGAGGCATTGGCATTACTAATGAAGTTAAGACCATCAATCACGTAATGGTGATTGGCAGCGCCTTCTCCTTTAATGATGTTCTCAATCTGTCTGGTAGCCTGGTTCGTCCTGTCGAGAGAACTACCGGGAGGCGTGTTCAAAGCATACAGTACGAAACCCTGGTCTTCTGTGGGTATGAAACCCGTAGGGGTGGTCTTCACGAGCCAGAAACTACCGGCAGCAATGATGATAAGCCCGGCTATTGGTATCCATTTATATTTAATGAGGAACCCAAGACTTTTAATGTATTTATCGGTCATGGATTTGAACCCTGCATTGAAAGCACCAAAGAAGCGTTTTCCAAACCCTTTCTTACGGCCATGTCCTTCTTCCTCATGCGTGCTTTTTAAGAATAAGGCGCAGAGTGCAGGACTGAGCGTAAGGGCGTTTACCGCAGATATTAAGATGGCGATGGCCAGGGTGAAGGCGAACTGCCTGTAGAATACACCGGCAGGGCCTTGCATGAAACCAACGGGAATGAATACCGCGGCCATTACAAGCGTGATGGAAATGATAGCGCCGGATATCTCGTTCATGGATTGCAGCGTGGCTACGCGGGCCGGCAGGTTCGTCCTTTCCATTTTTGAGTGTACGGCTTCTACTACCACAATCGCATCATCCACTACGATACCGATAGCCAGTACCAACGCGAAGAGGGTGAGCAGGTTGAGGGTGAAACCAAACAACTGCATGAAAAAGAAGGTACCGATGATCGCTACCGGCACTGCAATGGCCGGAATGAGGGTAGAGCGGAAGTCCTGCAGGAAGATAAATACCACCGCAAATACCAGCACAAAGGCAATCACCAGTGTTTCTGTTACCTGGGCAATAGAAGCGTCCAGGAACTCCTTGGAGTTGTACATCACGGTTGTCTTCACGCCCTTGGGCAGGGTACGTTCAAAATCTTTCAGCTTACGTTCTACTTCGGTCAGGATGTCATTGGCATTGGAACCGGCTGTCTGCAGTACTGCAAAGCCCGATACCGGATTGCCATCCATACGGCTGTTGGATGAGTAGGTATAGGAACCAAACTCTACACGGGCCACATCTTTAAGGCGCAGCATGGACCCATCGCTGTTGGCCTTGATGACGAAATTCTCATAATCCTCGCCCTGGTTCAGTTTACCCTTATATTTCAATACATATTCAAATGTTTCAGCACTGTTCTGACCCAGACGGCCGGGAGCCGCTTCCAGGTTCTGGTCCCTGATGGCATTGAGCACATCCTGCGGAGCAAGGTTATTGGCAATAAGGCGGTCGGGCTTTAACCAGATCCGCATGGAGTAGTCCTTGGTACCAAATACCAGCGCCTGTGCTACCCCGGGCACCCGTTGGATTTCCGGGATCAGGTTGATCTTGATATAGTTTTCCAGGAAGAGCTCATTGTATTGTGCACTGTCCTCACTGGAGACAGCCACAAACATGATGAAGCTGTTCTGTACTTTCTGGGTAGAGATACCTGCCTGCACTACTTCGGTGGGTACCTGGTTCACGGCCTTCGACACACGGTTTTGTACGTTTACCGAGGCGATATCGGGATCAGTACCCTGTTTGAAAAATACAGTGAGCGACATGGAGCCGTCGTTGCTGGAGTTGGAAGTCATGTAGGTCATGTTTTCCACACCATTGATGGCTTCTTCCAGCGGCGTGGCAACAGAACGGGCCACTACTTCGGCGTTGGCGCCCGGATACAGGGCTGTCACCTGTACACTCGGGGGTGCGATATCGGGGAACAAGGTTATCGGCAGCGTGTACAACGATAATCCACCCAACAGCAGCAATATGATGGATATGACCGTTGATAATACGGGCCTTTCAATAAATCTTTTAAGCATGGGAAATGTATTAGAATTCAGAATACAGCATTCAGAATCCAGAATAAAGAAATAAGAATACTATGTTTACCATTCCGGATACGGCCCTGCATGCTGTACCCGGAATAGCGGTTCTGTTTACAATGGTTTCACTTTGAGTAAACTGTCGGCAGAGACAAGTTGTGGCACAATCACCATTCCATCCTGCAGGGTACCGGTACCCTGGAATACGATCTTATCCCCCGGCTTGAGGCCGCTTTCCACAAAGTACCAGGCATTTGTTTTGCCCGATATGGTGATAGGCCTGCTGGCTACTTTATTGCTATCCCCTACAGCGAATACAAAAACTTTATCCTGTATTTCGAAGGTAGCTTCCTGTGGCACCACTACCGCCTGCGTAAAGAGCTGGGGTATACGCACTTTACCGGTGTTACCCGTGCGGAGCATGCCGCCCGCGTTGGGGAAGGTAGCGCGGAAGCTGATGGTACCCGTGGTTTTATCAAACTGACCTTCAATGGAACTGATCTTTCCTTTTTGGTCATAGACACTGTTATCGGCCAGGAGCAGTTCAACCGACGGCACTTTCTTTATTTTCTCTTCAATGGTGTTGCCCTCGAATTGTTGCTTGAAGGCAATGAAGTCGGACTCACTCAGGGAGAAATAAGCATACACTTCCTTAATATCGGACAGCAATGTCAGTGGCTGTGTTTCATTTTTTCCCACCAGGCTACCTGTTTTATAAGGTATGCGGCCAATGTACCCGCTTACCGGCGCTGTAATGTAGGTGTAGCCAACGTTGATCTTTGCATTCCCTACCTGGGCCCTTGCCTGTTCGGCAGCAGCGGCGGCAGCATCATAAGCAGCGCGGGCTGTTTTTAGTTGCACCTCCGAGATCACCTTATTCTCTACCAGTGGCAGGAGGCGGTCTATCTCTACCTGTGCTTTCTGCACATTGGCCTGTGCCGCCACCAGGTTCGACTGAGCGCCGTTGAGCTCTTCACTGTAAACGCGGTCATTGATCTTGAATAATGGCTGACCGGCCTTTACGTAAGCGCCTTCATCCACATAGATCTTTTCGAGGTAGCCTTCTACCTGCGGACGTATTTCAACGTTGACCTTTCCTTCCAGTGTAGCCGAATATTCCTTATAGGTAGTACCCGGTGCGGTGACTACTGACACTACAGGCAGTTGCGGAGGAGGCATAGCACCCATGCCGTGGCCGGGTGCAGCCGAAGAGCCACAGCTATAGAGTACAACAGTAGCAATGGCGCCGAGCACCATTTGACCCAGCGGTGTGGCCATACGCGACCACGCCGGGTTAGCAGAAACAGTAATGGATTTGTTTGTTCTTTTATTCATCTTCAATAAGTATTGCATAACAGGTTGTTTACAGGAGCAAACAGTACTCCCGGTTTATTAAAACAGGTTCAATGTTATAACATTGCACTATGACAAGCGGCAATCGGGCTGATTCTATCAGTCGGGCAGGATACTATTTAGTAATAAGTTTTCGGTACTAGTGACGAACGCACGGGAAGAAAACAGACAAATCCGGCGATTATTTTCCGGTTCCCAGACTGTAACAAAGGAGCTGGTGAATTTGTTGCTTCATGGCTACTTTCCCCTTTCTTTATCTACAATACCGGTCAAAATGAATGTTGCGCCATTATTCCCGGCAGGTATATGAACCCGGCAAAGCTAATTAAATTAGTCATTTTTCACTAAATAAGTTAGTTTATTTTTTGTTCACAGGATAAGTTTGCTCTATGGGACTTTACGAGAGGTTTTTAATAAACCCCTCAATGGCGTCATCCATGACCATTTTATTCAGATCGTCCGACACATCACAGTTCCTCATCATTTTTATAGAAATAAGTCCATGGAGCACCGACCAGAATGTGCAACTTTTTAAACAGGCACTAATGTCCTGCCGGTTATTCCTTTTCAGGATCTTTGTTATCTGATCGCCTATAAGGCTCCTGAAAGTCATTACTTCGGGCATACGCTCTTCCTGTTCACTGCAGGCCATCCCCAGCCCGAACATTACCTGGTAATACTCTTTGTTCTTAAAGGCAAAGTTCCAGTAGGCATCTGCCATGGCCTTCAGTTGCTGCGCCGGATCGGTATACTTATTTCTGGCCTGTTGCATTTTTTTGCCCAGGAGGGCAAAGCCTTCCCTGGCAAATTCAACAAGAATACATTCCTTATTCTCAAAATGATCGTACACTACGGGTACGCTGTACTCTATGGCATCAGCAATTTTACGGATGGAGAGCGACTGCCATCCATCTTCCTTTACAATTTGCCAGGCCGTAGCGAGTATATTGGAGCGTACTTCTTCCTTTTGCCGTAACCGTCTTTCAGATATTCCCATTGTTACTTTTTCTAACAGTGTTAGCAAAAATAGCAATGTTTACCATTTCTGACGGCTTTTCCCGGACATTTTTTTGCTGCGCCGCTAAAAGCCTGGCAGCGCGTGGCTTCCGGGAGATACCGCCTGAGTAACAAAAATAGATTGTTTAATAATGTACTCCGGGGGGCAATTGCGGCAATCTAAGGGCTGAATACGACCGTAAAGCTTAGGGATGACACTGGCTGAGGCAGGATCGTTGCACGATGGTGAGTGCCGTTTAAACGTAACAACCTGTCATTCAGACATTGCTATGGGCTAATAGCTAGCGGCTAACAGCTATTTAAGCTCTATCTTCTTACCAGTCTTGCAGGCAGCATAGATGGCATCTATGATCTTCAGGTCTTTTACGCCTTCTTCCCCATCAACAGGCACAGGTGCTTGTTTTCCCTCAAGGATGATGCCAGCCATTTCATCCATTTGCACTGTCTGGTGCGTTATATGCGGGTGAGTGAGTTCTCCTTTATGCGTACGGCCTTTGATAGGTCCATAGCCTGTGGAAGGCTGCATTTCGGCAAAGCCGCTGGTACCATTGAGGAAAAAGCGGTCCAGGTTGTTCATGTTATAGGTAGACAAGCAGGAAGCCACGGCGCCGCTGGGAAAGCCCAACTGGAACTGGATCGTTTCATCTACCCCTTCTTTAAATTTCACCGTGTCGGTCTTTGTTTCTTCGGCCGTTACCCAAATGGGCTCCTCTCCTGTCATATAACGGGCGCCATTGATGGCATAGATACCAATGTCCATGAGTGAGCCGCCACCGGCCAGTTGCTTGTTCAAACGCCATTGAGTAGGGTCACCGATCCTGAAACCACAAAGCCCCTGGAAGAAAAGTACTTTACCGAAATCACCATTTTTTCGCATATTGATCACCTCCAGCGTTTTGGGCTCAAAGTGCATACGGTATCCCACCAGTAGTTTTACATTGGCTTTCTTACAGGCTTCTACCATTTCCCGGCCTTCTTTTTCATTAAGGGCCATGGGCTTTTCACAGATCACATGTTTCCCGGCTTTGGCTACCCGTATCGCCTGGTCGTGGTGAAGGGCATTGGGTGTAATAACATACACCGCATCTATATCGGGATTGTTTTTGATATTGTCGAAGTTCTCATAGTTGTAGCAGTTCTTTTCCGGGATGCTGTATTTAGTCTGCCACGCTTTGATCTTGGCCGGTGTACCACTGATTACGCCCACCAATTTTGCCTTTTTACAGGACTGCATGGCCTCCGCTACCCGGTTGCCATAACTGCCCAGGCCCATAATGGCAACCCTTAATACCGGACCGTCATACGGCTGACCGTCACTATTACCGGCAGGAGCCGTTGTCCATTCATCCAGCGATAATAAAGGGAAGGCGATGGTAGCGGCTGTGAGTCGATGCAGGAAGGAACGACGTGAGTTCATAGCAAGGCTTTTGTGTGTTGAGTGATGACACAAGTTAAGGGATTTCACCTAAACACTCACCCCGCAGCGGGGAGCTATTTGCGCTACTAATTAATTAATGAGTATGATGCACAAATACGCGTATTTTATTTACTTTTTGTTGGCATATTGTTCATCAGTTACTTTTTCCATCCAATCCACCACCTTTCCATTAAGATTTTCCTGGATGGCAATATGCGTCATACCGTTGGTTGCAGTTGCTCCATGCCAATGTTTCTCGTTCGGTTCAAACCAAACGACATCGCCGGGGTGTACTTCTTCGATGGGACCGCCTTGTTTTTGCACCCAGCCAACGCCTGCAGTAACAATTAAAGTTTGCCCCAGCGGATGTGTATGCCAGGAGGTTCTTGCACCTGGTTCGAACGTAACAATAGCCGCCACCGCTCGCCTTGCTTCATTCGCATCAAATAAAGGATCTATTCTCACTGCGCCGGTGAACCAATCTTCTGGTCCTTTACCTGAGGGTTTTGAACCTATTCTTGTAATTTCCATTGCTAATTATTTAACATTTTAAATAAGAGAACAGCAATCTTAAAACGCTGGTTTTGTTGGCCGCTATAAGATTTCGTTGATATCGCCTTTTCATTTAGTGTTTTCCTTCACATCGTTACTTTAGCTTCGCTTCAAGGGCAATTGGAATTACATCGGTAAGTTCAAGTGATTTTACCATGTTCTTCACTGTCGATTTGTATTTTAAGAAATGAGGTGTCTGAATATGGGATTGGTATGCAGCCAAACTTGCATATATTTCAAAGACTGTAACATGCGTGGGATGTTCCTTGTCATACACTGCATACAAAGTTCGTACTCCCGGTTCTTTACTAACAGCAGCCTCTGCATGTTCTTTAAGTGCTGCATTATAGCTTTCTAATTGAGCACTATCAATTAATATTTTGGCTATCCGTACGTAGGGCTTGTTATCCTGGGCCACCGCATTGTTTGAAAAAGAAGTAAACAAAAGTATCAATACAAGAAGTAAGTTATAACGATGAGCGTTTGTTCTTTTTTTCATTGTTAAGATTTGAAAAGTATTAATTATTATACCAACGGGAGTTAAACAAGGTAAGGCTTTAATTTCAACAGGAAATCAGAACTCCAGCGGCAACACAATGGTTTTTACCAGTGCATCAAGGTTGATCAATGACTGTTGCAGTTCCTGCTCCATTTTCTTTTTCTGTGTAAGCTGAAAGAGCGTTTGCCTGAGCAGGTTTTTCGTGAGGTAAAAATCGAGCGTTAGCCTCGATTTATCACCTGCTTTTTCTATGGTATAATACAGGGAACTTTTCTTCTTCTCATCGGTTTCACTAAACATGATCTTCTTCTCGGGATCGTACACAAAGCTGCTGGTATACATGATGACACTTTGCCCATTCTCCAATACATGCCGGTGACTGCTGCCAATACCTGGCAGGAAATGCTCTACTTCATCCACCCCCTTCAGGCCCACCTGCCACTGATGCCGGAACTCAAAATGCACCACCGTATAACACAGGGTTTTAATATCTATGTCATAATCTTTCGAAACAGTGAGCATCTTTACTTTGTTGGCAAGCTCCAGTTGCGGAGGCGGATCAGGCGGGATCTCTTTTTTCAAGGGGTCCAACTGGGTATAATGAAAAGGTATGGCGCCGGTCTCTGTTTGCTTTACACTACTGTTCCATTGCATCCAGCGCGCCAGGCCGGCCGGCGGTTCATCGGTTAACAGGCTGTCAGTTACCAGCCAGTATTCATGTTGTGCGATGTCGTTTTTCAGGAGCTGGTGCGCCACGATCACATCTTTACCAATGAGCTTGCTGAAGTTCTTTACATTATAGGTCGTGAACTCGCCATAATGGGAGATGACTTTCAGGCTGAGGTTGACGGCCGATATACAGGCTTTGCATTGGCAGATACGCCGGTAGTTATAAGCGTTGATGTGCTGGTGAAAAGCGCAGAACATACGCTCTACCTGTTTGTACAGGGCCTCCAGCTCCAGGGGTTCGCCAAATTTGTAGAAGAGAATGGCATCCCCTTCAATCTCGGAAACTTCCAGTCCGGTCTGGTTGGCATTAATGAGTATTTCCAGCAGTTGCTGGATGATATAACGGCTGTGCTCTATTTCAATTTCATTGACAAACCGGGTAAACCCACTGATGTCAGGGATGAACAGCAAGCCTCTATTCGCCATTTTTCTTTTAAAGTTAGTATAAAAAGCATTTCCGCAGCGTCCCCTTCGGGAGACGCTGCGGGGAATATGAAAAAGATGAGTGGTGAGTAGATGTTGCGCGGCTGACGTTACTAATACGCAGCAGCAATCGGGTCGGGCACACCGTCGGGATCATTCAGGGCGGTGCCTTTGGTTTTAATATTAGCGCCATTGAGCACAAGGATACCAGCCAAGTGCGGAGCCGCCATAGAAGTGCCGCTCAGCCGTGCATACCTGCCCTGGCTGAAGGTAGAAATAATTTGTACGCCGGGCGCTGCAAAGTCCACCACATCATTACCATAATTGGAGAAGCTGGCAAAACGACCCAGGCTGTCAATGGCCGAAACGGTGAATACATTGGTTGCATTCACACGGCCCGGCGAACTCAGGCTGGCCTTTGTTTTTTCATTGCCTGCTGCGATGGCGAATAAAATACCCTTGTCGGCCAGGGTGCGCACAGCATTGTCCAATGCCAGTGAAACTGTATCAGTACCCAGGCTCATATTAACCACTTCACCTGCCTGTGCATTTTGCCCTATATAGTTGAGCGCACGGATCAATCCACTAGAGTTACCTGATCCCTCTCCATTGAGGGCTTTTAAAGCAATAATACTTACGCCCGATGCCACGCCCAGTGTGCCCCGCGTATTGTTCAGGGCGCCAATAATACCGGCTACATGCGTACCATGGCCATTATTGTCTTCGATGGAAGGTTCGTCGGTGATGAAAGATCTGCTTAATGTTTGGTCTACATTGAGGTCAGGGTGATCGGGATCAACCCCCGTATCTATGATCCATACTCTTTTACCGGTGCCATCTCCTGCCCCTACCAGCCGTACACCCCATTGTGCAGTGGATGGGGCCACTACGGTAAAACATCCTTTGTCGAGAGCTATTACCCGGTCGTGCTCTACCAGTTGCACCTCACTATCTTCCTGTAGCTCTTGTGCCTGCTGCGGGGTAAGCCGGGCAATGAACCCGGTATGAATGCTGTTGAGCACCTCGCTAAGCTGCGTATTGGCAATCCGGTGTTTCAGAAATAACTGGTTGGTGGCCACCCTTGCCTGGTCAACCGACTGCATCACACGACTGGTAGCGCTGCTGCCATTGAGCATTACGATATACGTATCATTTACAGCGGTACTGGTGAATTGTACAGGTTCACAGGCAGGCTCTTGCTGATTAAGCGTGGAAGAAGAAGAGCTGTCCTTTTTACAACTGATGACGGCTGCCATGCCCACTGTGACTGTTAACAGCGATATGGATTTACGGAGGTTCATATTACTGATTTGAGCAATTTACGGGCAAATGATGCCGATGGTATGGTAAAGGTTTGTTAATTACCTATCTGGCATAATTTTGTTAACTTTAGAGACAGCCATTCTATTAGTAACCATTCAAATACCTGCCATATGGCCTTACTAAGAAACATCTTCACCGGATTGTTATTGATACTGTGCGCCTCCTTCGTCATACGCCATCACGGATGGGCCAATTATGACCAGAAAAAAGTACTGGACTATACCGGCACTATCCAGTCATCTGTTTATGAAAATCCACATACCTCCATACAGGTAACCCAGGATAAAAAGGTGTGGACAGTGATCCTGGCGCCCGTGAGCCGCATGGAAGCCCGTGGCGTTACTGCCGACATGATCAAAAAAGGCACATCCCTGCGGGTGGTAGGCTATCCCCACAAGACAGTTAAAAATGAAATGCGCGCAGAAAGGATCTTTATTGACGGTACCAAATATGAACTGCGCTGATGGCCATCGTCCACTGGCTGCAGTTCCTCGAACACAGTTCCTGGGCCGTATCCATTCGTCAGTCTGTCTGGCTCTACCCCTTCCTTGAAATCATACACATTACCGGCATTGTCTTACTGGTAGGTCCCGCCTTCCTGTTTGATCTCCGCCTGCTCGGTTTTGCAAAGCACCTGCCTGTTATCGGGCTGGGTCGTCATTTATTGTCGTGGAGCAGAAGAAGCTTATTGCTGGTAATTCCCTCAGGCATGCTATTATTCATCACCAATGCTACTGCACTGGGATATGATCCGGTATTCTGGACAAAGATGAGCTTGCTGGTAATTGCAGGCTGTAATGCCCTGTTCTTTCATCAGGTAATTGCCCGGAAGATACGGAGCACCACCGCTGTATTGCCCAGGGCTGCAAAAGTGATAGCGATTATTTCCATCCTGTCATGGATCGCTATTATTGCCTGTGGGAGATTACTGGCGTATTAGGAACGGCCTGATACTCTCCCACACAGCGGGCCAGTTGCAAAAGAATACCACATGACCGCAGCCGGGGATGACGGATAGCTGGCTGCCGGGAATGGCTTTGGACACGCTGATCATTGATGCTGCTGAATGGTAATGATCCTCGTCGCCGGTCATGAGCAATACCGGGCATTTTATCTTTGTAAAGGTTTCCTTGCTGAGGTAGTCATCATTGTAAAGTTTATTGAGCCAGGTAAGCGCCTGACCCCAACGTTCCGGTTCGGGCATCAATGCCTTGCGGCCTTCAAAGAGTGTTTTGGCCTGCCCCATGAGCAGCTCCGGCGTATAATTAAACTTCTCCCTTTTCCTTTCTTTCGGCGTATCGGCAAAACCAATGGCCACCAGCTTCGAAACTACTTCCGGATGCAGGGCCGCCAGTTTATATCCGGTTGCTGCCCCATCACTGAAACCCAATACCATCACACTGTCTTTGGTAATGCTGCGGATCACTTTGTACGCATCTTCGGCCCTTTGCTGCCAGGAGAAAGGCGTATTGCCTATATACGATTTGCCGTGCCCACGGGTGGCAATGCAGATGACCTGGTTGGTTTGAGCCAGTTGGTAAATGAAGGATTCAAACTCATCTATATAGCCATATACCCCGCCATGCAATAACACAATGGGTTTGCCCTGGCCATATATTTCATAATACAATTGGGCATCACCTACATTAAAATACTTACCCACAGCAGCATTGTTGCCAAAAGGTACTTTGGCAGCCGGCGTAATGACCAGATTGGCAAAGCTGCCACGGGAGTTGCCCTGTACCCAAAAACCTATTTTGCCGGATGTATGCAGCGACAGGCTGTTGACTACGAGCGAGGGGGTTGGGTTGTTGTTGACGTATACTTTTATCTCCGGAGCGTTGATGGTGATTTTTACGTGAAACCATTGATCAGGATTAGGCGCCTGTATGACCCGGTTCTCATATTTGCCGGGATGTTCGTCCCTTAATTTGTTCCAGGGATAAGTAGGCAGCGACATGTACTGCACCGACCTGGACCGGCGCATGGTATCGGCATTGTAAAAATTGAATGGCCTGAAGTAGATGGTTTCAAAAGTCCGCTGGTCCTGCATGTTGAAAGCCAATCCTACAAAGTTGTCGCCCATTTTATTTTCCCCTTTCACATCAAATTCGATGGCACTAAGGCTCATTACTTCATTTTTTAATACCCATAACCCTATACTGTCGCTGGGCTTGAATCCCATGCTATCTTTGCTGATGAATTGCAGCTCCCTGTCATATATTTGCCAGAGGTTACGGTCACCAACATCTATTTTCCGTTGGCCTTGTACGTATAATGGGGAGCAGGCATAAACGACTAAGAGGGCGAAGAGCACGAAGCGAATTGTTTTTTGCATGGTATTCTTTTTCTGAAGTGTGATGATGGCTCAAATATGAATCAGGGAAACCTGATGAGCTGTTTCAAAGCCTGTTCAATCATGTTCATTTTTATTCACGAATTAAATAGCTCATTATCAGATGACAACAAATGATGAGCAAGTACATATCAAAGCTTGCCTGGAGGAGATAGAAGCCCAACTGAACTGGGGCAGCAGCGCCCGCTGGTCCAATTATGATTTCGAAAAGCTGGCCGACCTGATCGCTGCCAAAACCGGGGTGCAATTGAGCCTGTCCACGCTCAAAAGGATCTGGGGTAAAGTATCCTACAAAAATGCCCCCTCACTGACCACCTTACATACACTGGCACGTTTCCTGGGTTATGCAGACTGGCGGACTTACCAGCAACAATTCCGGGCGCCTGTTGCTGCACCTGTGGAAGCAGCCGGCCAACAGGTTGCCATTGCTCCTGCACCCGCTGAAAACGTCTCCTCTGCCGTCCCTGTTCAACGGCCTGGTTCGAAACGCAAGCGGATACTGTATATACTGACTGCTGCACTCGTGCTGCTGGTGCTCATTGGTTTCATGACTGTCCGGAGCAAAGTGAAACCAGCTGCTTCAAAATTTAGCTTTTCCCTCAATAAGGTTGTTTCAGAAGGCGTGCCCAATACAGTGGTATTTACCTACGATGCCACCGCGGCTGCTACCGATTCTGTTTATATTGTACAAACCTGGGATATCAGGCGCAAGACCCTGGTGCCAAAGAATAAACATGAACATTCGGCCATTTATTATTATCCCGGATTTTTCAGAACGCGGCTGATCGTGGATGGCGAAGTGGTACAGCGCCGTGACCTGCAGATCACTTCCGACGGCTGGCTTTGCCTGGCAGAAAATAATCCGGTCCCCTTGTATTTTAAGAGAACAGCATACATTAAAGAAGATCGTATAGAAGTAGACACAAACACTTTGCGTGCTTACCAGTTGTCGTTATACCCGCAGGCGCCGAAGATCCGTTTTTTTAATCAACGCGACCTGGGTTCCTTAGAGAGTGACCATTTCACATTTGAGACGAAACTGAAGAATGATTTTTCCGGGGGTAGCGGCGCCTGCCAGTTTGTAGAGGTGCTGATACAATGCAAAAATGATATTATTATCATCCCGCTGGCTGCTAAACCCTGTACGGGTGACCTGGTACTGTATGCCTGCGGTGCAAGAGCTGCCAGCCAGGATGCTGACCTCTCCCGCTTTGGCGCCGACCTGAGCCAGTGGACCACGCTACGGGTAGAAAGCCGCAACAAGCAAATGACATTCTTCGTCAATGGCGTACAGGCTTATTCCTTTACTATTCCCAATGAGTCTACCGGCATTGTTGGCCTGCAGTACCGCTTTTATGGCGTAGGAGCAGTGAAGGATACCTGGTTTAAAGGGGTGGATACGGTATATGATTTTACGCCCAACAAGGTTAACATTACAAACTAACCGCCACGGAAAACCAGGCGCTTCTTCCTACTCCATTAATACCTGAACCATGCGTTCGGTAATCTTCATTGAATAAGTTCTGCAGACCTATATTAAAATTCAGGTGTGCAAGCTGGTAGCCGGCATACAGGTTCAGGATATCCCAACCGGGTGTACCACCTTTGGGTATGCGATTATCATCCTTGTCACCCTGCGCCAGACGATCCTGTTTGGCGGCATAAAGCCATTCTGCAGTTGCAAACCACCTGTTTTTGTTATAGCGTGTCATTAGCTTCCCATTTACAGGAGGTATGCGCCGCAATGGTTCATGTTTAGTGAGGTTCTGCCCATAAGCGCCCGCTATATTGGCTGTAAACTGCCATCCTGTGAAGGGAGCAAAACCCAATTCTGCTTCGAGGCCTTTTACGTAAGCTTCCTCCACATTTTCTTTCCGGTATACAGGATATCCGTTCATTACCTGTCCCTCCGTTCTTACCCTGGTAATCAGGTTACTGATGTGCATATAATAAGCAGACAAACTACCCGACCATTTCCCGGCCTGCATTTTATACCCCAGCTCAATGTTACGCGATCTTTCAGGCTCCAGGTTAGAGGCCGGCACTTCATACCTGAAATCTACAATACCCAGGGTACCCATATCATCAATGTTGGGCGCACGATACCCGGTATTAAAGGTTACATAGAAGTGGTGCCTCTGCGACAGGTGGTACATAAGCGCCGCATTATACACAAAAGACGATGGCGTTATTTTAACCTTTCCAAGGGATGTATCTGAAATATTGATGGTAAAAGTATTAAAGCGCACACCCGTTTCCAGCAGCCATTTATTCAAGTTGATATGGTGCAATGAATACACGGAATAATTCCCATAGCGCGCATCATCGGGGTAAAGGCCTCTTGACCACACAGCAGCCTGGTTTTGTAAATTGATATCCTGCCTCGTACTGTTTACTTTGTCGAGGTACACTTCAACACCCGTATTGGCAGTCCATATCTTTGTGAACAAGGAACTGATATCTGCCGTTATGCCGATGGTATTGGTCTTGTCTTTTTCTTTACGCAGGCTGTTGCTGCCATTTTTCCGGCTGTTTCTGCCCTCCATGCTTTGTTGCCAGGAAGTTGTTAATTCTACCGCATGCAGCCATTTGCTGCGGGAAGTGTAATGCAGCCTCGCATAATTTAACAGACGCTGCTGAGGTTCAAATTCATTGACAGCAAAATTTTCCAGCTCCACTTTGTGGTAAACCGGCACATGCTGCTGCTGTAAAAACTGGCTGGCAAGCGTTACTGTAAGATCGGGTTGCAGTCTGAATTTCACCTTGGCATCAAAAGCATATTCTTTATACCCGGAAGGAGCTTGTTTGCCGGTGGTATCTCCACCTACCAGGTCGCCAAAATCGCGATAGGTAGCGCCCACCTGTACGGCCGCTTTTTCTCCCTGATAACCCGCTTCGGCCCTTGCCGTTTTTTCCATATTGTCCGTCATCATTTTCCCCAGCGCAGTAGCGGACCAGTAAGGCTTGCGGGCTGCCAATTCCGGATCTTTGGTAAATACCTGGATAACGCCGCCCAAAGCATCTGATCCATATTGAACAGCGCCTGTGCCCTTTACTACTTCCATTTTCTGCATGCTGTATGCATCAATGGTATTGAGGTATTGGTTAGGGCCATAGCGGAAGGTGGAATTATTCAACCGGATGCCATCCACGAGGATCAATACCTGGTTGCCCGTAAAACCCCTGATGAATGGCGAACCGCCACCATGATTTGTTTTTTGAATGAATACGCCGTTTACACCGGTAAGCGCTTCGGGGGCAGTACGCGGCTGGTAGTTTGTAAGTGACTGGCGCGATAATACCTGTGTGCTGTAAGGAACCAATAATTCCTTTTTCACGCTCCGCTGTGAGGTGATAATCACTTTTTCCAGCAAGGCGCTGCTGTCTTCCTGGCACAAGGCAACCAGCCCTGAAAGCAGTAATCCTGTTATAAAAATTGGTTGCTTCCCCATGACTGCGTTTACTTACGGCTTACTTTTTTTTCTTTTTCCTCTTCTTCTTCCTCTTCATCTTCTTTTGCAGTCTTCACAAATGAACTGCGGCGTGGCGCCGGCATCACACTCTCCTCGCCTTTTACAGCTTTCCAGATGATCTGACTGAACAACAGATCGGGTATCCTGTCTTCCTTCGTGAAATCCAATTGATCACTCAGGCGGGCAGTGGCATTATTGGCAGTATTCTTTTCATTGAGGTCTACATTGACCGGCACCGACCGGAAAGCCGTGTAGTCGGGTGTGGCCGTAAAGCTGCGCCACATGGGTGTAGCTGCTGCATCGTATTGGCTCATAGGCGGCAATCCGAGGATCAATTCCATAGTCCTGAGCATAGACGAAGTGGAATACATCGTGTGGTCTACAAAATTCCTTTTTACAAAAGGCCCTGCCACAAAAGCAATCGTACGGTGTGCGTCTACGTGATCAGGACCATTCTGCGCATCGTCTTCCACAATAAATACGGCCGACTCTTTCCAGATGGGGCTTTTAGACAGGTGCTCCAGGAATAAACCTACTGCCCAGTCATTATCGGCCACATGGGCAAAAGGACTAGGTCTGCCTGTTCGCAATCCTTCTGTATGGTTATTGCCAAAGCGCATGCTGTTGAACTGCGGCACTGCGCCGGCGGCAACGAGTGAATCAAACTCCCGGCGCCACTGGTAAAACCGGGTAGTATCTCTTACTGCCAAGTTATAATCGGTATAATAAGGACAAAAGTGTCCCTCCAATACAGGTATATTGGCTTTGCCATCATCGGCAAATTCACCATACGTACGGAAAGTGACACCTGCCCGCTGACAATAATCCCATATAAAGCCTCTTTTGGGGTTGGCAGCTTCCCGCTTCCCTTCACCGGGATATGTACCACCCCGGCCGCCATAACTGGTGGGCCAGTTCTTTTCGAGGAAGTCGGTAGCATGGGCTGAGGTACTCCAGTTATGGCCATCCGCACTTACTTCACCATCGGCATAAAAGTTATCGAGCAGCACAAATTCACCGGCCAGTTTGTGCTGGTTGGGCGTAATATGCTTTCCAAACAACAGCAGGCTGGTATCACCATTGCCGCCCGGCATATCGCTCAGCACCTGGTCGTATGTTCTGTTTTCCTTGATAATATAGAATACGTGTTTGATGGGTGAGGGATCGCCTACTTTCATAGGGATGGGATTCCCTTTTTCGCCCTGTGCTGTGAGCTCCCCTTCTTTTGAATAGGGCGTATTCCTGTACACTGCTTTTGAATATACTTCGAGGGCCGCTTCATTGGGTTCGGGAATAATGGAGAGCGTCCCTTTCATGAGGCCGCCAATATATTCCACTTCTTTGGCAGCCGTGCTATCGGCCTGGTGCCGGATCACTGATCCGCGCGGACGGATGGGGCTGGGCCCATTGGGATTGGCAAAGGAGGAGAAGCCTTTACCATTGGCCACAAATAGTTTTTTGCCTATCACTTTAATGTTGGTAGGATACCAGCCAACAGGAATAAACCCTTTGGAGCGTGTAGAGCCCGGCTCACTCACATCAAATACAGCGAGGCAATTGTTATCGGCATTAGCTACGTACAATGTTTTTTCATTGGCAGATAAAGCCAGCCCGTTGGAGGTAGTACCTGCAGGCGCTGCCGGATAAAGGGCAGCATTGAGTACTTCCAGTACCTTGCGCTGTTTGATATCAATTACCGACACGCTGTTGTCATTGGCATTGGCCACATACAGCCAGGTCCCTTTTTTGGTCAATAATAATTCGTTGGGATTATCGCCTACGGCAATCTCTGCCGTCATCTTTTGTTGTTTTGTATCCAATACCAGCACTTTATCGCCTCCCCACAGGGTAATGTAGAGTTCTTTTTTATCGGGTGATAATAAACAGGCGTAGGCTTCTTTACCCAGGTTAAGCTGCTGCACCACCTGTTTGGTAGCAAGGTTGATGATGTACAGCGCATTGTTTTCCTTGGTCACCACATACATCAGGCCGGCCGCATCATCTATCTCAATGCCCGCCGGGGATATTCTTACCGGCCAGGGCTTACCGAGTACAATGCTGTCCTGCAAAAGCAGCTTACCATTGCTAATGGCATATTTGAGGATACGGTTATCATTACCGCCCGATGCATACAGGAATTTTTCATCGGTACTGAATTTGAGACCGTACCAGGATTTGGGAATTACCACATTGTCGGCCACCTTTTCCTTCCTCACATCAATAAGCTGAATGCTTTGCACGCTTTGTCCGTTGTTGGTAACGGCCACCCATTTTTGTGAGCGGGAAAGCGCCAGGTTGAGGGGCAGGTCGCCCAGTGGCAGGGAAGTACCTGCGGGCAAAAGGTGCCAGCCATTGGGCAGGCGTACTCTTTTGCTGTTTAATGCGTTCTCAAGGTCAGTATTTTTTTGAGCGGCGGCCATCAGGGACAGAAAGCTGCAGAAACCCAACAGGAAGAGGTACTTCATAATGTGCAATTGATGCGGTAAAGATAGTTGAACACTGCTGCAAAAATCAAGTTTACAATTACTTAACCTGAGAGAGCAGTTAGCCTTTAGCTATTAGTTGTTTGCCAGGCAAAGGCGCTAACAGCTTATACCTGTTAGCTAAAACCTGTCGGTCCCACCACAGGCCAATATCCTTGCATAAAAAGCCAATCCACCATGCAAAAGGGAGATGTATTTTTTCGTACTTGTGCCATCAACAATTAAGATTGTTGCCATACTATGAAACAAATAAGCGCCTTACTATCCCTTTTGCTGCTGATGAGCGGAGGCAACCTGTTCGCCAAAACAATCCTTGTTAAATCACTGCCCGCCCTGCAAACAGCTATTGACCATGCCAAACCAGGCGACGTGATCATGGTAGCAGATGGCGTATATACCACTACTGCCAATATTACGATCCGCAACAGCGGAACGGCTTCCCAACCTATTACCATCATCGCACAAAAGACCGGCGCCGCCGAAGTTACAGGAGCAGGCGGCTTTGTGATAGAAGGCCCTTCCGCCTACATCGTGATACAGGGCTTTACTTTTACCCACGCTTCTGACAAAGCCGTCACACAGGCCGGCACCCGCTTTTGCCGGTGGACACGCAATGTTTTTCAAACCACCGGGGAAGGCAATTACCTCAGTCTGCTGGGCAGCGATCACCAGGTGGATTACAATACCTTCCGGCATAAGAATGCCCTGGGAAAATTCATTGGTATACGGGGAGAAGGCAACCAGATTGCTGAACGCCTTTGGATACACCACAATTATTTTTTCGATTTCAAACCGCAAAAAGGCAATGGCGCCGAAGCCCTGCAATTCGGTCTGAGCGGCTACAGCCTCTCTGCCAGTCATAGCCTGCTGGAATATAATCTCTTTGAACAATGTGCCGGAGAAAATGAGCTCATCTCTGTGAAAGCCTCTTTTGTAACGGTGCGCTACAATACCATCCGTGATTGCAAAGCCCAATTCACGTTGCGGCATGGCAATCACTGCGAGGTATACGGCAATTACTTTACCCTCACCCCAGGCCTCCGTATCTTCGGAGACGACCATATCATACACAGCAATTATTTTGAGAACTGTAAGCCCGCCATCAACATAGGTAATGGCGGTGCAGAAGTGGCAGATGGCGCCGACCTGCGCAGCCATGACCGACCCGACCGGATATTGATCGTGTTTAATACATTGGTCAATAACGAAGAGAACATTACCCGCACCGAACGTCCCAATGGCATCGGCTCTACTTTTATCACCATTGCTTATAATATCATCCAGGGTGGCGGCGAAGCCGTCAGCATTAAAGGGCCACTCTACGTCGGCCCGGTATGGAAAGGCAATATTATTTTTAATACCCGTGGTGCAGGCCAGTTGCCCGATTCCGCCTATATACAGGCTGACCCCTTATTGGTAAAAGATGCAGCCGGTGTTTATCACCTGCAAAAGGGAAGTCCGGCCATTGGCATAGCCAAGGACAACTACCGCGGCATTACCCGTGATAGGGATGGCCAGCTACGCAAAGCTCCGCTCGATGCAGGCGCCGATCAGTTTTCAGAACAACCGGTAAAAGTGCGGATGCTGTATCCTAAGGATGTGGGGTGTGATGCGCAATAGATAAAACACCCTTCGACAGGCTCAGGGTGACATTTTAACTCAACGATATTACATCAGTAAATTGTTAAATGAGAACTTTTAGTTCACTCGTTTAACCTTTTTACTATATTTGCATCGAAATACGAGCCTTCCTGTTTCATTGCTACGTATAAGAGTGACCTGCCGCATCAAAATGATCACCTGAAGCTCCTGTCTGATTATTTCCCATATGAATTTAATGAACTGATTGCCTGCTCTGATGAACAGGTTTTTTTATGCCTGCCAATGAATACCGTTGTGCAGCCCGGCTGTATTCAGCATAAATCAGTAATCTAAAAATACACTATGAAAAAGAAAGGATTTTTGATAGACATGGACGGCGTTATTTACAGAGGTTCCGAGCCCATACCCGGTGCAGTTGATTTTATCAATTCATTGCGCAAAAGAGGATACCCTTTTCTGTTCCTTACCAATAACAGCCAGCGCACCAACAGGGATGTATCATATAAGTTACGCAAGCTGGGATTTGAGGTAACTGATGAAGATATTTTTACGTGCGGCATGGCCACTGCCAGGTACCTGGCATCCCGCACACCTCACGGTACTGCCTACGTTATCGGTGAAGGCGGACTACTGGCGGAATTACACGATGCCGGATTTTCGATTGTGGATGATCACCCTGATTATGTTATTATTGGTGAAGGACGCACCATTATGCTTGAATCGGTAGATAAGGCCATTAATATGATCATGAATGGGGCCAAACTGATTGCCACGAATCTGGACCCCAATTGCCCCATAGGTAACGGTAAATACAGGGCTGGTTGTGGCGCTTTTGTGGCCATGCTTGAATTTGCGACCGGCAGACAGGCTTTCAGCGTAGGCAAACCGAGCCCTGTAATGATGCGGATGGCCAGGAAGCGGCTGGGTTTATCTACCGATGAAACGGTGATGATCGGAGATACGATGAGCACAGATATTCTGGGCGCCGGTTCTATGGGCTTTACTACGGTTCTGACATTATCCGGAGTGACGAAGGAAATCGATCTTGGCCAGTATGGTTATGCGCCGGATTTTATTGTTCCTTCTGTAAAGGACCTTCTTCATGATGATCTTTTTGAACAGATTTTGCAAAAGCAACGGGAATATGTTGAAGCGCTTGATTAATTCCGTCGATCATAAAAAAACCTCCCGGCATGCGGGAGGCTTTTTGTTTCTCTGTCTTTACAGACGTTCAGGCTATACTATCTTTTCTGCCGGACTTACCGGCTTAGTCTACAATTGTTTTTAACTGCACGTATTTCTGGAGGCTTTTAAGGTTATGTCCTTTTGCTTTCATGGATGCAATGAAGGCCGGTGTAGCCCCTGTGCTTTTGGCTGTTATGACCTCATTGATTGACACCTGCTCAAAGCCCAGGGCCGTATATTCTTTGATAAGTGCCGGTGTGATGTTCTGTGATTTGAGGGATACGGCCTGTCTCAGGCTGAAATCCTTATACCCCATTTCCAGGAAGCCCTTGACGAATTCAGGCGTTACGTCGAGAGACTTCAACGGAATCACCTGCCGGGGAGAAATATCTTTGTACCCGAGGGCTTCAAATGATTTTACATATTCGGGCGTAATCTGCTGTGATTTGATAGAGATAACATCGTTGGCCGAAAGGTTCTTAAACCCTGCTGCCTGCAGACTTTTGATATAATCTGCTGTGACGTTCTGTGATTTCAGGGAAATCAGCCTGTTGGGGGAGAGGTCGCCCAATCCGGATTCTTTCAGGGAACGGGCGTAGTCGGCATCTACTCCTAAAGATTTAAAGGCTATCACATTGCTGGCAGAAAGTTCTTTAAACCCTGCTGCCTGTAAGCTCTTGATATAATCGGCCGTAATGTGTTGCGATTTCAGGGCAATGAGCCGATTGGCCGACAGATCGCTCAACCCGGTCTCTTTGATGGAACGGGTGTATTCAGCATCTATATTCAAAGATTTAAACGCCACGATATTATTGGCCGACACCTCTACATCTGCGTTTGTGTTGACTTTTACGTTTACGTTCTTCTCACTATCAGCATTTGATTTATTCTCTTTGGAGGTGGAGGATGATTTTGCCGGTACGGCAGTAGAACTGCGTATGTCAGCAATATACTTTCCATCTATGCCCTGTGATTTGAAACTGATGAGCTGGTTGGCCGTTACATTCGGGTAACCGGCTTTGCGGATATCTGCTATGTAATCGCCATTAATACCAAGGGCTTTAAAGGGAATGAGGTTGCGCAGGGAAAGTTCTGCAATACCACTCTTCTTAATTGACTGGATGTAAGCTTCATCCACTTTCATAGCAGCAAGGGGAATCACATCATTCCGTTTCAGTTCTGTATAACCATTGGCCTTGAGCATTTTCACATAACCCTGGGTTACATTCACCAGGAAGAAGGTCATGATGTCTCTATCATGCCTGAGCTCAATGCCTTCCTTGCGTATGTTGTCGGCAAAGCTGGCATTGGGTGTAAATTTGTAACGGCCCATTCCCTGATCGCCTTCAAAGCGGCCGGAGAACTGCATGGAACCGGCTTCGCGGGTAACGGTGAACACACCGGCTTTGTCTTTCGGCAATTCTCCCAGTTCACTCAGGGTAAAGGTGGTGCTGTTGGTAGAGTGGTCATCGTCTTCGTTCCTAAACTGTATGGATACCTTGTCCTCTTTAATGGTAGCAAACCATACACCTTCGGTATCCATGTCCTCAGGCTGTATCCCATTCGTGTTGCCTTTCTTTTCCGTAACAGGCGTATGGGCATACACTACCGGCTTGTTCAGCAGGCATACGAGCAATACCAGCACCGGCAACAGGAAGCCGTACTTCCAGACGGTGTGTACATTTGATTTTTTGACGTTCATCATGGCTATTCTTTTTTTAAGGAGCGATTGATTATAATTCGTAGTAAGATGCAAAGGGAAATGCGGGGCCGATACCTTTAGCAGGCTCATCTGGTACGACTCTTTTTCTACCTGCTCATGATGGAGCAACTGATCATCGGTCAGGTATTCCAGGTTATTCTCCAGTTCCTTGCGGTATTGCCAGGCAAAGGGATTGAACCATTGGAAAATGATCACGATCTCGGCAATCAGCAGATCAAGGCTGTGCCGCTGTTCTATATGGGTTTTCTCGTGCAGCAGGATCTGGTTATACGTATCCCAATCATACTTTTCAGGATTGATAAAAATGCAGTTCCAGAAAGAGCAGGGCGCTTTATCGCCTGTTATCTCTACAATGCGGAAGCGGCCGTCCTGTATAAAGGGATTGGTATAGGCCCTGTACAATAAAGTGATCAGTTGTATCAGGAAATTGATACCGAAAATAATAACGCCTGCCCAGTACAACCTCCAGGCCCAGGTAGCAGCATCGTGCCCCGTAAAGGCCGGTGCATGATGGGCGGGCGTTGTAGCAGTGGTAGTGGCAGGCGCTGCAGTGGCAGGTTGCTCCGGTACAAAATTGGTTGCCTCATCGCCCGCTGGTGGTAATTCTTCCTGCCCCGTGGTGATAATAGTTGCCTGGCGGAATGACCATTGCTGCGGCACTTCAATAAGCGGCAGACTGAAAGAAAGCGCCAGACATGCCAGCAATACCCAACGGTTCGTGCGGAAGAACGTTTCTTTTTGCAGGAGCAGCTTATAAAAGATAAGGCATCCCGCCAGGATAAGACCCACATGGGCGATATAAGGCATCATTGTTTCTTTGTTTTAATGATGTGCAATATTTCATTCAGCTCTTCTTCGGAGAGGTTTTGCTCTTTGGCAAAATAGGCCAGCATGCGGGGGTAGGAATTATCGAAATACTGGCTCACAATATCCTTCATGGCATGACCCTGGTAATCTTCCCGGCTGATCACCGGAAAGTAGCGGTACATATTGCCTACAGATTCATGGCTCAGGAATCCTTTATCTTCCAGGATCTTCACCATCGTGGCTACACTATTATAATGAGGCTTGGGATCGGGCAGGTGAGGAATGATCTCTCTGATGAATGCTTTTTCAAGGTCCCAGAATACCTTCATGATCTGCTCTTCTCTTTTGGCGAGTTTTACCATTGTTATTGCTTTGTACAGCAATACTACTAATTAATTAGTAGATCAACTAATTAATTAGGACCTATTTGTTTGAAGGGCTGCCGGCAAGGCGGAAAGGTGGGAATAAAGCATTGAGCGGCAGGGAAAAAGGCAGCGAGGCAAAAAGGCATTGAGGCAACGAGGTGGTTGCCGGGATTACCAGGAAATGTTCAATTTCAATTAAGCAGTGGTGAAGATAGCCGGATAGGTTTTGGTTAAAACCGTGCGGATATGCCGGATGGTTTGGCAGGTTGCAATGGCGCCTACCATATACAATGTAAGTAAACTGCACATGATGAGCGACCCGGTCGCGCCGATACTTTGCAGCCAATCGGGTGATTGTTTTAGCAGCGGATTGATGATGTTGAAACAATTGACAGGCAGGAGCACGATATTGACAATGCCGGCCAGTTCAACCAGCAGGAATTTTTTGCCCGTTCTCTTCTGCAGGTTTCTCAACCTGATCACTGCCACCATCATCACCAGCGTCATGATCACCACGCCACTGACAGCCACTATCCGCGCCGGTGTTTTATTCTCCCACTGCAGCAGGGTGTACAAACCGGCGAATATGGTTAACGCCACCACGATCTTGGGCCAACGCCATTGCTCTTTAAAGATCTTCCACAGCAATTTCCTGTTGTAACGTTTCGCTGCCTGCTGTTTTTCTTTTACCAGCGGACCAAAGCCGGCGTAACCAAAACTTTTATATACCTGCTTTAATGCTTCTTCAAAACCAATAGCAGGCTGTGCTGCCATCTTGTCTTCTAAGGCATTGGCGAGGTGGTCTACCAATTCCACCTGTACATCGTAATAGTGTACACTGTGCTTGCGGCAAAATGCAAAAAGCTGATCGATCTGTTCTGCGGTAAGCATATTATGCCAGTTTGGGGTTTACAAGGGTTTGGAGTGTTTTCAGGAATACCTGCAATTCGGCCATGGCAGTGGTGGTTTGTTTTTTCCCTGCCCGGGTCAATGAATAATATTTACGCACCCGGTTGCCGATGTTTTCCATTTCTACTTCCAGTAAGCCTTCTGCTTCCAGCCGGTGCAGCAAAGGATATAAAGCGCCTTCCGTGATCTGCAGCTCGCCTTTGGTCATTTCCTTCACACGCTGGGTGATCTCATAGCCATACATGCGCCCGTTGTCTTTGAGCAACTGCATCACAATGGGTTCCAGGCAACCTTTATACAGGTTTGTTTTGTTCATAGGACAAATATACATAAGTTTCCGATACATAAAAATCTTAGGTATTGCCTTACTATGAAAAAAGGGCCTGACGGCCCTTATGTATATAGAGATTAAATTATTTACTCAGTTCCCTGCATTGATCCGCTTAGCTACCCGCATAAAATATTGCGTGCTCTCCTGTACGGCGGGCAGGTTGTTTTCCCACTGGTATTCATACTCCACTGAAAAATAACCTTTAAAGCCGGCCTGTTTCAGTTCATTCAATACGCCGGCAATATTGCTTACACCTGTGCCCCAGGGAACATCATGCGCCGTTTTCACGCCAAACGTATGCAGGTCTTTTACATGGAAGGCTAATAACTTTCCTTTGAGCGACTTGATACAGGTAACAGGATCGAGCCCTGAACGTACCCAGTGGCCTATATCACCGCATACACCTATTTTATCACTGCGGCCCTTCAATTGGTCCAGCACAATACTCGGATGCCAGTAGGTGGTTGGCAGCGGGTGGTTGTGCAGGGCAGCCCTGATGTTATATTCATTACAGAATTTATCGAGGGTTTCCAGTTGGTTCATGGGCGGCTCGGTAGTAATATGCTCAATACCGATATCCCTGGCAAATTCAAAAATGGCTCTCCACTCCTCTTCATTCTTTCCATTCACTACCCCATAACAAATAGCTTTAATGCCATTGTCTTTTAATAATTTTTTAATCAGCGCCCTGTCTTCCGCAGTCGCCGTAAAGGCAGTAGTAGCGGTACCTTGCTTCGTTATCTTCTGGCCGGGGAACAGCTCCACATATTTAAGACCAATGCTTTTCATCTTCGCCAATGCTTCTTCCAGGCTGAACAACCGGAAGGTATAAGCCTGGCTGCCTAACTTCCAGCCCAGTGAATCGGGCAGCAATAATTCAGTGGACGATTGTGCCAATGCAAAACAGCTTACAAAAAGGAACGGGATAATTAACAAACGTTTCATTCAAATGGGTTTAATTACAAGACCAGTATTTCAGGGGCCGAATATAATTAATTAAACTTATCATTGCAGGTGCATGGCAAGCGATTTACATTTTACACGTACCAGGATTGCCCCTACACCCAGTGGTTATCTGCACCTGGGCAATGTATTGTCGTTTGTGATCACCGCAGCCTGGGCACGCAAAACAGGCGCCGCCATCTTACTGCGCATTGATGACCTTGACCGGGAACGTTACCAGCCCTATTATGTACAGGACATCTTTGACACCCTGCACTTCCTTGACATTCCCTGGGATGAAGGTCCGCGCAATCTCACTGATTTTGAACAGCACCATAGCCAGGTACATCGCCTACCTCTGTACAAAGCAGCACTGCAGGCATTGCAGGAAAACGGACCCGTATATACCTGTACCTGTTCCCGCTCCACCTTACAACATACTGCTGCTAACAGTGTTTATCCCGGCACTTGCCGCAACAAATATTATCCACTGAATGCAGACAATGCAAACTGGCGCCTTTATACCGGTGAGCGCCCGGAAATGGTCATCAGGACCTTGTCGCAGGGAATGGTGACTACTACACTACCGGCTTCCATGCAGGATTTTGTAGTAAAAAAGAAAGATGGCTTTCCGGCCTATCAACTGACTTCGGTGGTGGATGACTTGCATTTCGGTATTGACCTTGTTGTACGCGGCGCCGACCTCTGGCCTTCTACCATTGCCCAGCATTACCTGGCCGGCTTGCTGCCTGCCAATCACTTTTCTGCCACCCGCTTCTTTCACCATGCCCTGCTTACCGGCACTGATGGAACTAAACTCTCCAAATCGGCCGGTGATACTTCCATTCAATCCCTCAGGAAGCAAGGCCACACGCCTGCTGCCATTTATACCTTACTCAGCAGCCTGCTGGGTTTACCTGAACCTGCTCATAACTGGCAAATGCTGGCAACACAGTTACCCGAACTGTTGTACCAGGAGGTCCATTCCACCTGATCTTTTCCTATAGGGGGTACATAATTATTAAAACTGTGAGGCAGAATTGAGCCTGCCCTTTTCTATCATTTAAGATGCGTTTTTATTAACAACTGTGTAGTAATTTCCCATCTCCCATGATATCAATTAAATTATCTACCAGTTTTGAAAAGGAATTGGGTTTTTCCATACAGAAAGAGGCGCCTCTTTCCAGGGCCTGTAACCGGGTTGTTTCATCAATGCTGTTGGAATAGAATACCACCGGAACATCCTGTATAGCCTTTATTTTCCTGATCTTTTCCAGGCAGGCAAGGCCATTCTCTTTGGGCATGTTGTAATCAACAAAAATATAATCAGGCAGTACCTCACACAATAATTGGGCAGCCCGTTCGGTCCCGCTGGCCCATACGCAGCTATGCGGCAAACCAGCTACCTGCAGGGCATGGTTTAGAATATGAAATTCTTCCTGGTCATCGTCAATCAGCAGGATCATTTTTTGCATGGGCATGGGTGTTTGATGGTTTGGAGTAATGATGACACAATCAATTAATAGTATCGGTAACAATAAGAACGCAAATGTGATTATTCAAAGAATATTGAATAATATTAGCAGGGATGCGTCATAAGGTTTATTTAAAAAAGGAGTAAGAAGCATCCCAGGATGGCCGGTGTTGTGTAGTAGATGTAATTTACAGACGATGTTTATTACCATCGTAAGCCATACTAAGCTATGTTTTTTAGGGCAGATACCCAAATTAAAATGGCAGGAGAGAGCGATAAAAGGAAGCTACAGCAGGCGAAAAATTTCGGGAAAGCATGTGCAACAGCTTTGTTACTCATAGCCGGTAAGGCGGGAAGACGGGAAGCCCAGAATGCTATTCCTACTTAACGCCTTCCCGCCTTTCTCCAAAGGAGTCCTATGGACCGGCAATTCTTAAATATTAATAGCGCCACGCCCGGAAGCGATCAGGTAAGCGTCTTTCAGCGTTTCTGAGAAGGTAGGGTGCGCGTAAGATATCTTACCCAGTTCATGAGCAGTGAGTTCAAACTGCATAGCCAGTACGGCCTGCGCGATCAGGTCGGCAGCCCGCGCGCCAATAATATGTACGCCCAATATTTCACCATACTTAGGATCACTCAGCACCTTTACAAATCCATCTATATCGTCTGAAGCCCTGGCACGTCCGCTCGCCAGGAAGGGGAACTTACCTTTGCGGTATTCTATCTTTTGTTCCTGCAACTGTTCTTCTGTATAACCTACGCCGGCTACTTCGGGCCAGGTATATACCACGCCCGGTATCCGCAGATAGTTAATGTGGTGTGGCTTACCGGCAATGGTGTCGGCAACAGCGACCCCTTCATCTTCTGCTTTGTGTGCCAGCATGGGTCCATGGATCACATCACCCAGCGCATAAATATTGGGCTCACCTGTTTGTAACTGTTCATTCACGACCACCCTTCCCTTTTCATCCAGCTTCACTTGCGTGTTTTCCAGTCCCAGTCCGGTAGTGTAAGGCCGCCTGCCCACTGCCACGAGACAATAAGGTGCTAACACTTCCTGCGCTGCATTATTGGCATCGGTATACCGAACCGTTACCGACTGTCCATCAGTGGTAGCCTCTTTCACCTTGCTGCTGAGCAGCACCTTTATACCCGACCGGGTCAATAATTTGTTCAGTTCCTTTCCCAGCTCACGGTCCATCGTGGGGATCAGGCTATCGCCGTATTCCACGATCGTTACCTTCGTGCCGATGCGGTGGTATACAGAAGCCAGCTCCACACCGATAATGCCACCGCCAATGATCACCATGCTTTCCGGTTGTTCTTTCAGGTACAAGGCTTCCGTGGAAGTAATAATACGTTGCTTATCTATTTCCACACCCGGAATAGTAGAAGGTTTGGAACCGGTAGCGATAATAAAATACTGACTACTCACCTGCTTTTCCTCCCCATTGCTGTTCTTCACCGTAATGGTAGTATTATTCACAAAACTACCGGTACCGCTCAGTACCTGTATCTTATTCTTCTTCATCAGGTAATTCAGGCCCTCAGTATTTTGTTTTACAACGTGCCTGTTCCTTTCTACCAGGCCTCCAAAGTTCAGGTGCACATTCCCCACTTCAATGCCCTGCTTGCCCACCTTGTGTTGGATCACCTCATAATTTTCGGTGCTGTCGAGCATAGCTTTGGAAGGGATACAGCCCACATTGGTACAGGTGCCACCCAATACCAGGTATTTCTCTACAATAGCGGTCCTGAATCCCAGTTGCGCCGATCTGATGGCGGCCACATAGCCGCCCGGCCCGGAGCCAATGACAACGATGTCAAAATCTGTATTCATTTGTATAGATTTTAATTAGCTGTATAAACCCGAATCCTTGCTGAACAACCAACAACAACTATTGTTTACCGTCGGAACATCGGCAAAGGATTCAACGGGTGCCGGAACAAATTCCTGACAATCTTCCTCACCAGGAACCAATGAAAACTACGGTTCGGCAGCATACGCCTGTTCGCACTGATCGTCTGCTTATCAACTCCGTAAGTAATCAACCCCAATGACACATCTATCCAGTCGGCCTTCCGGAAAGTTTCTACCGTTTGCGCATAAGGACCATTATACCTACTGGTCTTATGATGCCATTGGATCATCTCGCTGCATTCCTCCATCCATTCCTGCCTGCCTGTGGCAGTAAGATATTGGTTAAGCTGTGCGATAGAAGGATCCAGGTAATCAATTGTATGGTCCGTCCAGATGCCGATGTCATGGAATACCGCCACGACCGCATACTTTTCCTGGTGCTGATGGTCAGGGTCTATCAGCCCGCAGTTCAGGAATACCCGGTACACATGATTCCTGTACTTCGCAAAATCCTTGCCCATAACGGGTTGAAAAGACAACAACAAGGTTTCGATCACAGCATTGGTATACTCCATGTCGGGTGTTAAAGTAGTTGAATGTGAAATTAGCAGGCTTCTTCATTATTTCCTACGGCAGCCACGAAATGTACAAGAGAAGTGCGGATTTGTCAATCGGAAAGGGCACCGGGCTGGCATAGTTTTGTACACATAAACCACGGACATGAAAAAACAGGTAATACCAGCCCTGGCCATCTTATTAGCCATCGGCTGTTCAGACAACAAGACCGGCAACCATTCCGATCAATTAAAAGCATCAAATATGAAAAATGAAATCACAGTGGCCGATTATGCCACTGATCCGGCTATTGAAACACGCACCAAAGCATTTCTCAAAGCATTGAACAGTGGTGACGGCAAGCCATTGGAGCAACTGTCGCCTGCCGATGCCCGGAAAGTGCTGGAAGGTGCACAAACGTCTGTGCCCGTTGATCTGTCGGGCATTGACGTAAGCGAAAAAACCATTACAGAAGATGGCTTATCTGTGAAGCTGTTCATGGTACGTCCTGCAGGGCAAACAGGCGCCTTACCTGCCTTTATGTTCTTCCATGGCGGTGGCTGGGTATTGGGCGACTTCCCTACCCACCAGCGTTTTGTCCGCGACCTTGTGGTGTATTCAGGCGCTGTTGCTGTGTTTGTGGAATACAGCCGTTCGCCCGAAGTGAAATACCCTACCGCGCTCAATGAATGTTATGCGGCCACCAAATGGGTAGCTGCTAATGGGACACAAATCAATGTAGATCCCAAACGCTTAGCTGTTGTAGGGAATAGCGCGGGTGGCAACCTCACGGCAGCCGTGGCGCTCATGGCTAAAGAAAAGAAAGGACCGGCACTGAAATTCCAGTTACTCTTCTGGCCGGTAACAGATGCCAATTTTGAAACCGTATCTTATAACCAGTATGCTGATGCGCGGTTCCTCACCAAAAACATGATGATCTGGTTCTGGGACAGCTACATTCCACAGGCAAAGCGGAAAGATATCTATGCCTCTCCCTTACAGGCCAGCCCGGAACAACTGAAAGGACTGCCTCCCACCCTGGTGCAAACAGCAGAAAATGATGTACTGCGCGATGAAGGCGAAGCCTATGCCCGTAAAATGGATGAGGCCGGTGTGGATGTTACACTGTTACGTGTTGAGGGCATGATCCATGATTATGGTTTGCTCAATCCGCTGGCGAAGATCCCGGCCGTACAATCGGCCTTGCGCGGCGCCGCGGCTGAATTGAAAAATGCATTGAAATAACCTGAACCACTTCTTCTTTATTTTCTCCGCAGTGTCTCCCGCATCGCAAGCTAAAACTTCAGCGAGTTACCAGGGGACGCTGCGGCTTAAGAACTCGTCTCACTGGCGTGTATGCAGCCCGGCTATGGGCATAGCGTACTTGTGCCAGTCATAAAATTTATCACTCATTTTTAATCACCATCAACCTGCTTTGGCAGGTTTCTTGCTGCCTATAACTCAAGTGTCTACCTGCACTATTCTGTTTACTAAATCCACTTTATATACATCAACATCCAGCTAACCGGCCACCGGAAAGGGACGATTGATGCCTATAACAACCAGATATAATGACCAGTTATCATAACATATCATTTTTAGTCGCCTTTTATCCCACCTTACAGCGGCCTCACAGCGATCTTATACCGGTCTTTTAGCGGACTTACAGCGACCTTTTAGCGATGTTATAGCGACCTTATAGCGATATAAGTCGATAGTAAACCCCAGTTAACTCCCTGGTAACTCCCTATTTCCTCCCTATCAGGGCCATGGTAGCTCCCATCCAACGACAATCCCAACGGTAGGTAAATAGCAGCATCATGGTATCGGAATGGTAGTCGGGGTGCCTGAACATCCCACACGTATCCTACAGGTATTGCCTGCATACAGCATTGCAGACAAGGCGCTTCTTAGGCCATTCCCTGGCCATACGCAGGCAATACCCAGGCCATTACCCTACAGTAAACCTGCCATCTGACTCGTATAGAAGTGGAAAAACCGCTATTGACTGGCAGCGGTAGCCGGCAGTACTTTATTTACTTTTTGCTTTCAGCGCTTTAACCTGCGCCCTTTCCACATCCTCCTTCACTTTGAACTTTACGATCTTCTTGATCAGGGATACCGGCAGCGGCTGATCCACGGGGAACTGGATGGCTCCTTTGGAAGTTTTATAAGCCGTGAGCTCGTTCTTAAAATGCGCGATGGCGGAAGAGGGATAAAACCCAATATGGTTTTTGTAGGCAGCATACCATACCAGCACATAATGCTGTTTGAAGGCAGGCATATTATAGCTGATCACCTCTTCTGCCTTAGGTACTACGCTCTTTATTATTTCCCGCATCTCCTTGAGCAAGGACTTTTGCAGGGATGGCTGCTTTGAAATGTATGAATGCACGGTGGCCCACTTTGTTGCTTCCATGGTAGTTGGTTTTAAGCAGTTTGTAATGACTGGTTGTCCACACAAACTTAGGAATCACAACGCTGTCCGGGGCTACGCAAAAGCGACATTTCAAGGGGCTGGATACGACAGAGGCAGGCTGGTAGCAAAACGGTATTTGCCCGATCCTGCCTGTACCACCACATAACCTCCCTCCTGCCGGATTACGGTCAGCTCTTTTATCTCGTCCAATGGCATAAAGCCTTCTATGATCGCCGTGGCACTGCTGGCCGGGATATAAATGTCGGCGCTGGTATTGGCAGGGATCTCCACTTCCAGTGTGAGCCGGTTATTCTGCGTAGTCCAATGTGAACTGACAACGCCATATCCCGTTTGCAAACTGGCCTTTACATCCGTCAATCCCTTGCCGGGATAGGGCTTAATGCGGATATGCTTGTAACCCGGTCCGGCTGTATCGGTATCAATACCGGCTGCTACGCGGTACATCCAGTCGCCAATAGCGCCGTAAGCATAATGGTTAAAAGAATTCATCGTGGGCGTTTGAAAACTACCATCCGGCTTTTGCCCGTCCCATCTTTCCCAGATGGTGGTAGCGCCCATCTTAACCGGGTACAACCAGGAAGGATAACTTTCCTGCAACAATAACCGGTAGGCGATATCATTATACCCAAACCGGGTGAGCACATGACACAGGTAAGGCGTTCCCAGGAACCCGGTAGTGAGATGGTAACCGTAATCCTTGATATTCTCCACCAGCCTGCTGGCTGCCTGCGCGCGCAGGTTATCCGGCAGCATATCGAAATGAAGGGCCAATACATAGGCGGTTTGGGAACTGGATACCAGCCGGCCATTTGGCGTAAGGTATTCCTTCAGGAATGCCTGCTTCACTTTTTCCAGTACAGCCGCATATGTCTTTTCATCTGCTGTATTGTCCAGCACCTTAGCCGTGTTGATCAGCATCTGCAGGGAGTTGGCAAAAAAGCATTGGGCAATAAGGTGTTTATCGGTAATGGCAGAGCGGCCATCATTGTCATCATTGGGACGGTAAAACAACCAATCGCCAAAATGCCAGGTCGTGTTCCACAAATAGTCTTTGCTGGCTTGCTGCATAAAATCCACCCAGGCTTTCATGCTGGCATATTGCTGCCTTAGAATGGCTGTATCGCCATAAGCGAGGTACAGTTGCCAGGGAATGATGGTAGCCGCATCAGACCATCCTGCCGAGCCGGCGGCATCTCCTCTCAATACATCGGGTATCACGGCAGGCACCCTGCCATCTTTCAACTGGTCGGCTGCCAGATCGGCCATCCATTTGGCGAAGAAATTATACACCTGCCTGTTGAAAGATGCTGTGCGTGCAAATACCTGGGCATCGCCTGTCCAGCCAAGCCGTTCATCCCTTTGCGGGCAATCGGTGGGCACATCCAGGAAATTGCCTTTTTGTCCCCATTCAATATTATGCTGCAACTGGTTAATGAGCGGATGGGAAGTACTGAAGCTGCCGGTCAGCGGCATATCAGAATACAGGGCTGTAGCTGTAAGATGCTCAGGTTTCAATTCACCGGGAAATCCTTTCACCCGGATATACCGGAATCCCTGGAAAGTAAACACCGGTTCAAAACTTTCTTCCCCATTCCCTTTCAGCACATAAATATTCTCCTGCCTGGCAGCCCTTAAATTCTCCGTATAAAAATTGCCTTGTTTATCCAATATTTCTGCATGCTGGATAACAATAGAATCACCGGCCTTACCGCTGACCTTCACCGTTACCAGTCCTACGAGGTTCTGTCCAAAGTCGGCCACCAGGTCGCCCTGCGGTGTGCGGAATATTTTGATAGGCTTAAAGGTCTCGTGCTTCTTTACCGGTTCATTGTAGGTGGTAATAATATTGTCCTTACTGATAGCAGGTGTGGCCACGGAGGACCAGTCCTTATCATCGTATCCCGCCGTGAGCCAGCCTGTTTTGTCGAGGCGGGCATCATTGATCTCTCCATTGTATATCTCTGAATAACGGATGGCGCCGGTTGCAGAGCGCCAGCTTTCATCAGTGCTCAGGGTCTCTGTTTGTCCATCTGCATACGTGATCACCACCTGCGCCAGCAGGGCCAGTTTTTTTCCATAATAATCATGGTTATTGGCCCAGGCCAGGTATCCCCTGAACCAGCCGCTGCCCAGCATTACACCAATGGCATTATTGCCCTGGCTGAGCTGGCTGGTTACATCATACGTTTGGTATTGCAGCCGGTGCTTATAACTGGTCCACCCTGGTGTGAGGTAACTATCCCCCACCATCTTATCATTGATAAACGCCCGGTACAAACCCTGAGAAGTAATGTATAACCTGGCCGACTTTATTTTCTTCTTTACAGCAAATTGCTTTCTGAACAAGGGGCTGGGCCGCCTAATGGAATCTTCCACATAACCGGGCGTAATCCATTTGGCTTTCCAGTTGGCAGGTTGCAGCAAACCTGTTTCCCACCAGGCAGGCTGGCTCCAGGCAGATGCCTTGCCCTCCTGGTCCCATACCCTTACTTTCCAGTAATATCTTTTGCCGGCTTGCAGGGCAGTACCGTTATAGGGAATACGTATCGATTGGGAGGAGGCGACTTTACCACTACGCCAGGTAACAGCTATATTGTTGAGTGCCGGCGCTTCACCGGCTATGATCTCATAAGCAGTTTGCCGGCCATTGCGTTTGTCGCTCTTCAGTTGCCAGGAGAGGCGGGGGTGCTGCAGGTCCAGGCCAAGCGGATTGACAAGGTTTTCACACTGCAGGTGGTCAATCGTTAACTGGGCGGTAGCGATCGTAGTGAGCAGCACCAGGCTGCTCAAGAGTAAGGTCTTTTTCATGATGCACTAAGATAATACAATCCCGTGCACATAAAACAAGTGGGTAATTTACTTTCTCATATCGGCGGCCACACGGCCTATCACATCTTCTAATTTTTGAATAAGACCTTCCATACGGGTGCCATTCTTTCCTTCTTTGGCCATTTGTTCCAGGTCTCTGATCTCCTGCTTCAATGAACCAATGCACAGGTTATCGAGGGCTGGCTTGATCCGGTGCGCTACAGCCTGTACCTTCTTCAGGTCGTGACCGGTATAAGCCTGGCGGATACTCTGTACTGCCGCAGGCACTTCATCCAGGAACAACTGCAGCATCTTAGGGATGAACTCCTCGTTATCCATGCTTATCTGCTGCAACTTTTCAATACTGTACAAGGCTGCTGCAGGGACCTGCTTTCCGGGCACAGGAACGGTGGTCACTTCTGTACCCAACATGCCCGCCACGGTTTTGATCAGTTCCTCTTCTTCAAATGGCTTACTCACATAACCGTTCATGCCTGCCTGCATACATTTCTCATACTCGCCCTTGATCGCATTGGCGGTAAGCGCCAGCACCGGCAGGTGATGAAAGCCTTCCTGCCTGATGAGGCGGGTAGCTTCATAACCATCCATCACCGGCATTTGCACATCCATTAATATCAGGTCATAATGATTTTCTTTTACGGCTTTCACCGCTTCCCAGCCATCCACCACTTCGCTTACACAGGCGCCATAATTATTCAATACCGCTGTAGCCACCATCCTGTTCATCTCATTATCTTCCACCAGCAGGATCTTCTTTTGCCGCAGGACGTCCGGATCAGCTACCGTTTCTTTTTTCACCGGCAGATCGGATGGCCGGCCAGACAATAACGGAATACAGATCGTAACTGCTGTGCCTTCCCCTTTCGCGCTGTTTACAGTGATGCATCCGCCCATCAGCTCTACCAGTTGCTTGCTGATATTCATGCCCAGGCCCGTTCCTCCATACTTCCTGGCTACCGATATATCTTCCTGCTGGAACTTCTGGAACAGGCGTTGCTGAAATTCGGGGTCCATACCGATACCGGTATCTTTTACTTCAATACATATAGTCTTGCTGCCATCGGTTCCCTCACCGGGATAACACCGGATGGCCACTATGCCCCGCTCCGTGAATTTTACAGAATTGCTCACCAGGTTTAAGATCACCTGGTTCAGCCGGTAAGGATCACCGATCAGTACGGCAGGTATTCCTTCCTCTATCATAATGGAGAATTGCAGGCCCTTTTCTTCCACCTTGTGGATGATCACACGCGTGATCTTCGATAACAGGTCATTGATGCTGAAACCGATCTGTTCGATGATCAGCTTACCCGCTTCTATTTTCGACACATCCAATATATCATTGATGATCACCAGCAGGTTTTCGCCAGCCGCATTGATCGTATCCAGGAAAGATTGCTGTTTCGCATCGAGGGCTGTTTTCTTCAATTGCCGCCCCATACCCAGGATAGCGTTCATGGGTGTACGTATTTCATGGCTCATATTGGCCAGGAATGCTTCTTTCGACTGCGCCGATCCTTCAGCCAGGCGACGTGCATCTATCAATTCCAGTTGCATCTTCTTCTGCCCGGTAATGTCCAGGTGAATACCGATAGAGCCTACTATTTCACCCTGATCATTGTACTGGGGTGCGCCGCTGATCAGCCACCAGCGCCGTTCTCCTTTCCGGGTAGTGATCTCCATTTCATAGGCATCAGAAATGCCCTTTAAGCGCATCTGGTTTTTACCTTCGATAGAGGCCTGGTCATCCCACTTCATAAAAAGACGGGCTGCATTGCGGCCTATCAGTTCTTTATACCGGTAACCGCTCAGGTCGCAGAACGACTGGTTGGCAAACTGTATAATGCCGTCAAGGTCCACCTCCAGTAAGCCAAGGTTCATATTGGAGATAATGCCCCGGTACTTTTCTTCATTCTTACGCAGCAGTTCATCTGCATTCTTTTTATCGGTAATATCTTCGATCACCGCGAAATAATGCAGAATGACGCCGTTGTTATCCAGCACCGGCTGACCTTTCACACGGCCCCAGAAGGCGGCGCCGTTCTTCCGGTAGTGGATCACTTCTATATTGAATGTTTTGGCCTCCATGAATGCATCCACCATATTGCGCAGTACAGCTTTGTCGGTCAGGTCACCCTTGCAAAGCTCGATAGGAGTTTTACCAACAATCTCTTCCATGCTATAACCGGTCAGCTTCAGGAATCCATCATTGGCATAAAAAATAGCACCGCAGGGCCTGGTAAAAATCACACCATTCTCATTGAGACTGGCTACCAGGGATAACCTTTTCAGCTCTTCCTGGTTTTGCAATAAGGCTGCTTCTGTTCTTTTACGGTGCTCGATATGCCTGTTCAGGTAGGCCAGCGCACCGAAGAGATCGTCCTTTGGATCAGCATCAGCTTCTCCTATATCGTCCAGGCTCCTGATCACTTCTTTCAGGCTGTTCAGTCCTTTTTCTTTCAGGGCGATCTCTTCCCGGAGGCGGGCATTGATCTCCATATATTCCTGCTCACTGATGCGCGAGGCATGAGCAGAAAGCGTTTGATCACGCTCGTAAGACTGGTAGGAATTATTAACGGCATCGAGGAATGCCTGTACCCGTTCGTTATTCAGACAATCGGGCGTGAAATACTTCTTGATCTGTCTTTCCAATAGCTTATGCAGGGGAGCTTTCATCCTTTCTATTTTTCGGTAAACGTGGTGATCGTCATGGTTTGATTGTGTAAGGCACAGTGGGCGCCTTCCTTCGGGGGCGCTATCTCGCCGTAAGAATAAAAACCGGTCAGCAAAGTCTGGTTGCCCAGCGTATCACGCACAGCCTCCACTTCCTCGGCTATTCTTCCATTCAATATCATCTTTCTTCCCACACAACTAATAAGGAGGGCCAGCGCGGGTGTATGATCACCCGAAGCCTGAACAGCCGCCTCACCGGCAGCTTCTATCAACCGGTCGAAATTGGCTCTCATAAAACGCACCGGTGCATTCTCCGGCAGATCGCCGGCAAAGACCATACTGCCGGTTGAGGAGTCAATAGATAAAATGGTGCGGACAACTGTTTCGCCGGTAGACAGCTTTACAGAAAGCGGGAACAGGAGTGCCGATCCTGGTAATTCAGCGGCATAGGGACCCAGGTATTTCCTGTACAGATCAAGGGCCGGTTCGCCATTGATCTCATACAAACAATTGCCCGATGATTTGGAGATGGGTCTTTCCGGTCCGAACATTTCCCAACCGCCCACCGAACCATGCGATACAACAAGATGGTTACTATAAAAACCAATGGCGATGAGATTGCCCGGTGCAGGATCTTCATTGAGGCCTACGAGGGTAGAAACAAACCGGTCGCCATCACTGGCCATACCACCTGTTACAGGCACCTTGCACTGCGTGGCTGTATTGATGCCATTCACCAGTTCACTACCGTTAACGAGGGTGCCGTCGGAGATCACCATAATATAACACAGGTTGTCCACGGCCGGTAATCGTTTTACCAGGGCAATGCCGGCTTCATAACTATCAGCAAAGTCCATGATATTGGCCGATACCGCAGCAATAGCCGTGCGCTCAAACTGAACAGCCGTTATAGAAACGGTATCATCATATACTTCTTCATCAAAAATCTCTCCTGCAGTAGAACAAAGTACGATGCTGGCACGGGGGTATTGCCGGGAAAGCTGGTCATAGCATGCTCCTTTTTCCAGTAGTGTTTTGGCGCCAAAGCCCAAAACCCACTGTACTTTATCATTGTCGGGCCGGTCATTGCCGGGATGCTCTCTGAAGTGCGCTCCATTGTAGGAACTGATGGCTACTTTCACAGGTATTTGTTTTAGGATGTAAGGATCGGGTGAAAAGACAACATTTCACGGCAGTTAAGATACTTAGCGGCGTGCGCACCAATAACATAGATGGATGGTTTCTATTTATTTACAGTATTTCTGCTAAGGGGCACTACATGGAAATACGTAGTGTGTAGTTCTGCCGACATGCAACGGAATGTTTGTAATTTAGTGGACCAACATTAAAACAGGATCACCTTATCATGAAGATAGCTACCTATAATGTAAATGGCGTAAATGGACGGTTACCGGTATTGCTGCGCTGGCTTGGAGAAGCAAAGCCGGATGTAGTATGCCTGCAGGAGCTGAAAGCACCACAGGAGAAATTTCCGGAGCAGGCTGTGAAGGACGCCGGTTATCACGCCATCTGGCACGGACAGAAAAGCTGGAACGGCGTGGCCATCCTGGCGCGTAAGGAAGTACCCCAGGAAGTAAGGCGGGCATTGCCCGGTGATCCGGAAGACAGTCACAGCCGTTATATTGAAGCCACCGTAAATGGTATCGTGATCGGTTGTCTCTACCTGCCCAATGGCAATCCGGCCCCCGGTCCCAAGTTCGATTACAAACTAAGCTGGTTTGAACGATTGACCGTACATGCCAAAACACTCCTGGCGCAGGACAAGCCGGTAGTACTGGCCGGTGATTACAATGTAATGCCCACCGAACAGGATGTATACAAACCCGAGCGTTGGGTGGATGATGCCCTCTTCAGGCCCGAAACATGCGCGGCCTTTGCCAAACTGGCCGGGCAGGGATGGACGGATGCACTCCGCAAACTCTATCCCACCGAAAAGATCTACACCTTCTGGGATTACTTCCGCAATGCGTATGGGCGCGATGCCGGTTTACGCATTGATCATTTCCTGCTAAGTCCGCACGTAGCTGGCCGACTCAAAGCCGCCGGTGTAGACCGTCATGTGCGTGGCTGGGAGAAAACAAGCGATCATGCGCCGGTATGGATAGAGATCAAATAGTTGTTTCCTGATGCTTTATTTTAGCCTGACACGCATCACATAATCATCACAGGTCATATAGAGTGTTTTTTGGTCGGGCGAAAAGGCGCAGTTGGAAGTATGGTGACCGGTGTAAATACGGGCTACCGGCTTTCCCGAAGGATGGAAGATCCACACACCTTCGGGGCCACTGGCAAAGAGGTAACCATTTTTATTCACCTTCATGCCATCAGGTGCTCCTTTCTCCTTGCCCTCATATGCATGCACCGCATAAAACTCACGACCGCTTTTGATGAATCCTTTTTCATCGAGCTCATATTGCATCCAGATCATGTTCTGTGCATCGGAACTGGCCACATACAAATATTTATTATCAGGTGAGAGGGCAATACCATTGGGATATTTTAGTTCTTTAGTCAGGATATCCAACTTCCCATTTGGCTTCAACCGGTAAACACCCTGGAAGGGGAGCTCTTTGGCCGGATCATCCACCCTTTTATCCAGTCCATAGGGAGGGTCGGTGAAATAAAGGTCTCCATTGGAATGGTACACGCCATCATTGGGGCTATTCAAACGTTTTCCTTCGTATCGCTCTACCAATGGCGTAAACAGGGCTGCCGGTTGTTGTAAAGAGGCTGTCATTTTCACAATACGCCGGTCACCATGTTGCAGCAAAACCAATTCACCCTGCGGATTTAATAATAAAGCATTGGAACCCGGCTCTTTCATTCCCTGTACAGTACCTGAATAGCCCGAACGCTCCAGGAATAGGGTAACACTATCACCCTCCGTCCATTTGTAGACCCTGTTGTTGGGAATATCTGAAAAAAGGAGTGCTTCATTATTGCCCAATACCAACGGGCCTTCGGTCCAGCTAAAGCCGCCTGCAATGGTTTCGATAGCAGCCGATGAATCAAGGATGTTCAGCGCTTCACCATCTATGACCTCAATCCTGGTGGACTGCGTTGGTGATGTTGTAGCATCGCCGGCCGGTGCATCAGCAGCAGGCTTGCCTGCATCGGCACAGCCAATGAGTAACAGAGAAAGATATACCATTGCTTTTTTCATACCGCAAACTTTTAGGAATGGTCCCTGATGAATTGTTTATGGGTCGCCTGCCAGATGCGCCACTGTCCTTTCAACAAGGCAGCATCGGCATCTATACAGGTAGTCTTTTCCGCTAACCCCAGGATGGACAGGGCCTGCAGGTACTGATCTTTCAGCCCCTGCCCCGCCACCAGCACAATTTGACGGGCTGCCGTTTGCAGGTCTTTTAGTTCATGCCCGATCAATAGTCCGCTGAGGTACTGATAGTTTTCGGCAGGCGTACATTTTTTGAATAATACATTGGTACGTGCATGAAAAGCACTGTTGAGCAGGCTGGAACTTGTTCCGGCCAGGATGCCTTCTTGAAAGAAGGTACCGGCCCCGGCCCATTCACTTTTCTCTACCGAATTGGCCAGGATACTTTTAACGGTGAGCAGTTCAAAAAACTCACCGGTCATGAAGGTCTTAAAGTCTACAGCAGTGCTGTTTTGCACATAAACATGTTTGGAATGCGTACCGGGAAAGATGAATACAGCCTCCTCTCCTGCTGTATCTGCACCAGCGCCTGCCAGCAGGGTCTCTTCACCGCGTAACACATCATTGTTGGTGCAGGCGCCCGATAGGAGGAATAACGGATTGGTCATCCCGGCAGCAGGGGGTATATAATTTACAGCAAGATCGGAGCCATCTGTTTTAAAGGGTAATTCTTTATAAGGTAATTCTTTCATACCGATGGAAGAGGAAGCCATTCCACTAACGATCAATGGCAGGTGCTGCAGATCCATACCCTGTTTTTCTTCCAGTTTTTTTATTTGTGTGCCAAGCCAGGAACGGTAAAAGGAAAGGCGTTCGTTTGGGGTGCCGGGCTCATTTTTCCAACGTGTGAAGAGGGCAGCAATACCCTCCGGGCTGATTGCTTCTGCCAATACGGTGAGAGGGGAGGTATTGACCAGCCTTAACCGGAAAGTGGAAGTGCCCCAATCACAACTTAAAAAGGTATCCATCATGATGCATATTGTAATGGTCAGACGTTTATTGGGTGGCTATGGCTTGTACCAATCTTTGTGCCGTTCCGGTCAACTGCTGCAGGTAGCTTTCATCCACAACGGTGGTAGTCTTCACGAGTGAACTGGCAACGCCGAAGCTTACTGCCCCTGCCTGCTGGTATTGGTGAATATTCTCCGCGTTGATCCCTCCTACAGCCATCATTCTTATGTGGTCCAGCGGGCCCCGTAAGTTTTTAATGTAGGCGGGGTTGGGAGCGGGAAAGATCTTAATGATATCGCCCCCGCTGTTATGGGCCAGCAATACTTCTGTGGCCGTATAGGCGCCCGGGATGGATACGAGATCATGTTCCTTCGCGAAGCTGATCACTTTGGTATCTACCGTTGGCGATATCAGGAACCGGGCCCCTGCCTCCCTGGCCGCTTTGGCGCCTTCAAGGTCCAGCACAGTGCCTGCGCCTACCAGGAGTTTATTGCCCAGGGCCTGCTGTAGGGTTTCAATTTGTTGTAATGCCTGATGAGAATTTAATGTTACTTCCAGCGCCCTGATCCCTCCTTCATATAAGGCGCCGGCCACGGGCAGTACATTGTTGGCAGGAACGCCCCTGAGGATGGCTACAATCTTATGCTCAAGAAGCTGTTGCAGTGTTGACATAAAAGCTTTCATGCTATCCTTAAAACTACGGAAAAATACATCCTGCTGCCAATTTATATAAACCATCGGCACACCAGGTATCCATTGCGGAAACTACGCGAAGCAATAAGAAAAAATACTGAATACTTCATGCTGTTCACTACTTGATTCACAACTGCCTGCACCACTTCACAATTAATTAATGACCTTTCAATAAAATACCACTAATCGGGTATTGGTGTTCTAATTTGTTTTCTTGACATTTGATTTACCAATGTATTCCTTCGGATCCCTATCCCTGTCCTTTCCAAGCTCTGATTTATTAAGTAGTCATTTGTAACGAACGATCCTTTCCCCATGGAAAGGAAACACTTTGATTATTCGCCACCGGTAGCAAACAAAAGCACACATGGGTAAATAGCTAGCAGGCTATTGCTATGCCTGCAGCCATCATGTATTCAGTGAAAAAGATATAGAGGGGTAAAATCCAGTCTTGTAACACCTGTTATACGCAGGTGAACGGTTGTACTATTTCATTTCTGAAACGAATCAATACCATGGGGCCTTTCATTGCCTTTTTAAAAGATGATCTCAATGCCTTTATCTCCAATAAAATTGGCGCCAGCAGTGACTTTGTCATAAGCGCCAACCTCAACAACATTGTTGATAAAACAGATGGCACAATAGATAATAAGATTGTGATCAGCATTGTAAACATTGAAGAGGAAAAAATGCTGAAGTCGCCTGATAACTATGTTAAGGTCAATAATGAGATCAACTATCGCAAACCACCGGTATGGCTGAACGTCATCTGCCTGTTTACTTTTTACACCAAGAGCCTGGAGAATTACGACGGTATTGATATGCTGGAAAATGTAGTCCAGTACTTCCAGAGCAAGCCACGCATTGATAAAACAACGGCCGTAGTGCCTGCCAATTATCCGGCCAACCTGGAAGAAGTGAGAGCAGAATTTGTATCGCTGAACTATGAACAAACGAATTACCTGTGGGGACTTTTCGGCGGCAAGTACCACCCTTCTGTGGTATACAAGTTTAAAACCATCCCGGTTGACAATGCGGATATCACACCGGGTGGTCCGCCGATTGAAGAAACCATGGTCAATGCCTTACACAAAAAGAACTAATCACCTTGAAGAAACTCACGCAAATACTAACCTTATACTATACGGCCAACTTTATGGCGGAAGGCAACAGTACCGGTAAGGTCATCAACTTTACCAATGAGCGGATGTTCCAGCTCACCCCTGTTCCTGCACTCAGCGCTGCCATCAACAGCGTAAACGGCCATATCGTAACGGCTGATCACTTTACCCGGCTCTTCCTGCCTTTTGATTTCGGGATCAGTCCACCGGCCACGCCTGCGGCCCTGCTACCAGCACAACTGCTGTTCTACATCACGGCGGTTGATATGGAGAAGGCCCGGTTCAGCGGACTTGATTTTAACCGGCGTATTCTCTTTGTAAAGCCACTGCCTGGTGCTGCTGATTATGTTTTCAACAAGAAAACCATCGCCTGCAAGCCTTGTGGCAATGCGGCTGTCATGGCCGCCGGCGACCTGGTACCCCATATCCCGGCCGATGTGACACTGGCAGGCATACGGTCTCTACTACAAACGCCATTGGGTGATGCTACTCACCTGCTGGACCTGAAAGTGACCGTGGATGCCACTGTTATTCCCATCACCAAAGACGAAGACCTGGCAACGCTGCACAAAGCACTCCGGGAAGTACTCAACAAAACAGCAGCGCTTTCCTTCAACAAGAACTCCGACAACAGCCTGCTGAAAAGCTTTCCCCAAATACTGGTTACAGATACTTCCCTGCCCACCTCCGTGATTGGCCTGGTGAGCATCCCTGTCAGCGCGCTCACGGTGAATGACACAAACCCTGCGAAGTATGCCGACCTGAACAACTTCATTGTGCACTTCCCTTCCTTCCAGGCAACGGTGGCACTGACCGTTAACACGCCCCAGTTTGACGCTTCAGCCAAGCTGCTTCTCGACGGGGTAGAGGTGCCCGGTGCGGTAGCAGGTCCTCATCCGCAAATGCCGAATTATAAGAAGGTAACAGGAACGGTCAACAACTACCAGGTGTACCTCAACAAACTGAAACAGGTAACCATACAGAACGGCGCCAAGAAGAACCATACAACGGTAAACCCTATGAACAACTACAACCCAACCACCAATACAGCAACTATTATTATCACTAAATAATTTTTTTTAAGTTAAAAAAATCAAACATGGCATTTAGTTATAAAACTCCCGGTGTGTACCTGGAAGAAATCGTAAAGCTGCCACCCTCTGTGGCCTCGGTAGAAACCGCCATTCCCTGCTTCTTCGGCGTTACCCAAAAAGCAACGGAACTAAAAGATGCAGACCTGACCGGCGTAGCCAAAAAGATCAACTCGCTCGCTGATTATGAGTTTTATTATGGCTTTGCCGATGTGGTAAAGGCGGAAGTGCTGGTGAAGCTGAACCTGCCCGCAGAAGCAAAAATAGTAGCGGCCTCCCCTTACGTGAACAACATGTACTATGCCGTGAAGCATTACTTCGACAATGGCGGCGGCCCCTGCTACATTCACTCCATCGGCGGCTTTGCCCGCACCGGTGTAGATGTGAATACCTATAAGAATGAGCTACTGAAGCTGGACCTGGTAGATGAGGTAACCCTGATCATACTGCCCGACCTGGCGGGACTGGCCAACAAAGACCATTTCTACGATGTGTACAACAGCGCCCTGCAAAAAGTGGCCGCCCTGCAGGACAAGTTTGTGGTGATTGATGTAAACAGGGAGCTTACAGGCAGCAAAGTATCGGCAGAGAAATCTAAAACGGAATTCAGGAATACCATCTCCAACAATGTTGATTCCATTAAATACGGCGCGGCTTACTTCCCGCACCTGGAGACCACCTATAGCTACGATTTCAATACCGCGGATATCAAGATGACCTTTGCGGCCGATGTGATCAGTTCCAATGCAGCCGCCAACCTGCTCAACAACATCAACTACAAGGCAGCCAAAGAATTATTCAATGTGAACAATGTCATTGCCGCCTTCAATGACGATTACTTTAAGAACATCAGTACGGAAGCCTATACCAATAAGATCAGTGATATCAACAGCAAGAAGAACGCCATCCTGCCTTATTTCGTTCCGGCCGCCCAGCAAACCTTAACAGACAATACCAAGAAGCTGACCGACCAGATCAAGGTACAGGCGGATGCCGCTATTGCCGGCGCCCTCACCAAGTTTAACTATGTCGATACAGCAGCCAATGAAAAGGCCACCCTGCTGGCCCAGTTGCAGGCCAAAGTGATGGCTTCTTATGGCGCCCTCGATGCAGCCATCAGGACCGACCTGGAGACGAACAAAGGTGTTGACGAAACCAACTATGGCACCTTGAATACAACCCTCCTGTCGAAGATCATACCGTTCTTTAACTCTGTATTTGAGAGCAGGCTGAAAGAAGCCTTCCTGGGTATACCGCTCTTACTGCCTCCTTCTCCTGCCATCGCCGGTGTATATGCCGCTGTAGACAGGACCCGCGGGGTATGGAAAGCGCCGGCCAATATATCCCTCAACGCTGTTAAGAAACCGGAAGTGGCGTTGAGCGACCTGGACCAGGAAGACTTTAACGTGGATGCGGAGAATGGCAAGTCCATCAACTGCGTCCGCCAGTTTGTAGGCAGGGGCAACCTGGTATGGGGTGCACGCACACTGGCCGGCAACAACAACGAATGGCGCTATGTGAATGTGCGCAGGTTCTTCAACATGGTGGAAGAAAGCTGCCAGAATGCTTCCCGTCAGTTTGTGTTTGAGCCCAATGATGCCAATACCTGGGTGCGGGTGAAAGGGATGATTGATAACTACCTCACCAACCTGTGGAGAGCAGGGGCTTTACAGGGCGCTAAACCGGAGCATGCTTTTTACACAGCGGTGGGCCTTAACCAAACCATGACGCAGGATGATATACTTAATGGACTGCTCATCGTAGAGATCGGACTGGCCGTGGTGCGCCCTGCTGAGTTCATCATCTTACGCTTCTCTCATAAACTGGCTGTTTCGTAATTAAATATTGTAAAACACTTGTCAGCATAACATAAAAAATCATTTACTATGGCAAATTATCCACTCCCAAAATTCCACTTCCGGGTGGAATGGGGCGGTTCAAAAATTGGTTTTACAGAAGTTACCGGTCTCAACATCGAAAATGAAATGATCGAATACCGCGATGGCTCCAGCCCGGAATACCACAAAATAAAAATGCCGGGATTGCAGAAGTATGGCAACGTGACCCTGAAACGCGGCATGTTCAACAGCGACAATGAATTCTTTCAATGGCTCAATACTGTATCGCTGAGCAAGATAGAACGGCGCGACATCACCATCTCCCTGCTCAATGAAAACCATGAGCCGGTATACATCTGGCGCCTGAAAAATGCCTGGCCCACGAAAGTGACAGCGCCCGACCTGAAGAGCGACGCCAATGAAGTAGCTGTTGAAACCATTGAGATGGCCCATGAAGGGCTGGTGATTGAAGCCGTTTAAACCATCATTATGAGCCGTTATCCGCCAGTAGGATTTTCCTTTTGGGTAAGTTTTGAGATCAGCAATGAACCCATTGACATTGCCTTCCAGGATGTGGCAGGCATCGGCATGGAGCTGCAAACAGAAGATGTGGTGGAAGGCGGCGAGAACAGGTTTACCCAGAAACTGCCCACCCGCGCCAACTATACGCCGCTCGTGCTGAAGCGCGGGCTGGCCGTACAGTCTACCTTAACCAACTGGTGCAGGGACGCAGTCGAGAACCTGTCAATACAACCGGCCACCATCATCGTTGCACTGCTCAATGAAAAAAAGGAACCCCTCATGGCCTACCGGTTCCTCAATGCTTACCCTTTAAAGTGGAGCATTTCCAATTTCAATGCAGAAAGCAGCTCGCTGGTCATCGAATCGCTGGAACTGTATTACCAGTATTTCAAAATAATCAACTCATAAGATGCCCATTATCATTCATGAGATCGTGATCACCACCAACATTGAAAAGAATACCGCCGCTACCAATGCCGCGACGCAAGCAGGTAATCTACCAGTGGAAGAAGTGGTGAAGCAAGCAGTGGAAAAAGTAATGGAGATCCTCGAAGAGAAAAAACAACGCTGATCCTGTATGTCTTTAATGAAAATGACCATACTGTCCTTTAAGAGTTTTGACAATCCGGCGGACCTGTTGAAACCAAGGATCTTTTTAGCCATGTTCAACCCATCGAGCTATAAAGTGGAATACAGTTTCACGAAGGACCAAAAGGAAGCCAGCGGTACCGATGCGCCCAAAACGCCTGTCACTTCGGTGAGTCCCAAGAAAATGTCATTCGACTTCCTGGTGGATGGCACCGGCGCCAATGGCGACCAAAGGATTGTGCTGCTGGAGACTACCAAATTCGGGTCGGTGGTGATGCCGGAGAAAAAAGACCTGCTGGCCATCAACCAGAAGGATGGACACCTGAAGCTGCCCAAATTGCTATTGGTATGGGGTACGTTCATGTTTACCTGCGAAATAGAAAGCTATTCCGTGAACTATACCCTGTTCAGCCAGTTCGGCATCCCGCTGAGGGCTACCATATCAGCCACCTTTAATGAATTTGTGCCCGATCCTAAAACGGATGTGCTGAACTCATTCGAGGTGCCGGAGGCGTTGGATACCATATCCAATGTAGCCAGTTTCCTGAGCACCGCCTTCACCGTCACCAACAGTGTAGTGCAGGCTGTTGACATGGCAAGGACAGAAGACCTGAACAGCTTACGTGAACACATAACCATTAAATAATGGCGTTAACAGACCTTTTACCAGCTATTGATTACAGTAAATACGCCTGCAATGTGTTTATTAACAATCAACCATTGCCGGCCGATTTCCAGGTCATATCCATACAGGTAAAACAGGGTTATCAGTACATCTCATCCGCCCAGATCGTTTTCAAGCAATCTCCCGGCCTGGGCGAATCCATCATACCCAATCCGCTTGGCGGCAACTTGCCAGTGGCAGGCGCGCCCATTGCCATCAAGGCCAAGCTGGACTTTGACGAGATCGTATTATTTGAAGGCCATATTGTACGGCATAAATACAAGAACTCCACCAGCGGCACCCGCTTCCAGGTAACGGCCAAGAACAAACTGGTGAACATGGCGCTGAGCACAGCGACGGAAGTATTTGCCAAGCAATCGGACAAGGACATCATTAACGCTATCGTATCCAAGCATGGAGGCAGCCTGGCTACCAGCCACCTCACCAGCCAGTTCATGGTAAAGCATACCCAACTGGTGAAGAACGGGTTGAACGACTGGGACTTTATCAATATCCGCGCAGAGGCCAATGGTTGTTTTATCTATACAGAAAAAGATACGGTGACGATTGACAAACCCACGCAGGAGTTTGACCCTACGAAGATCATCACCGCCCAATACGGACAGAATGTATATGAGCTGGAGATGGAGCAGGATGAGAGAAAATACCAGGTGGAGAAAGAGCTGATCAGCTTTAGCCTCAGCTCGCTGGAGAATGAAACCACCAGTGAAGAAGAGGCGCCGGCTGCAACACCGGCCACCGTAAAAGGCAAGCATTCGGGCATCAATTACCGTACGTTCAACGAAATGGAATGTACCGACCTGGTGGGCGCCGCCACACAATTGAAAGCGCTTTCCCGGCAGAATGGGCTGGTGCACCTGCGAGCCAACCTGACCGCTAAACCCGGTGGCACCATCGAAGTAAAGGGATTTAATGCCCTCGCCGATGGGAAGTTCATCATCACCTCTGTGATGCACGACTACAGCGATGGTGGCTTCAGCACCTACCTGCAGTTTGGCCTCAACCATGAATCCTATAGCTGTAAATACAACCTGCATCCTGCCAATAGCCGGCCGGTAATACTGAGCGGTCTGGTAACGCAGCTACAGGAAGACCCGGACAACTTAAACCGCATCAAAGTGAAGATCGCCGGCTGGAAAGATGCGCAGGAAGAAATATGGGCGCGGGTGTCCACTTCCTATGCAGGTGATCAATACGGCATGGTGCTGTTGCCGGAGATAGGCGATGAAGTGATCGTGGCATTCATGGGTAATGATTTCGATGTACCCATTGTAATAGGTTCTGCTTTCAGTCCCAAGTTCCCGCCGCATACAGAGTTTAAAGATGATAACTACGATAAAGTATTTATCACTAAAAAAGGTATGAAGTGGGCCTGGAACGATGAGAAATGTATACATGAGATATCGACAAAGAATGGGAATAAGATCGTGATCTCGGAAGACGAGAAGTCCATTACCATCCAGGATGAGAACTCCAACAAGATCGTGATGAACGACAGTGAGATCAACCTGACGGGCACCAAGGACATCGTGATCAAGGCCAATGCCAATGTAAAAATAGATGGCGCAGCGGTGGAGATCACTGCCTCAGGCAATTTGAAACTAAAAGGTTCCATGGTATTTATTAATTAACGCTTATGCCGGCAGCAGGAAGAATAACAGATGTGACCTCAGATGGTGTTGTTACGGGTGCAGGCACGCCCACGGTATTGATCGGCAGCCTGCCCGCCGCCGTGGCAGGCGATATCAGTACTCCGTCGTCCGGTAATGTACCGGGCCCCTTTACCATGGGCAGCACCACTGTACTGATCGGCGGAAAACCCGCCATAAGAGTTGGCGACGTTCCCGGAAATGGTTCCGGTATCACCGTGGGGTTACCCACTGTTCAAATAGGATAACTATGAGCACAGAAAACGAAATTATTGGCACAGGCTGGGCATTTCCCCCGCACTTCGATCCCGACAGCAATACAACAGCAATGGCCGACGGCGTGGAGGATATTAACCAAAGCCTCTACATACTGTTCACCACCGAACTCGGTGAAAGGGTGATGCAACCTAACTATGGCAGTGCCCTCAAATCCATGTTGTTTGAAAGCATCAACGAGCATTTCAAAACCTACATGCGGATGGTGCTGGTAAGAAGCATCGCCCTCTATGAAGCAAGGATAAGGCCGCTGAACATAGATTTCGTTGCAGATGAAACGCTGGAAGGAAGATACCTGATGCTTCTCGATTACATCGTGGTCTCTACCAGGAAGCGGAACAATTTCATTTTTCCTTTTTATCTAAACGCGTAATGCTGTGGGCAAACTAATATCAAATATCTCCAACTACCCGCTTTCAGAAGGGGCGGTGGCCTATAGCAATAAGCTGTTGCTGCAGGATGGGCTTTCCATCCGGACAGACTCGCTGAAAGACTACCTCAAGATCATCTTTGAGCTGTCGAAAGACGTTCATTTCTTTAATGATACCGGCGCCAGCTCCCATAGCTGGAACGACCTGCTGAAGAAAGACATCATCTTCCAGTTATCGAGGTTTGTCACCATCTCCGCCACCGAACTGCATGATTACTTTACTGCCTTGCCGCAAATCAATGGTTTTACCAGCGATGTGCTGCTGACTGCAGATGAGTATAAAAAATTGGCCTGGCAGCGCTTCCAGGTGCTCCAGTACCTGTTTTGGTTCTACAAAACAATGGGCGAGTCCATTAACGGCGACAGCCTGCCCCAGGTGCTTTCCATCCTGAAAAGCGATACGGTAAGCAACCTCTTTATAAGGTATAACTCCCTGTTGCAGGAATGCCTGGTAGGCCCGCCTGTGCTCATACAGAATGCGCACAAAGTAGATGCACCTGCTTTTAATGGCATTGTTTTCCCGCCGGTTGATGACGGGCTCACCACCTCTTTAGCGGCTTATTACAATCCGGCCAACGGGCCGGGCAGCCCGGTGCTCACCATCTACGCCAATGATTACGACAAAATAAAAGCGGCCAATGAATATGCGTACACCTTCTTCAGGGCACTGATGCAGGTGCAGCAAATGTTCAACTATTGGGCCACCAATAAACTGCAGGAGCTTTCCACCACTACCAACACCCATGAACCGCATATTGTTTTACTGATCGTTTTTGGCAAACTGGTCATGCTGTACGACGCACAGTACAACCAGTTGATCCATAAAAACACAGCCTTTGTTTTCAGCGACATCCTGCAGCTAAAGAAACAACCCATACTGGCCGACACCGCTTATGTGAGCCTGGAGCTGGCCAAAAATGTGAACCAGTACTTCCTGGCGCGGAATACCCTGTTCAAAGCAGGGAAGAACAGCGCCGGCAAAACGCTCTACTACCAGTCGACCAAAGACATGGTATTGAACAGCGCAAAGATCGCTGCCATCAAATCATCTGTACGCGTAAAAAAGCAGAACGAACTCTTTACCGTAATGGCCGCAGAAGATGCCGCCAATGTGGAATGGCAGGCCAACAGTGCCTGGATACCCTTCAATGACCTGAGTGAATCCTACACGGGTATGGGCATAGAAAGCAAGATGCTGACCAATATCCAGAAAAAAGATACGGTCATTGATGTGGAGTTTGAGTTTGACAATGACCCGCCCGCCTGCGACGATATCGTAAATAACGCACAGGTATCCCTGTTGCTGAGTGATGGCACCGAAACAGCCCTGGCCATTACCGCTGCCACGATCAATGGTGCGGTACTGAAGTTCAGCGCGAAGATTGAAAAGGACCTGAAAGTGCCGGTGAAAACAGGCGTGAATATACGGTTGAAGCTGGCCTCCCCGGCAACAGACAGTGACCCGGCAGATGATTACGGGCTGCTGTATAAATTCCTGCTGAAGCAACAGATCGCAAAGATCAGGGTGAAGCTGAACCAGCAAACCTTCGCACCGTCGCAAATACAAACTTCCTTTGGCCTCATTGACGGAGCTACCAGCTTTGCGGCATTCGGCGCGCAATCCCTGGCGGGCGCCGCCTTCCGCATTGATCACCCCTTTATCAAATACGCCAAAACCATTGATATTACGCTCAACTGGGCAGAGAAGGTAAAAGTGAATGTGCCCGTTACCATCAATGGCGCTAATGCCAGCATACCCCAGGGCAACGAGAGCAGCACGATCAACGATTTCAATAACAACAACAGCAGCAGCTTACGGGTAAGACTGGAAACCGACCATATCTATACGGCCTTGTCTACCCTCAGCAGGGGCAACATTGTAACGCTCATTTCAACCCCACTCCCCAGGGTATTACTCATCAAATCCATTGAGCTCAGCGGCACGCTGGAAGAGCTCGTATATGAAAAAGAAAACACAGGTCCCCTGTTATTTATAGAAGAGTTCCTGAACCGGAAAAGGTTTATGACCTCCCTGTTCGTACCCTTTGCCAATAAGTACAAGCAAAAGCAGGCCCTGCTCACCCGGCACCTGTTTTACAGGATCAGGCTCTTCGACTTTTATTACAATAACCTCACCACCCATCTATATCCCTTTGGTGAGAAGAAGGTCAATAAATCAACCGGCCTCACCTTCTTACCGGATTATTCCATACTGGGCTTCAATGATTTTGCAGGTGATCTCTACATCGGCCTTACCAATATTACGCCGGGGCAAAGCATCAGCCTCCTGTTTGATATAGCGGAGGAAACCGCCGAGCAATCGGAGCAGGAAGCGAAAATAACCTGGCATTTCATTACCGATGAAAAAATAGAAGCCCTCGATCCCTCCCGGATCATTGACACCACCAACAACTTCCTGCAGCCGGGCATTGTGCAACTCACCCTTCCAACAACCGCCACGCATACCAATAACCTGGTGTACGGCGCCAATACCTACTGGCTGATTGCCCGTTGCGATAAAAACTATGATGTAGTAGCCAACATACGCAGTATTAAAACCAATGGGGTAGCCATTGAGCGCGTATTCGACGCCAATAACCAGGAAGCTAAAAAATCGGTAGCGCCCGCCACCATCGAAAATATTTATCCCAAGACCGCCAATGTAAAATCGGTAACCCAGGATACGCCTTCCTTGAATGGCCGTGAAACAGAGACCGACCAGCATTACTTCTGGCGCAGCAGTCAGCGGTTGCGGCATAAAAACCGGGGCATTAACCAATGGGATGTAGAGCAACTCATATTGGAACAGTTCAGCAACATCTACAAAGTAAAATGCCTGAACCATGCCTTCTATGATGATGCGAGTGTAAGCATTGTAGCCAGACCGGCCCATACGCTGATCTCGCTGATCCCTTATTACCTGGTGAATGCGCAGAATCCTAATTTCCAGCCGGCCATCCCCATGTCAAAACTATCGGCGGTGAAGTCCTATATAGAATCCAAGACTTCTGCCTTCCTGCAATTCCAGGTATTGAATGCCCGGTGGGATGTGGTCACTGTGGAGCTAGAGGCGGTGGCGAACAAGGACATACAGGACCTGCTGTTTTACCGCGACCAGTTGAACAGGGACATCATGAAATTCTTTTCGCCCTGGGCCTTTGAGGCCAGCAGCGCCCCTGCCCTCTCGCAAAAGATCTTCGCCGCTACCTTAATTGATTTCATTGATGAGCTGCCCTACGTGCACCACATCAAAACCATGAAGATCTTACGGAACGGCCTGGAGGTATTTGATGAGATCGAATCATCCAGCGCTATCCATCTATTAACCTCAGCCAACGAACACACGATAACGGTTCTTCCTTATGGTAGTTAATAATGAACATATAGACGAAAAGGCCCTGCCTGCCCTGCTGGAGAACTTCTCCCTGCTGCGGGAAAAGGCATTGACCTATGTACAGCAAACCTCATCGGCCGGTTGGACAGACCATAATATCCATGATCCCGGTATTACGATCATGGAAGCCCTCTGCTATGCGCTGGCCGATGTAGGCTACCGGATGAATTTCCCGATGCAGGACCTGATCACCAACGATTCCGGTAACTTCCCTGCGCATGCCTTTTATTATCCGCAGGATATATTGCCCTGCCATCCCGTTACCATCAATGATTTCAGGAAGATATTGATTGACCTGCCGCTGATCAGGAATGCCTGGATCACACCGGTCACCGATCCCAATACCAGCATCAAACTGGATTACGAACCCATGTATGTGTATGAAGAAGGTGGAAAGCTGGTGCTGAAGAAAGACGTGAAGGATCCTCCCATTCCCGTGGCCCATCATGCCGGCATATTAAACAGCGCGCCGGTATTTATCATTGGGCTGTACGCCATCCATATTGAATTTGAAGCGCAGCCTATATTGGGGAATATTGACAGTGGTGAAGCCTTTGAGGGCGTGTATGAAAAGGACTTCTTTGGCGATATATTCTATGATATCAGCAACTGGAATGAGCTGATCAACAACAAACACGTGCTGCAGAAAATAGCCAACGTGTATACCGCCAACCCCAATAACGTTACGCTGAATATACTGCCCTCGCCCAAGAACAAGTACAACAACAACGACGGCAAGCTGGATGAGCGCGTATTGAAGGAATGGTATTACAACATAGAAGTACTGTGCAATGGCCTACTCACTTTTACCTTTAAAGATGTATTGTTTGAGCCCTTCCTGGAAACGAAAAAAGGCATTGCCGGCAAGGACCTGAAGGTGCTGCTTACCCAAAACAATTTTGCCTTCTTTACCACCTGTTTCAAAAAAATACAGGCCCTGGCAAAGGCGTATGCCGACATACAAACCGTATTGCACCAAAACAGGAACCTGGCCGAAGATTACCTGCCGCAGTTGTCGGCCATCCCTACCATGGACTTCCGTATCTGCGCCGATATTGATGTAGACAGCAAAGTGGATATAGAACAGGTGCAGGCCACCATCTTCCATAAGATCATTGAATACATATCGCCCTCTATTCCTTTTTACACCTTCGAGGAACTCAAAGCCAAAGGAAAGGCGATGGAAGAAATACTGGAAGGTCCCAAACTCGCCCATGGATTCATCCTCGAAGAAGAAATGGGAGAAAACTCCTTCCAGAACTTCACGATTAACTTATCAGATATCATCAATGCCATTTATGAAACGGAAGGATTGATCAATGTCCGTAATGTGGAGCTGTTCCTGACAGATGATGACGGCAATACGATCACCAATACCAACAAATGGGTGATCACGGTACCACCGGGTTTCAAACCGGTATTGAATAAAAGAAAGAGCAAGCTCACCTTCTATAAAAATGAGCTGCCGCTGCTGGCCAACTTCAAGGAAAGCATCATAAAGCTGACCTTCCTGCAAACGAACAGCGTAAAATACAGCCATTCCAATGTACCGTTCCCCGTATTGAACCCTACCTACCGCAACCTCGCCCTGCATTATTCGCTGGCCGATGAATTCCCGGCCACGTATAAAATAGGTAAGAACTTGCCGGATGCTTACCTGGATAAGCCAGAATTGTTCAAGTCAAAACAACTGGAAGGATACCTCCTGTTGTTTGAGCAACTGATCGCCAACTTCCTGAAAGACCTGCATCAACTGAAAGAAAGCCTGTCGTGGGATACCGTGCAGCATATCCAATACAAGAGCACAGACAATGCGTGGCGGAGAAACTACCTGTTGACGGCCAGTGGCGACAGCAAGTGGCAGGACATCATTGAGCCTGCCAGTGAATTTGTAAAAAGGCGCAATGCAAGCCTGGACTACTTACTATCCCGGTTTGCCGAGAACCTGCAGGAGATTGATAACTATTTCTACCTGTCTACCGATAACCTCGGTATCAATGAAGCAGACTATTACAATTACCTGATTGAACTGAAACAAAAGTTCCTGCTCAATTATATTGCCATCAGTGCCAACCGGGGCGCCGCCATCAATTTACTGGCCGACCTGGATTATTTTAAAACACCCATTGCCGGTTATGAAAACAGGCTGAGCCGCTTACTGGGTTGTGAGCTGGTGAAAAACAATAAACGGAAGACCGTAGCCGACATTAACGTGGCAGATAAAAATGAAAGGGGTTACTTCCATGTGCTGGAACATATTTTATTAAGGATACCTACCCTCACCAATGAGTTCCTCATTTACGTGCAGGCCAATAATATCACGCTCAATACAGAACTCCTGGGCATTTGTACCGACGATGATTGCACCGCCTGCGGCGGATTTGATCCCTACTCTTTCACGGCATCTGTTGTACTGCCTTCCTGGATACCGGTATATGCCGATGTGCACTACCGCGACTTTATTGAAAAGCTGATCAGGAAAGAAACGCAGGTGGGGGTATTGCTCAGGATCTGCTGGATCAACCAGGAAAGCATGACGAATTATGAAATCGCCGTTGCCGCCTGGTGGAAAGCAAAGTATGAATTACAACAAAGCGATGCCAACACCTACTTCCCCAAGCTGGCAGAATACCTGCAAAAGCAAAGCGAACTGGTGCTGGTGCTGAAGGCGCAACGTAGCGACTACTTCCCCGCTACCCTGCATGGCTGCGAAGACGAAGGGGAAGAGAACAACACCCGGGTGTTTTTGGACAAGACTATTTTAGGATAACTCATAAATAAATGGACTATGATTAATATATTCCCGGAATTCGAATCCAGACAAGTGCTGACAAGTGACGAGCTCAACTGGATGGCTTGTTACCTGGATACGCAAACCCGCCAGTCGAGAAGGTTTTTAGCAGGCTGCGGGCTGATCGGAGGACTGCAGGTACGGCTGCTGAATAATTCCGTACAGGTAACCAATGGCATCGGCGTAACAAGTGCAGGACACATTGTAACGCTGTTCAGCAACGACGTGGCCTTCACCACCTATACGAAAGCGAAGCCCTACACCCAGAAAGCCAAGGAAAAGCTGGCCTATCATTATTTGCCCGACCTGGACCCCACGGCGGAGAACTACACGAAGTCAGTGGACGTGCCATCGCTCTACTTTCCGGGCTTTAAAGGCGAGGTGCTGGAGTTGTTTGAAGACACCTACAACGATGCACCACTCATTGATGGCAACGCCCTCAATGGTAAAGTAGCCGTGCTGTTTGCCGAGATCATACAAAAGGAACTGAAGGATTGCGAAGACGATAACTGCCAGGAACGGGGGAAGAAATACCTTTTTACCACCAAGGTGCTGGTGATCAGTAAAGAAGATGCCCTCTTGTTGCTGAATGCAGAATACAATATTCAAACCCAGTCGGAAGATGCCATCAGTAAACTGGCTTTCCCCTGGCTGCATTTGCCCAATATCAATATCCTGAAGCCGGTATTCTCCAACAAATCGGTGAATACTCCTTTTGATGAGCAGCTACTGGTACAGGAATATGCGCGTTGCATCAAGGACTTCAGGGATATGCTGGTCCTCCATAAAACCATTATTGAACCGGCGTTGACCAACCTGAAAAATTACTGTTCGGTGGTGAATGGCACTGTTAGCATCGTTGACCAACTGGTGGCAAAGATCAATAGCACCAACGTATTGAGCAATAACAACCAATCGCCCAGCCTGTCCGAAGTCGTATATGATTACCTGTGGTGTTTTGTAAAGGCTTACCAGGAATTGCAGGCTGAGGCGCAACTCCTGAAGGCGAAGTGTTTTACCCATGAGGCAGCTTTCCCCAACCATATCTTACTGGGCGTTATCGCCAGCCAGAATACAGAATTTGACGCGCCTGTTTCCAGTGGCTATTCCATTTACCGGCATTACTTTCAATCGAGGCTGGTGCAAACCCAGCAGGCTGATGTATGTAAAAAGATCACGGTTTACCTGAACAGGCTGGTGGCGCTGGCAGCTAATTTTGATGATGCAGCATTGCCCAACAAAAAGGACATCCGGATCACTACCGGCGGAGATCTATACGATCCTCTCTCTGTACAGGCCATTCCTTATTACCTGAAGCAACCTGTCGCCCCGGTATGGAATGCCCAGGCCGGTCACGTGAACCTGAACAAGTACAATACCATATATGGCAGCGTGAATGAGAACCAGGTGCCTTCTGCCAAGCTGCCGTACAACACCCTGCCTTCTTCCCTACAGGGCAACCATTCCTTCTTCCGCGTTGAAGGCGTGTATGGCCAGCCGGCGGTGAATGCCCTGAATACCGTTTTCCAGTTGCGCAAGAAACATGGACTGGCTTTCGAGGTATTGATGTTGCGTCTCAATGAAAAAGCGCCCTTCAGCCATTCCTTTAACTTCACGATCAATGAAGACATCGCGAGCATGTACCAGGTAGTGCGCGCCGAAGTGATGAAGCAGATCAGCCTGAATATAAGTTACCTCGGGGGACTGCAATTCAAAAGCGGCAAGTTTACCGGCATACAAAATATCCTGACCGCCGCGCTGGAGAAATCGTACCTCTTCTTCCTGGGCAATCTAAACATCAGCATACTGGCGCAGCCGCTGGAACTGGAATTGAACGATGCCATCATGGCCAGCAATATTACGACCAATTACAAAGCGCAGCCGGTGACCATGGAAGCCAAGTATGCCGAGCTGGAAACTTATGCTGCGCAGAACAAGGCGGTGGCCAGCTCCTATATGAAACAGGAGAACGCCGGCATTAATTATATGAACGTGAGCGCCACCTGGGGCATCTACCAACCCGTTTACAGCATCATTGGCATCCTGTTCTTTAATACGCTGGGCAACCTGGTGTACACCATTAAAAACAGTAATAAGTTTAAGAATACTTCCAACATCAGCTTTTATACACACCTGCTGGCCATAGCGAAAGAAATGCAAAAGAACGAGCAGGAAAAGCTGTTGTTCCTGTATGCCCTGCGCCTCTATTGCGCCCTTAAGCTGCAGGAAGAATACCTCGCTGAGAACTTCCTGGAACTGGACATCACCAAATACCGGAATAACCTCGAAGATGAACTGCTGCCTGCCAGCGACGCGCTTGTTGATTACCTGAGGACCATCTATGTCACTACCATCACGACTGATGAAATATTGTACCAGGTAACCAAAAACGAGATGCTGGAATATGCCGGCAGGATACAATTTGATGATGACTGGATCAAGATCATTCAACTGGATGCAGAGAACAAGAAAAGGAATGGCGGTCTGGGCGTGGAGAACCTGCTGGAGAAGTTTGTAAAACTGCATCCCGGCGTGGCACATGGTTGCGGTGTGCCCAAAGGCGGCACTTACATCATGGTGTACGACGCCGCTAACCAGGTGACGGCCGACTTCTACCTGCCCTATATTATTTCTTCACACTTACGCCCCATCCAGTTTACCCTGATAGAGAATAAGACCTTAACGCTGAGCGGCACTGTGAAGGACAATACCGGAAAGCCCATTGAAACCAGCTTGCTGGTGGGCAACGCTACGGTACTTACCGATAAAGAAGGATTTTACAATGCGCTGGTAACCGAGAACACCACGGTGAAGATCGTGTGTAAGGTACAGGGATTTACGCCTTTTGAGAAGGATGTGCCGGTGGCCGATAAACCGCTAACGGTAGATATTGTACTGGCCCCTGTACAGGCGGCTAAGTTCACTACCACGCTCAACTTCCGCAACCAGTTGCAACAGCCCGTTACCAAAGACATCACCCTGCAGAATATTGATACCAAGGAAACCCTCACTGCCGTGAAAGGTGTGCTGGCGATCAACGACGAGCCTAAGAAGAGCTACAAATTTGAAGTGACAGACAACCGGTTTGAAGACAAACAGTTTGAAGTGATCATTGGTGATAAAGACCAGCAGATCGTGATACAATTAACAGAGGTGGACTTCTTCCGGATACAGATCGTCGGCGACCCCTCCTATATTCCTTCCCTGTTTAATGCCATCAAGGTAACGGATCCTGATATGGAGGTAGATACTTCCAACCTGGCCAAAGGGTTGTTTATAACAAAAGAAAGAATGGATATTACCAAGCCCGCTACGGTGACGGTAGTGTATAACCAAAAGACAGTGACGCAGCAGATCAAACCGGGCGAGGAAGTGAACAAAGTATTTGTAGACGGTACAGTGAATGATAAAGAAAGGCCGTTGAATACCGTGGCAGGATTCACCTACCCGGCAGAAGGAGGCATCGGCAAGATCAAGACCGTGCTCATCAATGGCAAAGAGATCGCGCTGAACCAGGAAACAGATATTGGCGAAGGCATTGTTACATCGGAAGGGCAGTTTGACCTGAGGAAACTGTTTAGCAAGGTGAAGCCCTTCACCATTCCCAACTTCGCCACCGTGAAAGCCGCTATACTGGTAGTAGACACCACCTTGCTGAAACAACCGGATGCCATCACTGATAAGGAGTTCGTCACCGCTACGCTGGCATTGACCGCGGCGCAAATGAAGAGCCTGATCGCGAAGCGGAAGGAATTTACAGCCATAGCAAGGCTCACAGAGTTGCGGGTGGAAAATTATTATTGCCTGCTGCTACCCCAGGCCGATGCAGAAGCAGTAAGTAAAATATTCAAACTTTGAGTGATCACGTAGTACATACAGTAAGCCTGGTACTGCCTGCCACCGATTATACGGAGGCAGGCAGGCACCAGGCCACTGCCAAACATTGGGCAAAGCATAGTTTGCCGGATTTACTCAATAACCACCTGGAACAATTACACCCCGGAGATGATATCCTGTACATCGAAAAAGTGATGATCGAGATTGCGGACTTTCCCTGGAACCTGACCGATGCGGAATGGCAGTCAACAATAGCAGCCGCCATCCAAAAGGAGCAACCAGCTCCCGATACGCTGGCACTGCTCGTACAGCAATGGTTATTCTATTTACAGCATGGCTGTTTTGAAAAAGCCGCCCTCCTTACCGACAGAAAGGCTATTGAGGCCTACCTGTTATCACATGCAGCACAATTACCGGCCATACTATTACGGGTTATCAACAAGGAGATTTCACTGCCTGTATGGCAAAGATTATTTAACCAGCATACCGCAGCACTGGCCACCCTTTTTATAGAAGTCTTATTGGATCTGCCTGCCGCCGATGCTGTACAGGCTTATGGGATTATATTACAACAATTAAAAACAACCCCGGCTGCCACTTACACCTTGCTGTCAAAGATAGCCGTAACCAACCAGGCCCTGCCTGCCAAAGAGAAAGCCAGACTGCTGGAAACATTATTGCGCCCGGAAAGCAGCACGCCCGCCGACGCTTTGCCGCCCCATAAGGATAAGCCGGAACAAACAATACCCGACCGCAAAGAAGGTCCTGTAACGGATATTTTCATTGAGTGCCCCTGCGCCGGACTGGTATTGTTATTCCCCTATATTAAACGCTTCTTTGAGAATGGCCAGCTCATAAAAGATGATGCCTTTGTGGAGGAGGCCGCACAGATAAGAGCGGTACAGGCTTTGTACTTCCTGGCAACCGGCGCCTCTACCGGCGACGAAGCAGCCCTGGTGCTTCCCAAACTATTGTGCGGCGTGGAACTATCTACCTATATTGAATGGGAAGAGGAACTGCCCGCTTCCTTACAAACAGAAGGTAATGAACTATTGCAGGCGGTGATTGACCACTGGAAGGTATTGCAGCATACTTCGGTAGAAGGCTTCCGCGAAACCTTCCTGCAGCGGCAGGGCAAACTGATCAAAAAAGGAGACACTTATACCTTGCAGGTAGAAGAATCGGGCGTGGATATTTTACTCAACAGCATTCCCTGGGGCTTCAGGAATTACCGGCTTCCCTGGATGCCTTACCACCTTATCACGGAATGGTATTGACCCATGAAAACAGCCGCTACCATACCAGCTACTACCAAAGCAAAGAAGCCCTTCCTGCAGCGGGGCAAAAAAGATACATTTATTAAGAGCAATGGCACTCCTGCCAACGCTGCCAAACGCGTCAATAAGGAAGAAAGCAAAGCAGGCGATTTTGCACAGCGGGCAGTCAGCACGCCCGCTATCGTTCAGGCCTACCAGCAAGCCAGCACCGCTCTGAAGCGCCCGCCCAAACCAAAGAAAGCCAATAAGGCCCGGGAGGTAAACGGGCTGGACAGTTTTCCGGTACCTGCTACACTCATAGCCGCCTTTAAATTACACCTGGGAGAGGATTTCACAGAGGTACGGCTCTATGCCGATCCCCTCAGCACAAAGATTGCCAAAGAGCACAATGCCGCCGCCCTTACCAGCGGTGATCAGATCTTCTTTAATACTGATGTATTCCAGCCAGGCACGCCGGAAGGATTGTCGCTGCTGGCCCATGAGCTTTTCCATACCATAGAGCCCGGCGAGCAATATGACAATATTGAAGTGCAACTGAAACCGCTCACCGAAATGAATGACCGCACGCCTTACCAGCAAATGGCTTTGGAACGGGCCGCCAAGATTGCCGTGGGTGAACAAGGAAAGGTGAACTCCAATGCACTGAATGATGATAAAACGCGTGTGGGCTGGCAGTTCCTGGTAGAGTACTTCCGCACAACATTTGGCGACGACAGGATCGTAAAAAACAAGTCGGAACTGAAGCCGGGGTTATTCTGGGAAGATGTGATCAAGTTTGTAGTGAAAGGAGCAGCAACGAAGGTGAAGGTGAATGAAAAAGGAGAGCATGTAACGAAGGTAGAACGTGAGGTGGACCTGTTGCCCAGTTGGTGCGGTATTTTCGCATTCTGGGCCTTGCACAAAAGCGGTATTCATCCACCGCCCTGGGAAGTGGGCAAGCCCAATTTCACCGCTGCTAACGCCTACAAGAAAGGTTACTACCTGCCCCGCCCCGGTGATATTGTGATCAAGAACGGCTATAACCACCATGCGCTGGTGGTAAGAACGATACCGGATAAGGTAACGGATGACAAAGAACTGGCCAGTGTAAAGGTGGTAACCATCAATGGTAATACAGCCGGCAGCAACCACACGGGTGGACAGATACAGGTAAAAACAGACCCCTATGGTTACTGGGATTTTTATATAAATCCTTTCTTCAAAGGCGTTGAGCTGACAGATGAGAAGGATTTTAAGCTGGATGAACGGTTAAAAGAGAACCTGGGAGAAACTCCTGCCGCCTCGTCTGCTTCCACTGGTATAGCCCCTGCCGATACTTCGGTCAATCAATACGACACTTCGCTCAAACCGCTTACGCTGGATATACCCAAGGCGGAGGGCGAAGAAAAGAAAGAAGGAGAAGAGCCGGTAGAAGAAAGCCCCCTGAACCCCAAAGAGATCATGGCGCAGGATGTAGCCTACGGTGAGTTGCAGGGTTCGCTCGAAAGGAATGCCGAAAAAGAGAAGACGCACGACCCTGCCGAACAAAAAGCCGCCGAAGCACGATCTAGCGCCCTATCGCCGGAGAATGAACAACTAAGCCAGGCCCAGGCACTTAAAGTACAGGCACTGCCCGCCCCTGCCAAATTCAATGCAGAGGAGCTGAAGAAAAGCATCCTCGATGAAGTAGAGCGCATCCTGAAAGAAAAGGGCGACAATGCCACACCTGACGACCCGCCCTCCGTAGGCGATGGAGACGTAAAGAAGATAAAAAAAGAAAGCAGAGACAACATCGATCAAAAGAAACAGGAATCAGTAGGCTCTATTACTGAGGCCCATAAAACACCACCTGATAAAAGCAGTGCACCGGCCCGCGAATCAACCGAAGTCATTGTAGAAGATGCAGGACCGGATAAAAAGATACCAGATACGGATAAGTCGGTCGCCAAACCTGTTGCCGATGAAAGGATTACCCTCGAAGAAGACTCGGACAAGATCGACAAAAAGATGGCAGAGAACGACGTGGATGAACAACAGCTCGAAGAATCGAATGAAGAGAAGTTTACCACTGCCCTGGATGAAAAAAAAGGCAGCCAGTCCCAGGCCGCCAACCTCAAAGAAGATTACCGCGCTATTGAAAACGCAAAACTGGAAAAGGATAAAAAGAATGCCCGTGCCCTGATCAATTCGCGGGTAGACAAGATACATGATGTGCGGGAAGGTGAATTTGGCAATGTAAATACGGTAAAAGGCGCTACCAAAAACACTGAAGAAGAAAAACGCAAAGAGATTGCCAACAAGATAGAAAAGATGTACACCGATGCCGAGACATCGGTCAATACCAAGCTGGAAGCCCTGGACAAGAGTGTGAACCAAGAGTTTGACGCCATTATGCTCAAGGCCAATGAAGACTTCAAGGAAAGTGTAAACCAGGCGCTGGATGATGAGTTTGTTAGTGAATTCCTTTCCAAAACGTTTGACAATGCCAATTATAAAAAGCGGGTAAGGAAAGTATTCAAGGATGAAACGGATAAGTACACGCGGGGATTATCCAACGCCTTAAACCCGCTGACCACGAAAATAGCCAATACCCTCAATGGCATTACAGCAGAAATAGAGGAAGCTAAAAAAGCCGTACTGGTGTTTGTACAGGGGCTGGAACCCGCCTTGCAAGATATGGGTACGCAAGCTGCCCAGGCGGTATTGGATAAATTCACCACCCTGCAGGAAAGTGTCAATGAAAAACAACAGGCCCTCACGAATGGTCTTGCCAAGAAATACGCCGATGGGGTGATGGCGCGGGAAGAAGAGTTCAAAAAGATCATGGACTCCCGCAAGAGCTGGCTGGAGAAAGCCCTGGATGCTATTGTAGATGCTATTAAGGAGATCATCCAATTACTGGCTGATCTGAAAAAGGCATTGGAGCGGGCCGCTGAGTATGGCAAGCGTATTATTAAAGCACCACTTAAGTTCTTCGACAACCTGGTAAAGGGGGCTACCGAAGGCTTTAATAATTTTGTAAAGAACATTGGCAAGCACTTGTTACAGGGCGCCCTGGAATGGATCACCGGTGAAATGGGAGAAGCAGGGATCGTGCTGCCCGATAAGTTTGACTTTAAAGGCATCCTGAGCATTATCCTGCAGATATTGGGCCTGACCGTTACTAATATCAAAGAGATCGCGAAAAAGGTAATCGGTGAAAAGTATGTGACGATGCTGGAAAAGGGGGCCGACCTGGGCGTAAAAGCGGGCGATAAGATACTGCAGGTGTTCACTATTATTAAAAAGGATGGCGTAGCCGGACTGTGGGAGTTTATCAAGGAGCAGTTCAACGACCTGAAGGAAAAACTGCTGGAAGAGGCCAAATCCTTTATTATCGTAACCATCGTGGAAGTGGCGGTGATCAAGGTGGTATCCATGCTGATACCCGGCGCCGGGTTTATCTCGGCCGTTAAATCACTGATCGATTTCCTGCGGACGCTTTTTGCCAAGGCCCGCCAGATCGTGAATATCATCACCGGCATTATTGATACCTTCGGGGAGATATTGGCCGGCAATGTATCCAAAGTAAGTTCCATGATCGAGAACATACTGGCGAAGTTCTTAGGACTGGCTATCACTTTCCTGGCAGCCATCCTGGGCCTGGGTAAGATCGGCAAGAAGATCAATGATATTATCCAGAAGAAGATCAAAGACCCCATTAATAAAGCCATCACGAAGATGATGGAGAAGCTGAAAGGGGTGATGACCAAGCTGGGTATTTTTAAATTCCTCGATAAAGTAGACGACAAAATAAAGAAGGGCAAGAAATGGGTAGATGATAAGAAGGAGAAGATCAAAGAGAAAGCGAAAGATGTATTGGGTAAAATAAAAGGTTTCCTGGGCGGCCTGTTTAATAAATATACTGATGAAAGCGGTGAAACGCACACTCTGAAATTTAAAGGCACGGAGTTATACAGAGAGAGTGTGAGTAAGACCCTCGGCAATTATCTGACAGAAGTGCGTGGTGAGATTAAAGCACTACCAACTGCAGAGGAAAGGAAAAAACATGGCGATTCGGTAGATAACGCCTTTACCCTGCACGGAGCGATCGTAACCCTGATAGGTAAAACCGTAAAAGAAAGCGGCGGAAAATACACCGGCGCCGATGAAGGGTTTAGCCCAAAAGATGGAGCAGTATTAAAAGATCATTTGCAGAAGATAGCTTCTATTTTACGCACGCTGCCATTAAAAGGCAATAAGAATATTATTCCCAAGACCAAGATCACTTATCAGCCAGGTATACCCGACGGCATAAAAGCCGAGGCAACATTTATATCACTGGATTCGGATGAGGTTGGAAGTCAGCCTACCGAAAGCGCCAATTCCCCGCTTTCAAAAAGCATCGCAGCTATTGTGCGTGCGAAGAAAGGCGACCATAAACTTGTACGCGGGCATTTGATCAATCATGAGTTATTTGGCACCGGTGATCACACTAAGAACCTGGCCCCTATTCCCAAAAAGGCCAATGCGCAGATGCTGACCGGATTTGAAAAGGAAGGCAAAAGGCTGGTACATTCCAATAATGTAATTGAATTGATCGTAACGGTAACGTATGGTGCTCCTAATGATACCCAGGATAACGGTCAATCTTTACTGAAAAATAAGTTGCCGCCAAGTACACAGTTACCAACCAATGTATCTTATAAAATGAATCAACTGAATTTTTCCGGCATTTCCAATCCAACGCCCAATGATGTCAATAACCGGCAAAAATGGGGTACGGCAGGCATATCATTGACTGGTGATATTTCTATTAAGCATAATGAATTCTTTTAACCAATATGAGTGAGCAGTCTATATTTGAAGCTTTTCAACAAAAGATGCTGGCCCGCTTCCCGGGCCTGTTTACCGAAGCCAATGAATTTGAGGCCATCGGCATTACCCTCTGCCTGATCCCTATTGTACAATCTGATCTGTTAGATACGATTATCAAACAGGAATTCGGCGCCGAGGGTGATTTTCCATTGGTGGGTGGTGTACGCGGCACCCAGCACCGGGGCATTATGCCTACCGGTGAAACCTGGATGTACTTTTGTTGCGGCAATGATACCGATAAACGGATCCACTTTATTCAAAGCATCCCGCAATACTTATCGGCCCCCTCCGCCCTGCTCAATATTGAAGCAGCCCTGCCGGGCGAACCCTTTTTATCGGGCCGGCTGGTATTCAGCTCCTACTTCAGGAAGCATGCCCAGGATTATGCACTGGTATATGAACAACGGTTCAGCAACCTGATGCTGGGCGGCTTTATTGAATCGCAGTTATCATTGGATGACCTGGTGCTGACAGAGCCCGTCACCCGGAGTATTGAAGAAATAAAGCACTGGGAATATTTTAATGAGCATGCCAATGGTAGTGTGGCCTTTACCAAACGCATTAAGCAGGGACTGAAGGTGATTTTCTTTGGGAAGAGTGGCACGGGTAAAACACAAACAGCGGCAATCATCGCCCGGGAACTGGGCAAGCCCATTTACCGGATTGACCTCTCGCAGATCGTATCCAAATACATTGGTGAAACGGAGAAGAACCTGTCAAAGATCTTTGAAGCCGCCGAGCATAAGCATTGGATACTGTTTTTTGATGAAGGGGACGCCTTGTTTGGCAAAAGGACTTCCGTCAACTCTTCCAATGACCGTTATGCCAACCAGGAAGTGGCTTATCTATTACAGCGGATAGAAGATTATCCCGGCATTATCATCATCTCTACCAACCTCAAAGAAAATATAGATACCGCCTTTTTACGCCGGTTCCACATCATTGCCGAGTTCCCTATGCCCGACCGGCAACAGCGCCGCGCCATCTGGGAAAAGCTGTTCTCCGAACTGCCCGGCCATGCCGTCCATATCAACAGCACTGAATGGGACGAGATCACGAAAACAGAGTTAAGCGGCGGCGGCATTACAAACATTGTACACTATGCCCTCTTAAAAGCCAACTACCAGAAAACGCCCATTGCATTCCCCCTGATCAAAGAAGGCATCATCCGGGAGCTCCGCAAGGAAAACAGGTTGACGAGTTTGTAACGTTTCCGGCGTTATACCGTACTTTACAGCATGAAATTATTCCAGCAAATAGTAGCCTTACGGGAAAGACCGAGAGGATTTCATTTGATTACGAATGAGGTGGAGAGGGCGTTACCGCAGATAGCACAACTGAAAACAGGCATGTGCCAGGTATTTATTCAGCATACCTCCGCCTCGCTGACGATCAATGAAAATGCCGACCCTACGGTGCGGAAAGATTTTGAGACCTGGTTCAATAAGGCCGTACCGGAAAATGACCCGGATTATGTGCATAACGATGAAGGTCCGGATGATATGCCTGCTCATTTAAAAGCCGCTTTACTGGGCAGTTCGGTGTTGATACCCATTCATAGTGGGGAACTTGCCTTAGGCACCTGGCAGGGCATTTATTTGTGTGAGCACCGCAATCATGGCGGCAACAGAAGACTGGTGATCACCGCCTGGGGCGAATAACACGCGTAAAATTTTATACTACTATGAAAAGTCCTTCTCCCGAAAGTGTAAAACTGCTCGTTACTACCGTACAGGAACTATCGCTCGCCCGCGATCTTGATACTGTCATGAAGATCGTGCGGACAGCCGCCCGGAAACTGACCGGCGCTGACGGAGCTACTTTTGTACTGAGGGATGGCGATCTCTGCTATTATGCCGAGGAGGATGCCATCAGCCCCCTTTGGAAAGGAAGCCGTTTTCCCATGGATATCTGCATCAGCGGATGGGCCATGCTCAATCGCCAGCCGGCCGTGATCGAAGATATCTATGCCGACAGCCGCATTCCCGCCGATGCCTACCGCCCCACCTTTGTAAAAAGCCTGGCTATGGTCCCCATCAGGACCATTGACCCTATCGGTGCTATTGGCAACTATTGGGCCGTGCAGCGGCAACCAACAGAAGACGAAGTATGGCTCCTGCAATCCCTGGCCGATATTACCGCTGTTACCATGGAAAATGTAAACGTGTATGCAGAACTGGAACAGCGGGTGAAGGAGCGCACCTTACAACTGGAAGCCATCAATAAAGAACTGGAAGCCTTCTCCTATTCCGTTTCCCATGACCTGCGCGCACCACTCAGGGCCATCAGGAGCTATACGGAGATCCTGCAGGAAGATCACGTTGGCAATCTTAGCGACGAAGGGCGGAGAATAACCAATAAGATCATCAAAGGCGCTACCGATATGGGCCTGCTGATTGATCACCTGCTCACGTTTTTTAAGACCGACAAGAAAGAGCTGGCCAAAACCACCATCCCCATGAAGACAATGGTTACAGACATTGTCGACACATTGAAAATACCTGAAAAAGAGCGCAACATTGAATTCCATATCGGAGAGATGCCGGACGCCAAGGGCGATCCATCACTCATCAAACAGGTATGGGAAAACCTGATCACCAATGCCGTAAAATATACCGGCCATAAAGAAAAAGCTGTTATCGAGATCGGTAACCACAATAATGGCAAAGGAAACGTATACCACGTAAAAGACAATGGCGCAGGCTTTAACATGCAGTATTACGACAAATTGTTTGCTGTGTTCCAGCGCCTGCATACCGCTGAGGAATTTAACGGTAACGGTATCGGCCTGGCTACCGTGCAGCGTATCGTTCACCGCCATGGCGGACAAATATGGGCCGAAGGAAAACCAGGCGAAGGAGCCTCCTTCTTTTTTACCTTGCCTTCCTTTTGATTTATGCCATCCGGTTATTTTACCGCTACTGTTTTTTCCCAGGGTTTGGAATCGGTGACTGGTGTGCGGAAAGAAATGTTCATGCGGTTGTAGGTATTGACAGTAGTAACAGCTAGTGTGAGGTCAATAAGTTCTTCCTCCGAAAATTGTTGACTTACCTCCTCGTATACTTCATCGGGCACATGGCCTTCCCTGACATTGGTCACCGCTTCTGCCCAGGCCAGTGCCGCCCGCTCCCGGTCGGTATAAAAAGGCGCTTCGCGCCAGGCATTCAACAGGTATAACCGTTGTTCGGTTTCGCCATGGGCGCGTAGCTCTGCCGTATCCGCATTCAGGCAGAATACACAGCCATTGATCTGTGATACCCTGACATTGATGAGCCTTAAGAGAGATTGTTCTACTGATGACTTCGCCAGGTACATGCTTAATCCAAATAATACTTTTGTGGCGCCCGGGCCTTTTTGATAAAAATTGATTCGCTGTTCCATTTTGTATGTTTTTTATTGAACAATGTTGAACTACACCTGAATAATGACCGGGCCGAACAGAATTGGACAGGGAGTCTCCACTTTTTTTAAAATATTTGTAGGCCAGGGTATTAAACATACAAAAAGCCCTGAATTGCTTCAGGGCCTTACTTAATAGGGAAAAAACGATGTTCTTTTTATAGTGGGGAGAGAATAGCGACCCATCCGCCGCCGGAAGCCATTTTCATGTTTAGTATATCTCCTTTTTTTACCTGCCTGGTCTCCAGTTTATAGTCAACGGCATATTTGGCGGCATTCACACCGTCGGTAAGTATATCCATCCTGTAGTTGCCTTCAGGGAGAAAATCGAGTTTAGCTTCGAGTGTTCTTTCCTCCCAATCGGTCATAGCACCTATGTACCATTTTTCGCCCTGCTGCCTGGCCACCGCAGCATACGTACCGATCTTACCCTGCAAGGGAATGCTCCGGTTCCAGGTAGTGGGTATGCCGGCAATAAACCGGGTGAAGGCTGTATCCTGCAGGTAGAGCGAAGGCGTTTCCGCCAGCATCTGAAGGGGGCTTTCATATAGTACATACATAGCAGCCTGGTGTGCGCGTGTGCCGCGACTTACCGGTTGGTTGAAGGAAACCTGAAATTCTTTTTTAACGGAGTTGCGCATGGCGCCGGGCGTGTAATCCATCGGACCAGCCATCATCCTGGTGAAGGGCAAGGTCAGGTTGTGCTCCGGCGTTATATAATCGGCCCATTTGTTGTTTTCCAGTCCTTTCACGCCTTCGTAGTTGATCACGTTTGGATATTTCCGGTTGAGGCCGGAAGGTTTGTAGGCGCCATGGAAATCTACCAGCAGTTTCCTTGCCATACAGGCTTTGGCCACCCTTTCATAATAATTAACGGTGTATTGATCGGCTCTTTGTATGAAATCGACTTTGATCCCTTTTACGCCCCATGCTACAAACCGGTCCAATAGCGAATCCGTTTTTTCGTCTATGGGGCGCCACAGGCTCCATAAGATGATACCTACTCCTTTAGCCGCTCCGTACTTTACCAGTTCGGGCACATCAATTTCTTTGCGGGGCGCACTCACATCGGTGGTCGTGCGCGACCAGCCTTCATCGAGGATCACGTATTCCAATCCAAAGCGGGCAGCAAAATCAATATAGTATTTGTAGGTCTGGTTGTTGATACCCGATTCAAAATTCACCCCGAAGAGGTTGTTGGCATTGTACCAATCCCAGGCCACTTTGCCGGGTTTTATCCAATCGTAATTCCCTTTATCCGCAGGCGTAGCCAATTGAAAAACCAATTCATTGGAGAGCAGCGATACATCGTCGGGCGCGATCATGATCAGTCGCCAGGGCAAGGTCCTGGTACCTTTCGTATCAGCAATATAGGATGCTTTTTCAGCCAGTACCTCCCTGCGGTCGGTCCGTGGCGCCACATAGCTTTTTAATACAGCGGGCGGGAATTTGCCTTCCAGCTTTCCGCCTCCTTTTGGAAAGAGGAAGAGGTTGGGATAATCGTAGAGGTCACTTTCGGTAATGACCAGTTTTGTGCCGCCGGGTGTGGACTGGTACAGGGGCAGGTAAGCATATTTGTGCTGGGGAATCGTATCCAGCTTCTTTTTGTTAAACAGCGCTTCATAATGGGAGATGAATTCCGGGTTGTTCTCTTCGGGCCACCAGGCCAGGTTGTTGGGATCGAGGTTAAAATTTACTTCTTCGGCGTCTACTTTCAGGGAAGGCTCTTTTCTACCCAGCTCAAAGCGGTAGGCAACGCCATTGTTGTAGGCCCGGAAAACGAGCGTAATGCCGCCGGTAAATAACAGCTTCAGTTCTTTGTAGGTATCGGGTATCCAGGAGTTCTTTACCGGCACGATGGAGAAGATAGAATCCTGGTGGACAGTGGTGAATTGCCTGAGCAGGTGTGTTTTGTGGGCCGGGAATTTCTTCCCATCGAGCGTAATGGAAATGCCGGAGGGGGAAAGAATCGTTTCATTCTTAAACAGCACGCTCCATTGAATGGTGCTGCCCGAACTGACCCTGATGATGATATTACCATCGGGAGAGCGGAGTTCGTGGTCGGCCGCCTGTACAGTGTATAGACAAAGGCAAGCTGCTATAAAAAGACACATGAATTTTCTCATAAACTAAAGGCTGGCTATTTGAAATTACCAGTCGCCAAATTACGAGGTCTGGCAGAAAGGCCTTAAAGGGATTTTAACCAGGAATGGGCGTATTTGCACTTGTTTGGGGTAGCCGGTAGGGCGCTTATGGCTGGACATGAGAACCGGATGCCTGGTGGGGATTTATTGGGAAGATCCCGGTGGTCATGGGGCTGGGAAGAAAAGTTTCAGAAATATGATTTTTTTGTTGGTTCGAATAAAAAAACTGCTATCTTTGCCATCCCAAAAACGATAAAACGGTGAGCAGAAGGGATTGGTTACGAGGGGTTTGCAGTTTGGGACGGTGATGCGGGTTCAACTCCCTTACCGGGTACAAAAGAAGTTCTTCAGCGATCAATTCGCTCAACATATTGGATCGGTAGTTCAGTTGGTTAGAATGCCGCCCTGTCACGGCGGAGGTCGCGGGTTCGAGTCCCGTCCGGTCCGCATCTAAGGTTCATCAGCAATGATGGACCTTTTTTGTTTTTATAGGGCTTTACTTTCAAGGGATTGAAAAAGCACCAGCTCGTTCTTCCCTCCTTTATTTCAGCTTTGGCAATTTGTTTCAACGACCTCAAATCGACCTGCAGGATTATCCGATGCGAGGCCGCAAAAATGTCAAGGAATGGTGCTACCAATTTCCCTCACTTGTCGTGCGAAAGAGTTCATGAAGATGGAACGGCGACTGTGTTTATCCAGTACTGTTACAAAGCACCTAACAGAACACTGCTGCATACGGGAATCAAAATCCCTCCAAATTATTGGAACCAAAACAACGATGTGTTTCCGAAAAATTACCCCCCTTTGGTAATGCCGCTCAACTAAACAAGGAACTCGGGCGACAATTATGAAGATTAGCGGGTACAAACGAACTAAAGATTTTTATAAATATATTCGGATTTCACCCGAAGAAGCAGCGCAAAAAATAAAAGAACTCTGGTTGGCCCGTGATGAATGAGGTTAGTGCGGGGTAATAATTTAACATATATGTATGAAGAAAAAGCGTAGATCTGTAAATTCTTATACTGAAGTCGAGCTAATTCAGATAGCAGCAAAACACAAAACTAAATCTGATTTTTTCGAGAATGAAAGAAATGCACATAGGGCTGCCAAAATTCTTGGTTGCTTCGATCGTTGTGTTGCCCATATGGAAGAAAAGCAGAAACCTAAAGGATATTGGACCAAAAAATTGTGTAGAGTTGAAGCTCTAAAACATAGAAACCGTTTTGATTTTTTCAAAAATGGTTCCGCCGCTTATCAAGCCGCTCAAGACAAAGGTTGGCTAGATGAAGTGTGTACTCATATGGTTTCGAAACGAAAAACAAAAGGCTTTTGGCGCGAAGGTATTAATTTGATATTAGAAGCCATGAAATATGAATCACGAATAGAGTTTTGTAAAGGATCTCCAGGAGCTTACACAGCCGCGCAAAGTATGGGAGTAATGGATGATATTTGCGTGCATATGCGTAGGATCGGTAATGCCCAGAATAAACTAGTGTATGCATATGAATTTTCAGATAAATATGTCTATGTAGGACTTACTTTCGATATGAAAAATCGTGAAAAACACAGAATTAGTTCTCAGACTGACGCAGTCACAATGTATCGCAATAAATCCGGTCTTATCCCTACCCTCATAATAAAAACAGATTTTTTGCCTGTACGTGAGGCCGCGGAAAAAGAAAATGAATGGGTTAAACAGTATTCAATTAATGGTTGGACTATATTGAATAGAATGAAACCTGGTGCTGTCGGTGGCAATATTATATTGTGGACAAAAGGCAACTGCTTAAAGGCAGCTAAGACATGCGCGTCACGAAAAGAATTCTATTCTAAGCATGCCTCGGCCTATGGAGCTGCTCTCAAAAATGGTTGGCTGGATGATTGCTGCAGTCATTTTAAAGGGAAAAGGAAACCTTACAAACATTGGACTGAAGAAAACATTTTAATGGTTGCTAGAGATTGTAAATCAAGAGTTGATTTTGAAAATAATTATGGAAGTGCTTATAACGCTGCCATGCAGAAAGGTATATTACAAATGGTGTGTGCACATATGGCATATTTGAAGAAACCCAATAACTTCTGGAATTATGAACGAATAATTGAATTTGCGAGGAATTGTGAATCAAAGAATGAATTCATAAAAAGGTATAAGGACGCATATCAAGCCGCAAGAAACAAAAAGCTTCATTACCAGCTTTATTCTGATATGGAGTGGTAGGGCTTATGCCACTGAAAATATTTGAACGAAAGTAGTTTAAGTTAAACTAACATTATTATTTCAAATAAGGTAGTACCGTTCTTCACTAAATCTTGCATATACATAACGTTTAGACTGGCAACCTACCTAAAATGGAAGGCAGGAACAAGCTAAGTGTACTTAGAAGTAGAGGAGTTCAGGGTAAAATGAAAAAGTGGACCGTCAGGCTCTTTGCAATTTCGGTTCAAGCTGGTTTAAAACCTGTAGAACAGAAGGGGAATTTAGTGCCTCAAAAAAGATCTTGCTGCCCTTTAGTATTTCCGCCCGGTCTTTCACCGAAAAAAAAACTGGATATTTATAAAGGCGGGAAAGGTTTTGTTTTAGTTTGTCCTTATCTGAACCAAACAATTGATTCATAAGTTCGGCCGATTGGTTATTGACTGCTGGTAGTGGAAACTGACCCATTTTTGAGAAAACGTAAAAAATAATGGTCAAAGTCGGGATGGGAAACTGCGTCCGTTTGCACTTTTTGGCCGATTCTACCTGGCTTAATAGGATTTCCTTCTCCGCCACTCGTATCTAGTTTGGGCATAAAATTGGAATAAAATGCCGGTAAATAGATAAACCCTGTTAGCGTTAGGAAGCTCCCTAAACCACCCATAAAAACAGAAGGTAATACCTCTCGCCAATCCGTGTAAAACGGTATAGTAATCAATAATCCAACCGTTAGGATAATCCCAAAATTGGAGAGTACTTGCCGGAACCAGTAATGGGCAGCCATTTTCCGCCGGGTAGCCTGGAAGGGCCAAAAAGGGAATTGTTGATGGTTTTGTTGGTGCTGGTTGGCAAATTGCTCCGCAATGTAGTTGGTATACAATGGTTGGTTGAAAGTTATAGCCGATATCAACTTCCTCAAATCCAGTCGATCCATATGATAAGTATTTGATGCAATTACAATCAGGCAGCTTAAAAAGTTGAAAAACTGAAGAAGTCAATGTCAATTCTTTGAAATTCCATAACTCATTTAAAATTGATCTAATTTGTTCGTATTTAGATGAAATTTGTATATATATTTGCGTATTACGCTAAAATCATGACAAAAAACGAAATAAACAGGCTTCGCGTGGTGCTTGCGGAAAAAGGCTTGACTAATAAATGGTTGGCTGAAAAAATGAAAAAAAATCCAACAACTGTTTCTCGATGGTGTAATAACGAAATGCAACCATCTTTAGAGACATTATTGGATGTTGCCAACGTTCTAGGAGTGGATGTAAAGGATCTTTTATGGTCATCAAAAAAATAAAATGAATGCTTTGGAAAAGGATATTTTAAGCGCTTTTACTGGCATATTGGATAGCTTAGTTGACGGCGAAAAATACGATTCGCTTCCTCCACGGGGGCCGATTGATTTGCCTTTTTCTTCGGTATCAGATGAGGAGTTGGAATCAATTGATCAAGATATTTATGGCGAAGATGAGGAAGATGATACAATGATTGATGCGAATCTAATAAAGGTTATAGAATCTCCAGAAATTAAGGAAGTGAAATTTCCTGGATCAAACGAGTTGGATGGTTTAAATATAATAGGAATTACCGGTGCTAATAATAGAATCTTAACAACGTCATTTCATTTAATTCTCGCACGATCATCGATTGTAAACTTTAAATATACCAAGGGTTTTGATAAACCATACTTCTATACAAAAAGTAGAGATGCGTCTGCAATCTTAGTATTAGACAACAATATCTTTGATAGTGCATACACTTTGCACACTTATAATGAATTAATTAATTCTTCAGATAGTCCAATTTATGATCATCTCTTAAAAAGTAAGGGTCAGGCTTTTATTTTCAAATACAATTACGAAAAATTTAAAAAGGCTCCAAGTTCTCAATCTCTAGGTTTAGCGGTTAAGTTCCAACATTCACTCGAACTTCTTTCAATTGATGATTTTGAGGTTGCAGATAAAAGTCCTTTGGTCTGTATAAAGGATGGGGCACTCTTTTCAAACAGTAGTAAAGTTTCAGATATCCAAAATGGGTTACAGAAATTATTGGGGTGGTCAAACAAAAAGAAAACTTTTATTGCATTGTCGTCAAAGATAACTGACTCTAGAGTGTTAATTAATACTTTAAATGCATATCCTCATCTTATAGAGAAATATTTCCCAAACCAGCATATTACAGGTAGAGTCATTAATTCCTTTGGTACAGATGTCTTGCTTCTAAAGAAAATACTGAAACCTGGATACCGTACTCCACTAATAGAGTACGTCGAAAAGACTAGGCAACAGATTATTGAAAAGGAAGGCTTTGAAGGATTGAAACCTCTTACCTGCTACTATCATAAAAGGGCTAAACCTTACAGTTTTGTAAGGATCGAAATCCCCAAATTTATGTGGCAGGAAAACAAACAGCAAGTTGAATTTGCAATATCAGCAGCAATCTGGCAGTTTGAGTTAGGAGGAGATAAACCATTAGTAATTGCTGCTGCATCTGAAAGATGTATATTAGATCATGACCGTACGTTAATCGAGCAACAAATGAAAGCCGCATTCGATAAGAAGAAGCTTGGGTTAGTCGAATTCTAAAATTCTTTAAAATGTCACAAAACAGCGAAACGAAATCACATATGCTGGAAGTTGCTAAACCATATCACGATATTAATACTCCGTTTTCTATTGATGAAAAAGGAGCTCTAGCTGAATATGTAATAAATGACCCAGAAAAGATGCCACAATTGGCTTTAGGGGCTTCGATATTGATCAGGGATAGAAAGACAGAAGGTATTGTCACTAATGATTATAAAGATTTTTGGTATGCAGGTAGGATTATAGGTTTGAAGGCTGTTTCACCCTTTAATCCAGAAAGGACAAGCATGCTTTATCAGGAGGATAACCTTATGGATCCTACTGTGCCACTTGAGGAAATCAATGGACCCCACACCCACCAGCCGATGGTAATACAGGTGGCTTTAACAAGAGAATTGTCTCCTATTGCTGGAAAACCTGGGGAGTTTGTAGATTCTGCTGTTCAAAGGCCACCTTCCGGTCATAGTAGGCTTTTTTTCCCAAAACTAAAGCATGAAGATGATGATCCATCTCCTACCTTAAAAGACATCTTAAGAGTAAAAGACAAGGGGCTTAATCTTGGCATGATTGGGTTTGGAAATAAACCGTATGGATGGAATGATAGAGAGTTTATTGAGTATAAATGGGATATTGACAGATTAGACAATAAGCACATCTTCATTGTGGGTGAAAGTGGATCAGGGAAGACTGTTTTTCTAAAAAATCTAGCATATGAGATACGGAAGCATGATAGTAAAAACAAAATAATTCTTACTGATGTACAAGGTGATATTTCGCAACTACTTTTTTGGGATTTTGTAGATCATATTCAGCCTTCAGGATGGCAACCTGAAATCGATGAAAAAGTTTATGAGCAAGCAAAACAGCTATTTGGCAAGTTCAGATTAATTGTACCAATGACTCGTGATCCGTATGCGGATTCGGAGGTAGCTTCTCTTATTAAATTGGCACAAAAAAGATCAGTAGATGTTCGTAGGATTAGTTTACGCTTTCAAGACTTAGATTCGCCAAGGGACGCTGAGTATCTTTTTAGAACTAGCTCAGAACAAGCGGCGTTGTTAATTGAGGATATCGCAGATGGATTGAAATCCAGCGGAGAGCCAGCTTCTTTATCTAGGTTGCAGACTGCGATTTCAAGATTGCTTGCAAGAAATACAACTCCTCAAATTACGATCCCTACGAATGGCATTTCCTATTATCGGAGCACATTTGAAGCAAGTAAAAGGGCGTTACGTAGTTTAGAAGAGTATTTCGATATGGATCCTACAGGTTTGCAGGAGGAAAAGAACCCACTGGATGATTTTGACTTTGACGGGACAACAATTCTTTATTTGGATCATTTAAATCAAGATGAACGATTAATGTGGGAAATGCAACTTGTAAGCTGGTTGTATAAAAAAAAGAAACATATGCAAGATACATATGTATTTTTCGACGAAGCTCATCAGATCATTCCAGCTACAAATTCAAGTGGATCAAATGGAAGCGCAGAAGTATTTAGCAGATTGAGATCGAATTTTGAGAAGCTGGCACGAGAAGGGCGGAAATTTAGGTTAAATCTTGTACTAAGTACTCAAAATCCTCAAGATTTGCATCCAATTGTGCCGGAACAATGCCCCACTAGAGTGGTAATGAAAATCAATCCGAAAAATGCGCAATATGCCTTTCTTGATAAAGAATTAGCTTATGTAGCCAATAGCTTCAGTCAGGGACAGTTTTGGATACAAAGTCCATTTAATGGAACTCCAGATTGGGTAAGAGTTCATAGTGTTGCTCCCCCCATTCCTCACTCCTCAATGGATATTTTTAGACAGAAGAGGTTGCAAATGGCTTTAAAAGAAAAATAGATTATTATGGCACTAGAAAGGCGAAAAGCAAACACTATTCCTTTATCATGGAGTCCTGAGGATGAGAGGCTGCTATTAAAATATTTGAAAAAAGAGTCTTTCGATGCGCAATTTCTAATGGAATTATTTCCTGGAAGAACACTTCCTGGAATTAGAAGTAAAGTTCGAAAATTAAGAATAAAACATGACCTTTTTGGCGAATCCTATCGGGATCAGAAAGAAGACTTCACAACACAAATAGCTCGAAAAGTAAAGCCTAAACATGTCTTTGATGCTTATGCAGGAGCTGGGCATCAGACTTTTAAATGGACAACTGTTGCTGACGTTGTTTATGCCTCTGATATAATGAAGTCAAAATTGAAGCAATTTGAGAAAACAGCAAGAGAAAATAAATTTGAAAAGGTAAATACGGGTGATTGTCTATGGAAATTGTTTACGAACGGGGATAAAAAAGTTTTCTTCTTTATGGGAGATGCTCTTGATGCTGCTGCTGACTTAAAAGTAAATAAACTTCGAATAGATTTAGTTGATTTAGATACATGTGGCTCAACCTTACCAATATTGCCTACGTTGCTAGTTCTGCTAAAACCTAGGCATATAGTTATAACCCATGGCGAATTCCATTCTATGCGTTTTAAAAGGGAGGATGTCTTGCGCAGGCTGTTTTTGCATAGAGATATCAGTAAAAACCCTTTTCCTATGGATGTTGAAACAATGAGTAATGAGTTGGATAAAGCAGTAAAGATTGCTGGCCTTCGAGCACACAATGAGACTACTGATTCATTTTGGTTAGATCTTAAAGAAGAAAAATGGTTAGGAGGAAAGTTTCATGGTATGCTTCGGAGATATTATAAAGTATCGAAGCCTTCGGCAACTGCCGATTGTATAAATGAGCTATCAAAAATCTAGCTCACATGAACCGATCAAATATTGAGTGGACGGAAGTTACATGGAACCCAACAACTGGATGCACTAAAATTTCTCCTGGATGCAAATACTGCTATGCTGAGCGTTGGGCAAAGATGCAACAAAAGCGAGGTATTGCACAATATAAAAATGGATTTCAACTGTCGTTAGCTCCAAATCGATTATTTGATCCAATGAGATGGAAAAGACCCTCGAAAGTTTTTGTTAACTCAATGAGTGATCTTTTTCATGAAGATATACAAGAGCCTTATATTAATCGCATTTTTCAGATTATGAATCAAACACCGATTCATCAGTTCCAGATATTGACCAAACGAATTGATAGGGTAGTAGGATTATCTAAAAGCTTGTGCTGGTCAGATAACATCTGGTTAGGAGTTTCTGTAGAAAGTGAAGATGAAGCTGGAAGAATTGACTTGTTAAAAAGGTCTTCTGCTCAGATTAAATTTGTATCCTTTGAGCCGCTATTAGGTGATATATCTTATAATAATTATTATGGACTATCTTGGATTGTGGTAGGAGGTGAATCTGGAGGAAGGGCAAGGAAGGTTGAAAAGGAATGGGTTTTGAAAATTAGGGATAATTGTAAGAGACAAAATATACCTTTTTTCTTTAAACAATGGGGAAAACGTATTTTTAATCCCGACTTAAGCGATCCTACACTTGTAAAGGCGCATCCCTTGTATGCAAAGGGTGGCTGTATGATTGATGGACAAGTATATAAAGAATTTCCAACTAAATGAAATGGCAATACCAATAAATATAGACGACCTTGTAAATGCTAAAACGGTGGAGTCGGTCAGAATTGAATATAAACGCGGGTGGAATCCTGAGGAGGTTATTCATACGATGTGTGCTTTTGCAAATGACATTAATGAATATGGGAGTGGTTATATAATAGTCGGGATTGAAGAAAAAGATGGCATTCCAATTCTCCCTCCTGTTGGAGTCCAGCTTAATCAAATTGACAAGATTCAAAAGGAGTTTATCGAACTTTGTTTTAAAATTCAGCCCAATATTTTTCCAATCATTGAGCCAATTGTCTACCAAGATAAGCATATAGTAATAATTTGGGTGAATACTGGCGAGGAACGACCATATGAAGCTCCGAATACACTTGGACCTAAAGGACAACTGAAACAGTACGTTAGACCTTCTTCGGTTACTATTCCGGCAACTCGACGGTTAAAAGAACGACTAAATGAATTAGCGTCATATAAATATTTTGATGATCGGATAAATACCAAAGCGAGTATTAATGATTTGGACTTGGGGCTAATTCAAGCATATCTGCAGGAAATTAAAAGCACTTTATACGACGAGATTTCTGGACTTACTTTGACCGAAATAGCTATAAAAATGCAAATTGCAAGGGGGACGCCGGAAAACATTAAGCCTTTAAATGTGGGTCTTTTGATGTTTTGTAAGCATCCAGAGAAATTTTTCGAAGGCTGTGTTACAAATTTAGTTGAATTTGAGGACGAAGCCGGAACTAGATATTCTGAAAAGAAATTCCAAGGTCCTGTTCATATTCAAATAAGACAAATAATGGATTATTTGGATAGTAATGTAATTAAGGCATTTGTTCGGAAGAGTGAATCGCAAGTAGAATCAAGGAGATATTTTAATTATCCCTATCAAGCTTTGGAGGAAGCAATTGTAAACGCATTATATCATAGAAGTTATACAAATCCGACTCCAAATGAAATTAGGGTATATAAGGCAGGTAATGATCGTAGAATTGAAATACTTAGTTATCCAGGTCCATTGCCTCCTATTGATGAAGTGGCTTTAGCGCAACTAAGAATTACTGCTAGAAATTACAGGAATTTAAAACTTGGTGATTGGCTTAAAAATATTAGGCTGGCAGAAAAATATGCAACCGGCATTCCTACAATAGTGAGTTCTTTGAGCAACAATGGTTCTCCTAAACCGATTTTATCGACCGATCCTGAAAGGTCTCTTTTTATGGTAGTAATTCGTATTCATCCAGATGTGCCGTTTGAAATCAATGTTGATAGCGAAAATTTCGAGGTTTACACTCTAACAGATAAACAACAACAAATTTTGGAGAAATTGATGATGGAACCTGCAATGGACGAAGAAATTCCAAAATTATTTCAGTGGAGTATTTCTGACGAAATTAGCTTTTTACTTAAAAACGGGTTAATTGCAATGAAGGGCAATATATACTTTATTACACCCAAAGGAAGAAATGCATTAAAAAGCTCTTTTTAATATTGTGTTGTTTTAACTCGTAAGAATTTAAATCATTAGACATATTTTGTATTTTAATGTCAAGCCACATAAACCCAGGTAAGGTTTGGTGCTTTTGTTCTTTAAAATCGACCTGCAAGTCGACCTCGAAAATTAAAATGCTGATTTTTAGCAAGATACAAACCGGTGGGTTATCCCGTCCGGTCCGCATCTAAGGTTCATCAGCAATGATGGACCTTTTTTGTTTTTATAACACTTCTGGAAGTAAGAACGACCAACCTAATCAATTGATCGTTCTTTGTATTCTACCATAATGTAATAGTATGTTATTCCCCAATTTTAAACAACAGGTTTGCAACCTCATGCGGTTGGGACAGAAATGGTGAGTGGCTTGTATTAACAGCATATACTTTGGAGATACCTGCCCCCGCTATCATCCGGTCCTGTAACGCAGGTGATATCACAATATCCTGGAGCGTTTTAATGTAAACTTTTTCTACTGCACCAAAATGATCATTGGTTAAGGTAACCTTGTTGGTAAAGGGAATTGCCGGTTCAGGGCTATAGTTGGCAAGAACTTTTTCTTTATCTGCCTGTGTACCGTCATTTATAAACAGCCAGGTGAGGCTGTCACGCTTTACATCCAGTGTCAATTGATCGGCAGATGGTACCAGCAGTGGGCCCAATTTTGAATCCGGGTCTGAAAAGGCAAGATCAGTAAGGGCCTGCCCTGATGATGGAAGGAAAGCTCCGATGTACACCAGCTTACTGATCTTTGAAGGAATTTTCTCTGCCACACTTGTTACAACCATGCCACCCAGGCTATGTCCAACAAGGATAATCTTGCCATTTACCCTGGAAATGGATTCGATAACCTTATTGCTGTAAACATCCAGGCTAAGCTTATACGCGGGAGTAGTGTCGGCACCGTGACCGGGAAGTTCTACCACAATTACCTGATTGCCACCTTTAAGCAAGTCGGTACGTACTGCATCCCATACATAAGGGGCCTGCCATGCGCCATGTACCAGTACATAGGTTTGTGAGTTAGGATTAGCGCTCATATCATTTTTAATGTTTGATGCAAGTAAGGAAATTATTAGTGCTGCTGTCATTAGCGATGAAATTGTCTTTTTCATTTCCTTTAATTTTTATAGTTGAAGCCTCCTTTGTGGCTGATTATTTTTTGATCAGCCAACTTTCCACTGCCCTTGAAAAATCAGCCACATCAATAGGATGCCTGCTGGTGATCAGGTTTCCATCTGTTACCACAGGTTGTTCCAATACCGTTCCTCCCGCATTTTTCAGATCCACCTGTATGTTCCAATAACCTGTCAGCTTTCTTCCTTTCAATATATCAGCAGAAGCCAGCACAACCGGGGCGTGACAGATGGCCGCAATCAGTTTTCCCGACTTGTTGAAATCCTGTATAAACTTTATCACGTCCTTGTCATAGCGCAGGTTATCCGGGTTCCATGCGCCGCCGGGAATGAACACGGCATCGTAATCACTTACCTTGATCTGGTCTGCCGTGCGGTCGAATTTTATCCAGCCTACAGGCTGCAGGTATTGTATGGCCATGATATGCGTTTTTGCCATTTCAGGATACATAAGACCATACCTTTCCGGGGCGGGATTATATTTTGGCGCCACGATATCTACTTTAGCTCCCAGTTGCTTGAAATACCATACGGGACCTAATAATTCAATTTCCTCAAAGCCATCAGCAGCAATCACCGCAATCTTTTTTCCTTTCAATACAGTTGAATCCTTTACAGGAGTAAAAAAGAATGCCCGTAAGTCTTCGTTTCCCGGAGCATTCAATAATTGCGATACTGGCATGTTGACAACTACAGAAGGGGATGCCAATTGGTTCAATACAGATAATTCATGGTCATTGATCTGTGCGGCTTTTACTTTTACCTGGGCATCAGCATTAAATGCAGTAAGTGCACCTATTCCTGCCAACATGATTTGTTTGATCGGTTTCATTTTTAAGTTTTTATTGTTATAAGTAATGTTGTTTATTAATCTATGAACCTGTCATTACCGCTTTTTAGGCGCAAACGCTATAAGCCTGTGAAGGCCTGTTTGGAAAGGTTGTTTTTTGATGCTGGTATTCAAATAATCGATCACAGGCTGTATAGGAGGAAAGCTCAGGTGATATTGGAAGGCGTCTTCACTCCGGAATTTTTCATAGGTAACAAACTGAGTGCTGTCTTCTTCCAATTGTGAAAGCTGGTAATTGATAACACCTGGCTCACCCCGGAATTGCGGCATGGCCCTGTGGTACACATCTTTAAAAGCACCTTCAGTTCCTGCCTTGCTATCCACAAACAACATGATAGTGATCGGCTTATCTTCCTCCTCCGGCTCTCTTCTCCATTCTTTTTTTGAGATCGGCTCCAGGTCTTTTACGTAGATTGTTTTTGCAGGTTGTACCAGCTTCTTTTCAGCTAATAACTTTATCAATTTGAATTTTGCGCCGTTCCTCCTGGTCTCCAGTCCGCTTTTGCTATCCCATCTTTCTATGACCCATAATATGGAAGGGTTTTCCTGTTCATAATAGGCTTCTGCCATGATGTTTCTTTTATCGGCAATAGCCTGTCTCACATACTTACGAAGGAGCTTGCGAAACTTCTTTTTATACCCTTTTTTTACCTCGTACCGTGTCAATACAGTCACTTCTTCGCCATTGTATGCCAGGTGTTTGGCATTGGATAATTTTTCCATTGCGTATGTGTTGCTTACCAGGAGGCACATTGTTATCAATACAAGCGCCTTGCTGGATAGTGATAAAAAAACTTTTGCTGTCATGCTTTTGGTGTTAGTCTTAATCAATTACAGTGGATATGTCAGTCGAAAAGAAGGGGGCTACACAAAGGGAGGCGCAGGCATATCAAATCCGTTCAGGATCATGGCGATGAGGCTGTAGCCGCCTACCAGGAAGAAGAGCTCTGCCACACCATGCTGCCCAAGCAACTGTACTGCCTGCTTATAAGTGGAAGCCGGAACAACATGACCAGCAACCAATGCATAAGCGACATTATGCGCGATGGTTTCCTGCACATTTAAACCATAGGGATGACCACCCGCTGCAAGCGAAGCGATGATATCATCCGGCAAGCCAAATGCTGCTGCCATGATCTCATGTGCATACAGTTCGAAGCGGGCGCCAAAGGCAGCCCCTACAGTAAGTATGGCTACTTCACGCACCCGCTTGTCGAGGGTTGCGTGCATGTCAAGGGTTCGTAAAAAGCTCAGCGCTGGTATGCCGAACTGCGGGTAGTGCAGCATGGGCGGGAAAGGGCCCAGCAAGGCCCCCCGTGCATCGAGCATGTTTACCTGGCTTTGACTCCGGCCAATGAGACTGGCAATCTCGTCATGCACATAGCGGACCTCCGGGCTAAGGGAATCCGGAGGTAACGGTCTTATACGCATACTGTTAGTTTACTGGTTAGGTAATTTCATTGGTGAATTCGCCATCGATCAGGATGAAGATCATACGGCAGGGCTTGCCTGACCGGTTTGCCCAGGCATGATTGGTGCCGTTCTGAATAACAATATCACCAGCCTGAATGGTCGCCTCTCCGCGATCAAGGACCAATGTGATCTCGCCCTCCAGTACGATCCCGTAATCGACCGTTTTTGTCCGGTGCATCAATGGATGAGGAGCTGCTTCATCTGATGTAGACGCTTTCTCATCACCCATTGACCTGAATTTGGCAGCCGCATCTGTGGATGTAAGTTTTCTTATTTCTTCGCCTTCCGGTGGAAATTCGATCGCCCGGATACGCGTACCGCTTTTGGGTGGCGGCAATACCAATCCTTTCTCATCCGGCTCATAGGGCCGGGCCTGAATTAAAGCAGGTGTTTCTAACGTATGCCATACTTCAAAGAAGGTAGGCCCTCCAGGGCCGCCCACCAGTTGTGTATGTACAGGAGGTGCATCAGAAATAATGATGGCCTTCCCGTTTGCATCATGACCTGTTACGATACGTCTGAATGTTTTTTGTTGCTTATCCATGATGCTGTTCTTTAATTGTTCTTTGATTTTTTAAAAACAAATACACCCAGGTAGTGGAAGAGTACGCCGATTGCCCATGCCGGGGTGGACCACAACGGCCAGGGATAGGTCCGATCGGTCAGGTACCATACAAGCCAGATTGCAGGGGTGGCAAGGAGGAAAACAATTAAGTGGATCCTGAAACCCTTTTTAGGGTCGATAGGCGTAGGGGCGCCCCATTGAGTTGAATGTGTCATACAATTTGTTTTGCGTATTATGGCTACTTGCATGCCATTTGGCAGCAACAATCATATCAGGAAAGCGTAAATTCTTAATAAACTGGAAGGCAATTTTTTAGGGAACTATCTATAAGGTGAGCCCGAAAGAAATACTGGCAGGCTACTCCGAAACATTGGAGTTCCGGCTCCGAAACTCCAATGTTTCGGAGTAGCATTTCCCGTTCCGCCGCCCGGAAAGCGTTAACTTTCAATTCAGTTTTGCTTTGCAAAAGATTCTGTTACAATATGCAAAAAGAAAAAAATATGTCCAGGGTGGTTCTTATGTGCATGCTGTCCGGTGTATTGATATCTTTTGACGGGCAATCTCAAAGCGCCGTTAAACAAGTCGTTTCGGGATATTCCTACTATCACCCGTCTAAGGACAAAGAATCATGGCAAAGGCTGAACTTGTTGCTTAGCTCCACTTATATCGTTGTTGCCAAGGAAGGACTGGTTGATCATGACACCTGTTTGTATACAGCCAGCCGGTCGCTGGGGTTGAGCCGGTTTCCGGTGCTGGCAGAAGGATTTGGTGACGGGGCATTGTTTGCGCAATCGCAATGGATAGACCGGCGGGAGGCAGGTGTTGGCATGCAGCAGCTTGCCAAAGCAACAGGCCGTAAGCGGCTGGAACTGCTGTTGCTGCTGGGTTCTTACTATGCTTTTCAACCCGGTAATTATTCCAGGTATAGAGACAGTGTTGACTATTTTCTAAGTACGGCCATTGCAGAAAGCAGGTCTTTGAAAGAAGAAAGACTGGGCAGGATAGGGCTTTGCCTGCTTGGAAAAATGTATGTACAGGTCAATCACCCCAAAGGTGATTCTATTTACAATCTCCTGATCGATCAATGCCGGAAAGCCGGCGATAAAGCAACAGAAGCAAGGGCATTTGCCTACCGGGGCATGTACACGGCTCCTATGCAGGCCACCTTTCAAGGTAAAGTGACGGACTTACAGACAGCGTCGGGCCTGTACCATAGCCTGGGCAACACGGAGGGGGAGATCAATGCGTTGACTGACCTGGGTTATATGCTCGTGGTCTCCGGGCAATTGGAAGCTGCCAACAGGATATTCTTACAAGCGATCAGGCTGGAAGAATCTATTCATTATCCCTACATCCATTATAATTCGGACGCTATTGCGATGGTTACATCTTTTCAGGGGCAGTTTGGGGAACCATTGCGCTATGCATTGCAAACGATCAAAGTTGCCGAGAGCAGCCGTGACAGTATCGGATGGGCTCATTTTTATAGTCGCTTATCGGGTTTGTATGCTTTAGAGGGCAGGGAAGACAAGGAGCGATATGATCTTACGCAAAAAGCATTGGACCGGTTTGTGATCGACCGTGACCCGGCGGGATATGGCGTGTTGAACGACATTGTTTCCTACATGTGTGGGCAAGGCCGTTCACAGGAAGCGCTCGACCTGGCGATGGCTATATCAAGAAAGGTAAACGCCCCGTCGAATTTGGCAGATCAATTCCGTTATTTCAACGTGCTTGCTACCTGTTATACATCCCTTGGGAAGCTGGACCTGGCGGAGCTATACATCAAAAAGATGGATTCACTGGAGACGTTGGCCGAAGGCATCAGAGGACCATTTTTGAGGGGCACGGTCAATGATCAGTTTGCCCATTTATACCTGAAGCAGGGGCAATACGGAAAGGCAAAAGCATATTTTGAAAAACTGATCGCAACACCTTTGATGATCAACCAGGAGCTATCGTCCAACCTTTATGCGTATCATTGGCTGATCCATATCGATTCAATTATGAACGATCATGTGTCCATGACAGCCCATTACAGGAAATACAAAGCGTTGCTGGATTCCAATTTCAAGGTGACAAAAATACGACAGGCGGAAGAGCTGCAGGTGATGTACGAGACACAGGAAAAAGAAGATCAGATCGCCTTATTACATGAACAGGCAACACTGGAAAAGGCCAATTTGGAACAGGCAAGACTGGTAAAAAATTTAACGCTCGCAGGTATTGCCGCCGTATTGATCATTGCGGGGTTATTATACCGGCAAAGCCATTTGAGACGAAAGAATAATAAAGTGGTGACTCAAAAAAACGTACAACTGGAACAGCTACTTACGGACAAGGAATGGTTATTAAAAGAAATACACCATCGTGTAAAGAACAATCTTCAAATGGTAATGAGCCTGCTCAATTCGCAAGCCGTGTATATCAATAATGATGCTGCGTTCACTGCTATCCAGGACAGTAAGCGCCGGGTATATGCCATGTCGCTGATCCATCAAAAGCTTTATCAGTCTGAAAATATTGCTTCCATTGCCATGGCTGAATATATCAATGAATTGGTAAACCATGCTCAGGACAGCCTTGGCACGAGGAACCGGATCGTTTTTGAACAGGCTATTGAACGGTTAGATCTTGATGTATCGCAGGCAGTGCCGTTGGGATTGATCATTAATGAGTGCATCGTGAATGCCATTAAGTATGCATTTCCCCATGAACGGAAGGGAATGGTGCGTATCAGTCTGCAACATGACGGAACTGATCAGTTATTACTGAATATATCAGACAATGGCATTGGTTTGCCAGTGGATGTTGATCTAATAGAACATAGCTCGCTGGGGCTTGAATTGGTGCAGGGACTTGCCAGGCAATTGAAAGGCCGGTTCAATATGGTAAATAATAATGGCCTGCATATTACGATCAGGTTTGCCCTTATCAGCAAACAAATAACGGACGAAACTTTGGCTAATTTTTAAACAACAGATCTTATGAGTAAAAAAATACTTATTGTAGAAGATGAATTTGTTGTAGCCAATGATCTGCGGTTAATATTAAGGCAGGCTGGTTACAGGGTAACTGGCATTGCCACTTCCGTGGAAGAGGCCGATGAACTGCTGATGAAGCATAAACCTGACCTTGTGATCCTGGATATCCGGTTGGAGGGAGATCAGTCGGGCATTGATCTTGCCAGGAAGCTAAGGGCCGACAATATCGCTTTTGTTTATTTATCCGCTTATGCAACCCAACCAATACTGGAAGAAGCAAAGACAACTGATCCTTATGGATTTCTTGTGAAGCCATTCAGGGAACAGGATCTGCTGATCACGCTGGATATCGCATGGTATCGTCACACCAATAGCCTTGAATCAAAATTGCGGCAGGAAGAATATTTACAAAAACAGTTAGCAGCAATAAGCAATGAAACTTCAGATGCTCCCCGGAAATTGTTGAAGGTAGCCAGGGCGATACAGTCTTTTATACCATTTGATCTTATTACATCGGGAATCAGGCCACTGGATGCTGAGCAGTTGGGTGATGCGGGATATCTGCGTATCGGGTTTGATGAATACCAGTTTGTCGGTGAAAAGGAATTAATGACCATTACAGGTTTACATAAAAACGAGCTTTCTGTAATCATTGGAAACAGTCATACAGATAGCAAAGCAGGGGTTTATGGCAATGAGCCTGCAACAAAAAAAACTACTAAGACTTCGCTGCAAAGGATCATGTTGGATCATTTCCAACTGAAGTCATACCTTGTATTTCCGGTTACTTTGGGCTACGGACTATCCGTTCACTATTTCTTCTACAGCCGGCAAGCCCGTATTTACACCAAAGACCATATTGGCCTATTGGGACGTTTGAAAACCTGCCTGGAAGAGCTGGCCGAAAAAACAATTTATTATGGTACGGAATCAGCCGTGGCAATAAGCCGGCCTGTTTCTACCAATAAGATACCCGATGAAGTAATGAGCCATGCCGGATTCAAAAGCATTATCGGAAGTCATCATCTGTTATTGGCTGCATTGGATCTTGCGGCACAGGTAGCACCCTATAGTACTTCTGTTTTATTACTGGGTGAGAGTGGTACCGGAAAAGAGCGCGTAGCGCAATCCATACATTCACTTTCGCCCAGGAGGAAGGGGCCATTCATAAAGGTGAATTGTGCTGCTATTCCAGCCACATTGATTGAGTCTGAGTTGTTCGGTCATGAAAAAGGCGCTTTTACAGGCGCTATTGAAAAAAGAAAAGGCAAGTTCGAATTAGCTGATGGCGGAACTATCTTTTTAGATGAGATCGGAGAATTGCCACTTGCCCTGCAGGTGAAATTATTACGTGTTTTGCAGGAAAGGGAAATTGAATATGTAGGGGGAAGTTCACCGGTAAAAGTTAATGTCCGCATTGTGACAGCAACCTACCGGAACCTTGAAAAAGAAGTAGCAGATGGGAATTTCAGGCTTGATCTGTATTATCGTTTAAACGTTTTTCCTATCACCCTGCCACCCTTGCGGGAACGGAAAACGGATATCGAAGCACTATCTCTATTCTTTGCAAATAAGTTTTGCAGGGCTTTCAATAAGCCATTCCATGGTATCGCTGCATCCATGATGGAAGAACTGTATGCATACCATTGGCCGGGGAATATTCGCGAACTCGAAAACGTCCTGGAACAATCCGTTGTACTCAATGATGGCAAGTCAGCATTGCAATTAGCACGGAAGCTTTCCCTAACAACTTCCAAACTGGCCGTTAACACGAGTGTCAATACCCTTGAAGAGATGAAGGATATTCATCGGGAAACTGAAAAGGAATATATTACTTCCATTCTCAGAAAAACAAAAGGCCGGATACGGGGGATCAATGGCGCTGCGGAATTACTGAATATTAAACCTACCACCCTGGAATCAAAAATGGCTAAGTTGAATATAAGGAAGCAGGATTTTACCAATGCAGGGGAAAAATCATAGCCCTGCCTCTCTGTTACTCCGCACCGCCACGGCGGGCCTTCCTTTAAAAAACATCAGTTATACAACTCCTGCTCTTCCCGGCTTAGCAGGGCTATCTCCCAGCCATGCAGCATTTCCAGTGTTGAATCGGTGTTGCTAATCAGTTGCTCTGTGTGCTATTGCAACTTACCAGTATTTATCAACGGCAATAATTTGTTGCGTAGATATTGAGCCCAGGTCGGAGCACAGGCTTCATAACATTCAAATGCTGGATTCAACCCTTCGTGGGTAAATACGAGTTCGGTTTTACCCCCTTTTTCTGAAATGTCAAAAATCACTTTGGTACCCGTCCACTCATGCTTCTCACCAACAAAACTCAGTTCACTTTCCGTTACCAGCCATACCACTTTTTTGTTGGGTATTACTTCTACCAGTTTTTGTTTGCTATAATGTACGCCATCTCCGGCACGAAAACTAAACTCATCACCAGGTTTATCCGTATTGCCTATGATTTCTTCAGAATAATATCCTGACCACCAACCACGAACGTTGGTAATAGCCTTAAACACTTCCTGAGGAGTTTTCTCCGTTGTTAGCGTGAGCGTAAAATCTGTTGTTGTCATTTTCTTGTAGTTTGTTTTGATAATACTTGTTTTTGAACACCGGTGACGAACAGACCATCGGCACCAGCATCCTGATAATGCGCGTATACACAAAACTAAAGTTCAGCGTCTCAGCAGATGGGGTATAAAATGGACTTTATAGCGGGTTGATTTGGACATAGTATTTGCAACAGCCAATAATTATTGGAAGCAAGGCGGGAGAAAAGAATTGTACGGGGAAACGACCAGAACTGCGTAGAACAATTCAAAAGAACATCAGTTATACAACTCCTGCTCTTCCCGGTTTTGAAGGGCTGTTTCCCAGCCATGCAGCATTTCCAGTATTGAATCAGTGTTATTAATCAGTTGCTCTGTGTGGTGGAGGATGGTATCGAGGTAGTGAGCTACATACGACTTAACCAGTACACGGCTATTATTTTCGGTGCCGGCTGATTCTTTTGTTAAAAGCAACTCAAAGTGTTGAAAATATTCCATGATCTGGTACTGGTAATCTTCCATAACGTTGTACACCTTGCTCACCCATTCACTATTTTCCGGCTGGCTGTTTACTGCGGTACTGCATACTGTGGTGGAGCAGGCAATCATTTGAAGACCATGCATCGTAAAAGCATCGATCAGGTCCAGGAAAGAATGAAGCAGGGTTATCAAATGATTATAATAATGGGCTGTATACGGTTCTGCCTTGGCCTGGGCAGCCAATTCCTGACTGGTCTCCTGTACAAATGCGTATAAGCGTTGCGTGGCGGGAATATCATGATTGGCCAGTTTGTCTTGCAGGCCCTGGATAATAGCTTCGTCGTGCAATTGGGGTGCCAGCCATTGACTGAAAGAACGGATGTCAGTTTCGTTGTGGCCAAACGTTTTAACAAGCAGGTGTTGGCAAGGTATTGCTGCTACATCGAAATGACAGGTAGATTCCTGCTGGAATTGCCTGGTAAAACCGCTGCTGAGAAGATAGCGACCCATAAAGTGATTTTTTAAAGTGAAGGATTTAAATCACTGCACAATAATACATCACCGGGGCAGGCAACTACAAGTAGGCGATAGAGTATTCCATTGTATTAATGATTAATCAGCCGGTGGCTAAGGGTATTTATGTAACCCACCCTGGGGCCATTGTTTTGTAGGTGCTGTCTTTACTCCAGCGGGGGCCCTTACTGGGCCGAAAATGGGCGCACAGCTCGGCTTCATCTCGTGTTTCCCTACTTCCTCGCCCACCGAAGCTTCAGCGAACGTGGGATGCCTCAATACATCATTGCCTTCTGGCTCCCCTTCCTCGCTGCCTTGATGCCTTGTTGCCTCGTTGCCTTTTTCTTCCACCCTCACCGCCTCCAGTATCCGCACCGCGCTGCCCTTCACCAACACCTCTTTCCCCTCCACCACCTTATAAAACTCCATACCCAACACTTGTACCATCACCTTTCCGGCGCCCGGTTCCAGCCGGTGTTCAAAACACATCCCTTCCGGCGTTTTCTTACGCAACGGCAACAGCTCACTCCGCTGCACATCCTGCCTGTAATGCCCATGAATAAAATCAATCATTGCCACCCACGATACAATACGGAAATGCGTAGCCGCCACGGGAAACCCTTTTCGCTTCCGGGCAATAAAACAAGGCACTTCCGCCCGGCAGACGCCCGTCTCTACATCCAGTTGATGCGTTAATCGAACAGGCAGCGCCTGCTCCAGCAATAATTGCTTATTAAAATCAAAACCACGCAGCAAACCGGTATCCCCTTTCGAAGCCCGGCGGATTCCCAGTTCACTCACACCATCCTGCCGGGCGGCCCTGCAAAACAAACCATTCATACGCCCGTTCAGGGAAGAACCCGTTTTCCCATTCAGCGCCGTGCCCAGCGCATGACGCAACAACGTCGCCTCTTGGATGGCCAGTTTAAACTCGGCCGCATTGCGCCGTGTACGTTTGAAATTTTCATGCGTCAGCACCTTCTCCCGGGTAGGACCAGGTTTCATACCTGCAATAATACCATCCTCCGTTTTGCGGAACGTCAGGTCAGCAATCGTTCCGCGGAGCTCAATTAAACTGGTCACTTTTGCCATAAGATTGGGTTTTATCCAAACTTACAACGCCGCATACCCCCTTTCCAAATGGGCATGTCCCATTCCGGTCCAAACCTGCACAAATGGCCGATTTGTCCGTTTTTTGCACTTTTTGCACGCCGTAAAAAAGATAATTCATCGGAAACCGTCAGCCGGGGCTCCGCCGCAGGTCCGGCAAGGATGCACAACAGATCAGCCTACCTGGTCGGAAGCCAGAGCCAAGCCAGTAGCAAGATAATAGCAAGACAGTAGCAAGAAAACAAGCCTCAAATGCAGGCGGGACGCGGAAATCGGCGCAGCGGCAGTTGAGCACCAACAGGTAAGAAGAAAGCAGAAAGATAATATAAGCCGCTGTTATTCATATAAATGGAAGTTACAAAAAACGCCGTAAAAAAACTAAAAACAGCCAGTCAATTTCGTGCCTCCCTCCAATTCTCCCATCTTCATGGGATTGCTCCATCCCATATTTTCCACAACCTTTACAGCCAAACACCCAACCCATGCGGATGATCAGGATGGCACTTTGCTGGCTGCTATTACTCTTGTGCCACCGCACTACACATGCCCAGGAATATGCGTTCGGCTTCAAAACCGGGGCCAATTATTCAAAAATAAGCAACCTGTCCACCATCATCCTCAGCGAACCTTACTTTATTAATTACAGCATCACAGAAACAGGCCGCTACGGCTGGCACCTGGGTATCTATTACGATTACAACCTGGTAGATAAACGGCTGGGGTTCCAGACAGAGATCCTGTATGCCAGGCAGGGCGGCAACGTAGAGTTCAGCAACTACGAGCGCGACTTCCATTACAAAATGGAGTTCGCCTACCAGTATGTGAACCTGGTAGGACTGGCCAAATGGTTTCCTTTTGAAAAAACAGTGGCGTTGGGCGCCGGACCATTCCTTGGTATTAACGTAGCTACAAGAAATTTAAAATATACCTCCTGGGGCGAAGGCAAAGAAGAAGCATTTGGTACCGACCTGCAACAACAGCAGCAACTGCGCAATGTGTTGCGGGGCAAAAATAATTTCGGGGTGGCAGTAGATGCGTCCTGGATGATCAAGGACGCGGTGAAGATCAACGGCCGCTTTTACTGGAGCGCCACCAGTGCGGTAGAAACACAGGCCAACTCTTATAATTTCATCGCCACGAAAAATAACAACTCCGTGTGGGAGCTTTCCGTGGGATTCAATATGTCCTCCTTCTTCGAGAGTAACTAAGCACCACCGCCACTGTTAATGACTGACATATCCGCTCTTGAAAACATTAGGTAGTCCTTAGCAAAGCTCTAAATATTGAAACCATGAAAATCGTCGCACTCCTGGTTGTGCTGGGCATTTCTTATTGTGTGGCGCCTGCGCAATCCCCTACCCCCAATCCCGGTGGGGTGGGTGGCGCTATACGCTGGTATGCCGCAGATACCAACAACAACAAGGCTGGCTTACGCAGCCGCTTACCTACTGATACCACCTGGCTCACCTATGATCAGGCCACGCTGCAGCACCTGAATTTTCATCCGGCATTGGTGCTCGATGGCCGGCACAGTCTGCCCGTGCACCTCGGCAGCCGCGATTGGCGCAGCGCCAGCATTTTTACCGTGTACCAAACCACCGATACCGCCCGCGAGAATAGCATCTGGTACACCACACAAAACAGCAACACGGGGTTGGTGCTCACTACCGACCGTATGGCCGATCTGCCGGCCTACCGCTACATGAATTTCTATGATGTCATCAGGCGCCAGCCTAAAGTGAATGTATATGTGCAGCAGAAAGAAAAAGATTCCCAGGCCATTACTTCCCAAACATTACACATCGGCGGCCAGCCCATTACCCCCAAAGTACCGGTGATTAATTTCAATGGACTCATCCCGGAACTGATCGTGTACAACCGCGTGTTGAACAGCACAGAACGGTTGCAGGTGGCTTCCTGGCTGGCGCTGAAATACGGCATCACTTTAACGGAACCCGGGGCTACCTACCTCAACAGTGCGGGCGAAGCCATCTGGCAGGGATACGATTACCCGCAATGGCATCACAATATTGCCGGCATCGGCCGCGATGATACGGCGGGGTTGTACCAGTCCAAAGCAGGCAGCAGCAATACGCCGGGATTGCTCACGGTAACAACAGCAGATCCCCTGGCCAACCATACTTTTTTGATATGGGGCGATAATGATAAACCGTTCATCCCGGCGCCTAAAATAGCCGGCTTACCGCTGATGCTGCAACGCACCTGGCTGATGAAGATAGCTGGCAACACATCCTACTCCACCACGGTACAAATAGATACCAAACCGGTAGACGCGCGCTTACCACTGCAACCCGTTTACTGGCTGGTCATTGATCCATCGGGCAAAGGGAATTTCAACACGGCCGCAACAGCCTACCTGCCAATGACTGCCTTGGATAAGCAGGGCATCGCCACCTTTACCAACGTGGTGTGGGATAAAGATGGGTCCGGTAAAGATGCCTGGACCCTGATCGCCGGGCCAGCCCTGTTATTACAAACCATCATCGATCAGCCTGCCTGCACACAACAGGCCACAGGCAGCCTGCAAACACGCATACTGGGCGGCAAAGCACCATTTCAATTGGTAGTACAAAGCGCCACTGGCGTTATCGCCAACCGGCGCATTACCGATCCAACTACACCCCTTACATTTTCATCCCTGCCCACCGGTAAATATATGATCATCGTTACCGATGCCAGCCAACACAGCTATACAGATTCATTTTATATCAATTATACAGATGTGCCCCTGCCCGCTTTGCAGGCCGGTCAGTATACGTTGCCCGCAGGAGGCACGGTCACACTCAATGCAGGCGCCAGCCTGCCATCCGGTCTGAGCTGGGAATGGAAAGGGCCGGATAATTTTCAATCATTCAGTCCGCAGGTGCGCATTACCAGGCCCGGCGTATACACCATCCGATGCGGTAAGGACGGTTGTTACAATCACCAGGACATAACCGTAAAAGCCATTCCCAACAACAAGCTGTACGATGTAACCGTATTTCCCAATCCATCCACCGGCCGGTTTGCAGCACGGGTTACGCTCGATGAACCGGCGCCGGTAACCATGTCGGTATACACACCGGAAGGCAAATTGACCACGACACAAAAAGGAGATCGCCGCTCCAATTACCTGTTCACCGGTGAGCTGACAGTCGCCGGCATGTATGAACTGGTATTTATAGCCGGGTTATCCAAAACCAGCAGAAGACTGGTAATTGTAAAATGATAAGCGCCACGTATGCAAAAGAAAATTACCTTTCTATTATATTGTTCAGGTGCTGTGCTGGCTGCCGCCTATATCGGCAGGCAACAACCGCCAATGCCACTATTCATAAGCGCGCCTGGCCAGGAGCTGGTAGCAGCAGCAAAAAAGCCGGTCGTTACGCATGCCGGCGCCAGCCACCAGGTAGTGCTTACCTCTGATCCCACAGACGCCTTCATCAACCTGCCCGATGAACCATCCACACAGGGATATGCGCCTACTTCCATCAAAGACTTTGAAGCCGCCGATCCCGCCACCGGCATAGCCATGATACCTACGCCCACGGCCAACAGCCTAGGCAATGCCGTACTGAATTTTACCATGAACCTGCCGCAGGGGCGCCAGGGCATGAACCCGGCCGTCAACATCCTGTACAACAACGAAGGCGGCACTTCCTGGATGGGTACGGGATGGAACCTGCTTACCCCCTCCGTAAGCATCGATACCCGCTGGGGCGTTCCCCGCTATGATGCAGCGCTGGAAACAGAAATGTACCTGCTGAGCGGCGAACAACTGGCGCCCGTCAACAACCGCGATACCTTCGTGGCCCGCACAGCCGAAAAGCGTTTTTATCCCCGGGTAGAAGAAGACTTCAGTAAGATCATTCGCCATGGCAACAGCCCCGCCACTTACTGGTGGGAAGTGGCCGAAAAGAACGGCCGTAAAAATTACTACGGAGGTCGTCCCGGCACGGGCGTAGACAACGGGTCTGTGCTGAAAGACGACAGCGGCCACATCGCTTACTGGGCGCTCACCGAAACCCGCGACCTGAACGACAACAATGTGCGCTACGAATATGAAACCGCAGAAGACCCGGGCCTTACTGGCAGCACCCAGCAGGGCCGGCAGTTATACCTGCGTCGTATATTTTATACCGGTCATGGCAATACCAACGGCGCCTACCAGTTGGAATTCTTGCGCAACAGTCACGTGGGCGATATCACCAGGCGCAAAGACATAGTCATCGACGCCCGCCTGGGATTTAAACAGGTGAGCGCCGACCTGCTGCGAAAGGTACGCATCTGGTATAACAGCACCCTTATACGCAGTTACGAGTTTACATACGCAGAAGGCGCCTTTTACAAAACATTGCTGAAAAGCATCCGGGAACTGGACAATAAGGACAGTTTGTTTTACAGCCAGGACTTCGATTATTATGATGATGTCAGGGACAACAATACCTATAAATCGTCAGCATCTCTATCGCCCTGGCAAATGCCCGGCGATAACATCAAAGGCGGCATCATCAACCCCATACCTCAGTTCGAAGACCATGGCTCAGCCATCAGTGTGGCAAAAGTGAAAAGTGCTGCCGGTGGACTGGTCATTTCGCTGGGTGGTATTGCAGGCGGCGTATGGAGCAAAAAGCTCACTGTGGGAGGAGGCTTTACCTACGGGCAGGATAACCAGGAAGAAATACTCAGCCTCATAGACATCAATGGCGATGGCTTGCCCGATAAAGTGTTCAAGAAATTCGACCTGCTTACCGGTATGCACCTGTATTACCGGCCCAACCTCGGTGGCGGCCTCCGGCAATTTGGCGAGAAAAAGATCATCAACGGAGTGATCGATTTTGGCACCAGCAAAACAGAGAATATCGGCGGCGGAGGACAGGCGCTGCCCTACAACGGCTTTTTCGGCGTACAACACATGACATCCACCACCACCAGCAAAATCTTCTTTGCCGATTTCAATGGCGATGGCCTGATCGATATTGCCGATGGTGGTGTGGTGTATTTCAATCACCTGAACGCACAGGGCGATCCGGAGTTCACCACCAACAGCAAAGAAACACCCAGCCCCGTTTTCGCCGGCAGGATCGATCCCGCCTTCCTGCAAATAGACACCGCCCGCCAGGCAAAACAGGAACGTGATTTTCCCTTGCAGGATGTTATCCGTTTTTGGGAAGCGCCGGTGAGCGGTACCATCAGTATCACCGCACCGGTGCAGTTGATCGAAGTGCCTAATCCAACCGGCTTCATCAATAACAAAAAAGATGGTGTACGCGTAAGCATACAACAAGGTGCCGACACGTTGTGGAGCGCCACCATCGGCCCCAATGATTTCACCCCGAAAACACCCACCAACGTAAGCGGCTTACCGGTCACCAAAGGACAGCGTATTTATTTTCGCCTGCAATCGGTATACAATGGTGAAGACGATATCGTACAGTGGGATCCCATCATTCAGTATACAACTGCGGTAACACTGCAATCGGACCGCCACCATAAAACCAGCCATTACTACCGGGCATCGGAAGACTTTGTCCTGCACAGCAAAAATGCCGTGGGTATGGGCAAGCAGGGAACCATAGCCATCGGTGGCTGGTTTAAAAAACAGGTCACCACTGATTCCGTATTCCTGCAGGTCACGCATCGTCGAAACAATGTGCAAACGGTCCGGTTCATACAAGGCTATAGCGGTAACCAGGTGATCGATCAGGTGGTGCAGGTACCCAATCAGATTGCTGTAGATACGGCCGATGAACTGTATTTCACGCTAATATCAAAGTCTTACATCGATCGCTCCGCCATGCAGTGGTCGCCCCATTATGCCTATGTGGCTTTTACCGATGCAACGCCCGTTACATCAACAGGCGGCAGGCCCACCATGGAAGGCTACCCCATTCCCGACAATTCCAATTACAACCAATGGTTGAGGATAGCGCCGCCAGTTACGGCAGCGCAAAAAGATACTGTCATACTATGGCCGCAGGTAAGCGGAGGCGGCAATGGTACCTTATGGTTTACCATCAAGGGTAATGACACCGTATATGCACGCCGGCGCATATTCGTGAATGGAGGCGTGATGGATCCAGTCGATAGCATCCCCCTCATACGCAATGCCGGCGAACCACTGTTCCTGGAATATGCCACCGATTCACTGGAATTTGCCGCTTACCTCGGGCCAACAGTAGTGAACCAGTATATGGATTCATCCTACGTAGATAGTACAGGCACTGTAAAAGATACACTGGTATTGAAAGGCACATGGCCGGCCAACCTGTATACCAATCCCCCGCAGGATTACCTCGGGGCGCAGTTTCGCGGATGGGGGCAGTTTGCATTCAAAGGCGACCAGGGCAATGTACCGATCAACGAGACCAAGCTGAACCTCGATGAATTCAATAACAGCTACTCTACCGATCCCAACGCCTTTACCGACACGGCCAACATGGGCAACATGCCCAACCCTTCGAAGGCGAACTTCGTCACCCTGTACTCCGATCCCACCCGGCAGTTATGGCTGGGCTACGATACCAGCGTATATGTGACCGCCAATACCATGAGCAGCTCCCGGTTGTACATGCACGATGTGTCGGTAGACAGTGTGCCCGCCGGCGCCGGGGCGATCTACAAAACAAGTACCACCGAAACAACCAGCTACTCGCTGGGCGTCACGGCCTTTGGCGTAGGGCCCAGCGGTGGCTTGTCGTATGCTACAACATACATCGATGCCGACATGATGGACCTCAATGGCGACCGGTACCCCGATGCCATGTACCGCCATCTCGAAGGCGATATCATGGATTGGGATCTCAGGCACGTCATGCAATATACCCTGCCGCATGGCGGATTGGGTGGTAACACTGTTTATAATAACATGGGCGTTGCCGCCACCTATGGGTTTCAAAAAGGCGTTGGTTTAGGCGGGGAATATGAAAAAGCATTCACCGGCAACAAAACCACCAAAGCAGCCAGCGGTGCACAGAATACCGCCAGGGCAGCTATGGGTATTTCAGGCAGCTTGAACTTTAACGACGATTACACTGGCGGCACCTGGATGGATATGAATGGCGATGGCCTGCCCGACCGTATCTGGGACAACGGGCACGTAATGCTCAACCTGGGATACCGGTTTTCTCCACCCGAACAGTGGGACTTCAGGGATATCGACAAGGCGAAGAGCTTGTCGTATGGCGGTGGGCTGGGCATCAACATCGATGGCGGCTCCTTTGAAGGTGGCTTCGGCATATCCCGTACAGAAGGCCGCAATTCTTTTATGTTTAACGACCTCAACAACGATGGCCTGCCCGACCAGCTATCGATGAGCGACGATAAAGTATATGTGCGCTTCAACACTGGCACCGGCTTTGGGCCACTGATGGAATGGAAGGGCTTCAGCGATATAGCAGCCTTGATGTCCGTAGGCGAATCCTTCAACATGGCCGTTACCATCACCATACCCATCTACATTATATTCCTGAAGATCTGTATCAATCCCAGTGGCAACGGTGGACAGGGCGCATCCCGCCAGGAAAAAGCATTTATGGACATTGATGGCGATGGCTATGCCGATTATGTAGAGTCGAAAGACGATGCAGAGCTCATTGCTTCCGCTTCAGCCATTGGACGCACCAATATGCTGCGTACCGTAAAGGGTCCGTTGGCCAAAGCATACTTCACCATCGATTATGAGCGGATGGGCAATACCTTCGATATGCCCCAAAGCAAATGGGTGATGAAAAACGTAACGGCCTACGATGGGGTTCCGGGCGATGGGGTAGATACCATTCGCCGGCGGTTTGAATACGAAGGCGGCCGGCAGGACCGGCACGAGCGGGAATTTTACGGATTCAGCAAAGTCACCACGCGTGAGCTGAATACCGCCGATCAGAACAAAGTATACCGCAGCTACGTGCAGCAGTACTACAATACCAGTTATTACAACAAAGGACTGACCGCTGCCGAATGGACCGAAGATGCAGCAGGCAACAAGTATACACAAACAATATTCACCTGGGACATTAAGCCCGTACAGGACTCTGTACGCTTCCCGGCTTTGAAACAAACAGAAAACCTGTTTTACGAAGGAGCTGTCACCACCAACATAAAAAAGATAACCAGCTATGAATACGATGCACTGGGCAATATCACGCGCATAGAAGATGAAGGCGACGGCACATCCGCCGGCAGGAACCAAACCACCATAGCCTACCACAATGACGACAACCTGTACCTTAAATCGGCGCCGGCTTCTGTAGAGATAGGCGATGCGCAAGGTGTGAAACGTAAACGTGCTACCACGTATAATACATCAGGCGCGCTCATCAAAATACAATCCTTCCTCGCCGATGGTACTGCAGCAGTCACTGATCTCAGTTACGATGCATATGGCAACATCACCACACTCACCAAGCCGGCCAATTACAAGAACCAGCGTATGACGTATACCTTTGAATACGATCCGGCCGTACACAGCTATCCCATTAAGATAACAGATGCATTTGGATATACCACCACCAGCGAATACGATTACCGGTTTGGCGTGGCCACGCGCACCGTTAGCAGGAACAACGAACCCACCCGCTACCAGTTCGATGACCATGGGCGCCTCATTCGTTTCACTGGTCCGTATGAGCTGACAGCCGGAAAGCCCTATACCATCGCCGTCGATTATCACCACAGTGATGACGTGCCGAATGCCGTTACCAGGCACTACGATCCGGAATACAACAGCGATATCAACATCCTCAACTTTGCAGATGGATGGGGCCGATCTATACAACTGAAGAAACAAGTTTCTTTATTTAAAGGAGCATCCCTGGCCGATGAAGAAACGATGGTGGTTTCAGGTACCGACGAGTTCGATGCATTTGGACGCGTGATAAGGTCCTGGTATCCCGTGCTGGAAGCCATCGGCCCCGCTACCGGAAAGCTCAATGGCGACCTGGGCAAATTCAAATCGAGGACCGTCTTTGATGTTACCGACCGTCTGGTAAAACAGGTATACGCAGACAGCGCTACCACCACGATAGCCTGGACATCCGGCAACAGTGGCCTCAGCATGATGGTGACCGATGCCCTGGGCAACCGCACAGAAAAGCTGAGCGATGTGCATGGCAATACCCGATTGCTAAAAACCTATACGCCAGGTGGCGTGCTCACCACCCGCTACGATTACAATGCGATGGGAGAAGTGGTGCAGGTGGTAGACCATGCAGGGAATGCCTTTACCGCCACGTACGACAACCTCGGTCGCAAAATAGCAGCGCAGCACCCGGATGCCGGACAAACCACTTTCGAATACGACCTGGCCGGCAACCTGCTCAAAAAGGTCACTGCGCGGATACGGCAGGAGATCACGAATGGCGGAGCAATACAATACCAGTATGAGTACGATCGCCTCACAGAAATAGATTATCCACGCCAATACCAGAACAAAGTAAAATATACCTACGGCGCACCTGGCACGGGCGCCAAAGCAGGCCGCGTCATATTGCAGGAAGATGGCAGCGGTGGACAGGAATTTTACTACAGCATGCAGGGCCAGGTGGTGAAAACCATCCGTACCGTATTGACCAGTCCACGCTTTGCGACCACCTATGTAAGCGAACAGGCATTCGACTCCTGGAACCGCCTTAAAAAAATGGTGTACCCCGACGGCGAAGAGATCATGTACCATTACAACAAAAGTGGTGGCCTTAAAAGCATGGATGGCCTTAAAAAAGGAAGCAGCTACAAATTTATCGACCAGTTGGGATACGATGAGTTTGATCAGCGCGTATACATGCGGTACAGCAACGGCACCGAAAATACCTACCGGTATGATAACCTGCGCAGGCGGCTTACACAGTTGCGCGCCTTATCGCCCGCCGGGCAGCCCATGCTGAACAACACCTACCAATACGATGCGGTAAACAATATAACAGGTTTTGTCAACGATGCACAGGCCGGTGCTACCAGGCAGGATTACCAGTACGATGCGCAGTATCGCCTGGATTCTGCCACCGGTGAGTTCAGCGGCTCAGCGCGTTTTGGGTTGAAACTACAGTATGATAACCTCAGCAATATTGTACACAAGGCATGGTATGGCCCCACCAGCGAAAACAATTACAACCACAACTATACGTACGGTGATCATGCGCCGCACCAGGCTATCCAGATCGGTCCCAACCAGTACAGGTACGACGCCAATGGCAACCAGTTGGGCTATGGTGATATTGAAAACTTTTACGACGAAGAGAATCGCCTGATGGCAGTGATCAACAAGGGCATACTGAACCAGTATACCTACGATGCCGATGACAACCGCGTAGTAAAAAGCAGCGGCGGTATGCAAAACCTTTGGTTGAACGGTGCACCGGCCGGCGCGGTGAACCATGCCGATAATTATACCGTATACGTAAGTCCTTACGTGGCCGCGAAAAGATCGGAATTTGTCAAGCATTATTATATCGAAGGCCAGCGCATAGCCAGCAAGCAGGGGCATGGCACCTTCACCAATATTACCTTTCCACAAACAGGATTAACAGCCGGTGGCGTGGATTACATGAGAAGAGCCGCCCTGATCGAAAAGGCGCGCAACGAGTATTATGCTTCCCTGGGCGTAAGCCCCGGTCCGCCCACCGATAAACTGTTCTGGGCCAAACCCGAAAACACCGGCATTGCGGCACCCGTATTTGCCGATACCACCGCGGCCGATGTGCCGCCCGGCTGGCCAGGAAATACTGTTGGTCCGCCCAATGGTCCGCCGGTTTTTGTAAACGCCATTCCTTCGCGTGATTCGGTAAAAGCCGGTTATGGCTTTGAAGAGGCCGGGCATATATACGAAGGCAGCATTTATTTCTACCACGTCGATAATACCGGCAGCACCAACTACGTCACCAACTTTAAGGGCGAAGTGACACAGCAGGCAGAATATGCTCCCACCGGCGAAATATTCTTTTATAAACAGACCGGTTCTTTTGAAACACCTTACCTGTTCAATGGAAAAGGCCTCGATGGAGAGACCGGCTATTACAATTACAACACCGCATACTACAATCCCGCACTCAGCCAGTGGCTCACGGTGCCCGATCCTTCCGGCGATGGGTATCCCGGGTATGGAGGTGGCGTCTATAGCCTCACAGGCAATAATTCGGTCGGCGACATGGTGGCCAACCCGTCGGTATCGAAGGTCAGCTACAGCGGATCGACAGACGCGGAATCGGACCTGGTGGAAAACAAGGCCTCCGAAGGATCGAACGATAAACTATCGAAGGACAAACTCAAAAAACTCAACAACAACCCCAAACGGAAAATACTGGCCAACAGGTATGCAAATATTCTATTGGAGAACCGATACAACAGGAACTTAGCGAACAACGACGACCCGGTGGCAGAACTGCGAGCCACGCCTGCTGCCGCGCCTACGCCCAACCTGTCGCCCACGCTCGATGATGATGATGGTATGTGGAGCAACCCGGAAACCTACGATCGCGACGATAATAGTCCCGTGCGCGTAGTACGCCGGAACTCAACAAGCAACCAATCTGGCCTGAACCGGCAGCGTAGCCTTTCAACCGTGAAACTGCACAGGAACAGTATATCGGCTATCAGGTTGCATCCGGCACAACGGTTAAGTATTGGTGACAATCTGCCCACTACCCTGCACATCAAAGCTCCGGTGCGCAGGAACACCGGGTTCAGGAACAGTTTAAGCAGTGTCAGGAATTCGATTTCTGTAAAGCGGAGATAGGGTTTGCACTACATAAGACTCCATATGCACGTTATGTGCTATATGTCCTATGTGGTGCTTTTCTAAAATTGAAGTAATTTTCCACAACCCAAACCCAACCGCTGAAGAATACTGCCTTAATATCTTTCCTGGTTATGTGGCTTCCCCTGACTATAGGGGCACAGACTTCCCTGCAATATACCCGCCTCACCGTAGAAGACGGCCTCAGCAACAATTCCGTTCAATGCATATTGCAGGACAAGGCCGGTATACTGTGGTTTGGCACCAACGGCGGATTGAACCGCTACGATGGCACTTTTTTTATCCAATACAACATACTAAGCCAGCCTGCCCTCAGCAACAGTTCCGTCACGGCCATCATGCAGGATGAAAAAGGGCTTATCTGGATCGGTACCGAAAACGGCCTCAACATCCTCGATCCCTGCACCAATACCATCCGGCAATTTGTTCACCAGGATGCCATGCCGTCTTCATTGCCAGCAGGCCCCATACGCAGTATTCAACAATTACATAATGGGCGTACCTGGGTAATGGGAGAAACCTGGCTGTCTGAATTTTCCGGCGACAGGCAATTCACGCAGGTTGCTATCGACAGCAGTTTGCTGAGAAAAGATATGGTGTTGGCTTCGGTTACTGAAGTAAGCAATGAACTGGTTTGGTTGTCTTACCTCGACCAGCCCACTACGCTGGTGAACAGACGTGCTACAAACAGCGGGCAACACATCGGCCCGGCTGTAACATATTTGAATGACTACTCGAAAATTTACATTGATGGCCGGCACGTTACCTGGGGTATTTCCAGTTACGGCATCAGCCGGTATAATAAAGGCGCATTTGACAACTGGTTGAAAAATCCCTATGTTGTCAGCGGCCCTAATTTACACCTGCGCGCCGCTCATTGCGTGGATGCAGCCGGCAATGTATGGCAGGGCAATGACCGTGGAGGACTGGTGAAATACGACTTACAGCAGCGCCAGGTAACAGATTACAGCTCTTTGCTGGCAACAGTAAATGCCTCCATCGTATTTTGTTTGTTCAAAGACAATAACAATACTATTTGGGCGGGAACCGATAATGGCATCATCAAACTGTCCAACCGCGAAGCGTCGTTCGCCAATCTGCCGTTCATCATACAGGGTCAGGAACTGAAGAACATTCGCTGCCGGCGAATCATGGCCGACCGTTACAATAACCTCTATGCCGGAACAGAGAATTACGGGTTGCTGAAGCGGACACGCACCAGCACCGGCGGGGATACCACCATTGCGTTGTCTACTTTTGGCGCACCACCCATCACGGTGTTGCCTGTTGTTAACAACACCATTCATTTGCCACTCGATGGCCGGTACGACATTGGCTATGTCTATGATATGTGGTACGATGGTAAAGACTTGCTGTGGATGGCAGGGTATGGTATCAGTCGCTATAACCTGCAAACGGGGGTGATGGATATTTTCCAGGCAAAAGGCGACGAGGCTGCCAGGCAGCAAAGCATCACCCAGTTCAGTCTTGCCTGGGATGGCCGGCTGTTCTGGACGGGCGGGCAACACAACCTGTTTACCTTCGATCCCGTTACCAGTGAAATGTGGCCTTTCCGCGATCAGAACGGCCACATGCCTTTTGAAGAGCTGCCTTGCTGGAGCCTCGTCCTAAAAGGTGAATGGTTGTGGGCCGGGTCGGCCAATGGATTATACAAAGTGAATACCCGCACCAGGGAAGTGAAGAAAGAGCCTGTACATCGCGTACTCGATTTCGGCATCAATGATATTACCTTCGATGGCGACAGCAGTTGCTGGATCAGTACGGCCGGGGGAGGGTTGATCTGGTACAACACCTACACCAAAGAAGTACAACAATACACCAATAAAGATGGACTGAGCAATAATACCGTTTGTGGAGTGCTGCTCGATGCCCGCCGCGATTGCTGGATCACCACCTATGCCGGGTTAAGCTATTTCAACCGGCAAACCGGGCAGTTCACCAACTTCTATGCAAAAGATGGATTGAATACCGATGAGTTCAACCGCAAGGCCCTGTACAAAATGCCGGACGGAAAAATGATCGCCGGGGGACTGAATGGCTATATGCAGTTCGATCCCGCAAAAGTATTCACCACCGTCAGGCCCGTTACCATAGCCCTTACCCGCTTCAGCAAGATCGACCGTGATGGGTTGACCATCGATTCCATATTCAACCTGCAGTCATTTACCAATGCCGTGATAGCGCCCGGCGATAAATTCTTTTCCTTTCACTTTATGCTGTCAGACCAGTATGACCCTGCCGGTAACCGTTTTTTCTACCAGTTGCAGGGCGTGGACGATGCCTGGCATCCAATAGGCAACCAGCATTTTATTTCTTTCAACGGGTTATCGCCCGGTAGTTATACCCTGAAAATAAAAGGCAATACAGGCGGCGGATCGGGCAGCATCAACGAATTGACCATTCACATATTGGTGAAGCAGGTGTTTTACAGGAGCATTTGGTTTATGCTATTGGTGGTAGCCGCCATTGCCGCCATTGCCTGGCTCATCGTACGCTACCGTATACGCCAGGTAAAAAAGATCCAATACCTGCGCACCCGCATTGCCAGCGATTTACATGATGATGTAGGCAGCTCGCTCGTTCGCATCACCGTACTGGCTGATGCCGGTAAGCGCGATGTCCTTACCACCGATATAGCGGAGCAACTGGGCACTATTTCCGGTATCAGCAGAGGAGCTATCTCCACCATGAAAGATGTGGTATGGAGCATCGATGCGCGGAACGATACCATGGACGGTATGATCCAATATATGCAGGAGCACCTGCACAATATGCTTACACCTGCCAACATCGACTTTGAGCTGAACCATACAGGCATTACCCAACAGGAAAAACTGACCATGGAATTCCGCCAGCATGTATACCTCATATTTAAGGAGGCCATCAACAACGTAGTGAAACATGCCGGCGCTACCCGGGTGCAGGTGGAGTTACACAAAGCGAACGGGTATTTTATTATGCAGATAAAAGATGATGGAACCGGATTACGGGAAAAGAAATTCAATAGCGGACATGGGTTGTACAATATGCAGTTGCGGGCCGGGCGCTTAAAAGCGTCTTTCGATATTATTTCAGATAAGGGAGTTACCATACTGCTGAAAGTGCCTGTATAAATTATACCCCTTATATGGGATAGGAGATATAGGATCGTACGATTATCTTTAAAAGCATTACGATGATTCACCTCGCTTTAATAGAAGATGATGAAGTGGTGCGGCGCTACCTGGCCGCCTTCTTTGCCGGCAGTGACGGCATACAGTGCAGCATCGCCGCGGGCTCGGTAGATGATTTTTTCGATAAAGCGCAGCAGATAGAGCAGTTGGACATTGTGTTGACCGATATCGGCTTACCCGGTCAATCGGGCATTGAGGGCATACCCGGTATTAAACGAAAATTCCCCGACGCATCCATCGTCATACTTTCCGTATACATGGACAACGACCGTATTTTTCAGGCGCTTTGCGCCGGCGCAGTTGGCTATTTACAAAAAGATACCGCCCTGGAAGAAATTCTGAATTGCATTCATACCATTTATAAAGGCGGGTCAGTTATGTCGCCCACCATTGCCCGTAAGGTGGTAGATTATTTTGCCCCCAAAAGGACCTACAATGAACCCCTCACCGCCAAGGAGCAGCAGGTGATCGCTGCCATGGTAGACGGGTTGAGCTATAAAATGATCGCCGCCCGCCTTGGCATTACCCTCGAGACCGTTCGCCAGCATATTAAAAATATTTACCGCAAGTTGCAGGTCAACAGTAAAAGCGAGGTGATTGTAAAGTCGTTGAAGGGAGAGATATAGGGGGTATGCACCGTGAGCATTATTTGTTTAAGACCATTTATGGAAATTAACCGCCGGTGCATCTCAAGGCCATGAAATGGTCATTCCTCTTCCTGCTTGCCGCCATTCGCGTATCGGCCCAAACTGCTGAGCCCCCCAAAACTGTAATGGCTGTCCGATTCGACAACAGGAGCCAGCTCATATTCAACGCGCTCAGCGAAGACCAGACAGGTACTGATATTTCTTTCCGGAACCCCGGCCGCACCGACACTACCGTCACCAAACACCTCTCCTATCAAAAGCCCTTTCATATTTATTATGCCAACGTTGATGTTAGCCAGGATGGTAAAACGTTTGCCGCCACCCAGCGTAGCCTGCTCCTCTTACCCGGCGATAGCGTTGTGCTGGATCGAAATGGCCGTCATTTTGTTTTTGGCAGCTATAGCCCCGGTTACCTGGATGAACTGCTGGACCTGACCGGTCTGTACTTCCCAGGCTTTTCTGTTATTACCAAACAGCTACAGACCAAAGGTTTGGCGGGAATGATCAAGGATATTCAACAGCGGTATATAGACAATGAAAGAAAGATCAATGCCTTTGCTAAAGAACCACCAGTGACTGAAGCCCTGCACAATTTCAATTATCTGATCAAGGCAAGGGGTATTATGGCCATACCCAAGGAACAGGCTGCCACTCCTGCCGGTAAAAAAATACTCGATAGCTGTTATACCGGGTTTGAAAATAATATTTCAAAGATAGCAGCGCTGCAATCTCCATTTACCCACTCCATACTTTATAATATCCTTACCTATCGCACCTATAGGGCCGGAAAGCCCACCACCAATATCTGGGATTATTTTGCGACGACAGACCCCAAAATTGCTTCAACAGAATTGTACCGCTCCTTCCTGCTCAACCTATTGCACGGCAATTACAAAGGCAATACCGATCAATTAAAAAACAACATTGCACGAATAAAAAAAGCCGGTATCGAAGATCCCCGGTATGATTCATTGTTACAGGCGAAGATAGCGCTGCGGGAAAACCAAACCCTGCAGGCAGTGGCCAGCATGGAGGATATTAAAGGTGCCCTGCTCAATTATTTTAATTTTATCCGGTCGCAAAAAGGCAGTTATCTCTTTGTTGATTTCTGGGCATCCTGGTGCGGCCCCTGCCGCAGGCAAATGCCTTATTTGAAAAAACTGCTTCCCGATTTTGCCGGCAAGGGAATCAAATTTATATCCGTCAGCATCGATGAAAATGATAAAATAGATGATTGGATCGCTGCCAGTAAAGACGAAGGCCTATACAACAACCCTTATAATTTCCGCCTTGAACAGGGTTCGCACAACAAGTTGTTGAAAATACTGGAAATACGTTCTGTACCGAGGTATCTTTTGTATGATCCCGAGGGTAAATTAATCTCCGCCCAATTCATTACACCCGATAAAAAAGAATTTAAAGAGCAATTGCTCAAGGAGATCAAAGCAAAATAACCTGGTATACGATCACCATAGTTTCTTTAAGTTTTCTATTATTTAGTATATTACGCTTAAGCATACTTCTTTTTAGATCACTTCAAAAAACCTATCGTTATGAAACAAACACGTGCCATTACTTTACTGGTATCCATTTTTCTCTGCTTCGCACTTCAAGCCCATCGTCCGTTTGCCACCTGGAATTACAATGGCGGCTCAGGTCCCCAGATTGTAGTTACCTACGATGGCAGCCTGTTACACATTGGCCCGAATTCTTATGATCAGCCGTTGCGGGTAACCTGGTCTACGCCCAATGGCCCTTACAACGAAGTGGTGTATGGATCAACTTTCTATCCTTACAATACCTACAACTTCGTCATCAGCGGAAGATCTTCTTCGACCAATACCAGTTCGGATTCTTATTATAACTATTATTAAAGGGCATTATCAATGTTAACGCATTTTGATTCGTGTCACCCCGGAGTAGCAACCGGGGTTTCTTTTTTTACCGCCGTTGCCGGTTGTGGGACCGGGTGGGATAAAGGCCCTGTAGAGCCCATAGGGCTTTCCGTTAAGAAAAATTTGCGTAGCTAAATAACTACATATATATTTGTAGTCAAATAGCTACGCAATGAACCTAAGACGAGACGTATTTCAAGCCATAGCAGACCCCACCAGAAGGGCTATACTGTTATTGGTAGCCTCCCAAGCCATGACCGCAGGGACCATAGCCTCCAATTTTGACACCGCCAGACCCACCGTTTCAAAACACCTGCAGATACTCACGGAGTGCGAATTGCTTGAACAAGAGCAAAATGGCAGGGAGATCTACTATCACTTAAACCCACAAAAGATGAAAGAAATAGCAGACTTTATAGAGCCATTCCGCCAATTGTGGGATGACCGGTTCAATAAACTGGAAGCCATCATGAAAAAATACAAACCCAAAAAATAGCACAATATGGAAAGAAAAACAAAGATCCATGCCGAAGCCGGCAAACAGGAATTAACGATAACCAGGGAGTTTGATCTGCCATTGGAGCTGCTTTTTAAAGCCTATGAAGAGGCGGAAATTGTTGAACAATGGATGGGGACGAAAGTGCTGAAGCTTGAAAATAAGAAGCACGGCGGCTGGCAATTTCAAACAACAGATGCCCAGGGAAACGTGGTATTTCAGGCCAATGGCGTCATCCATGAGTTTGTGCCAAACCAGAAGATCACCCGGACATTTGAAATGGACAATGCCCCTTTTGACGTTCAGCTTGAGTTCCTGGAATTTGAAAAACTTACCGACGACACCAGCAAACTCAATATGCAAATAGTATACAGAACAATCGAACTGAGGGATCAAATGCTGAAGTTGCCTTTTGAATATGGCTTAAATATGGCACATAACCAATTAGAACAGGTCTTAAGCAAATTAAAATAACACGTCATGACAAAGAGAAATAAAATCATCTATTGGATTGCCACCATCTGGCTTGCCCTGGGCATGCTGTCAACTGGCATGGTACAGCTTTTAAAAGTGAAATCTGAAACGGATTTTATTATAAATTTGGGATATCCTGCCTATTTCCTAACTATACTGGGTATCTCTAAAATAGTGGGCGTTGTAATAGTGCTGATCCCTAAATTCCCTTTACTGAAGGAATGGGCATATGCCGGCTTTTTCTTTACCATGTCGGGAGCTATCTTTTCGCACATTGCATCAGGCAGTGCCATCAGTGAAATACTGCCCCCGGTGCTGTTGTTGGTCCTGACTGCGGTATCGTGGTATTTCAGGCCGGTGAGTAGAAAAATCGTTTTGGTTAATCAATAAAATGAACAGCAATGAATCCCAAAGTTGATTTTTACTTCAGTAAAGACAATAAATGGCAAAAAGAGTTGGAAAAGCTGAGAACCATCACGCTCGCCTGCGGACTGAACGAAGAATTGAAGTGGGGTTGCCCCTGTTACACATTTGAGGATAGGAACATCGTCTTAATACATGTGTTTAAAGAATACTGTGCGCTGCTGTTTTTTAAAGGAGCCCTGTTAAATGATCCCAACGGTATCCTGGTCCAGCAAACGAAGAACGTTCAGTCGGCACGCCAGATCCGGTTCACCAGTGTGCGGGAAATAGTTGAAAAAGTATCTGTCCTGAAGGCCTATATTTATGAAGCCATTGAGGTGGAAAGAGCCGGTTTGAAAGTGAAACTTAAAACGACTGCAGAATACAGGATCCCTGCAGAATTTCAAAAGAAATTAGATAAGAACCGCGCCCTGAAAACTGCCTTTGAGGCATTGACGCCAGGGCGTCAAAGAGCCTACATTTTTTATTTTTCAGCAGCCAAACAATCCAAAACCCGGGAATCAAGGGTGGAAAAATATTTGCCTAAAATTCTCAATGGAAAGGGATTAGAAGATTAGTAAATTCTACCTCCATAGAAATAAATAGTAAAGCATGAGCAACACTAAAAGCAATAAAAAGGAGTTGTCACGGGAACAACGTGAAGAACTACTCAAAGTATTGAAAGCCCGTTTTGATAAAAACAAGGTGCGCCATAAAGGCCTTGAATGGGATAAAGTACAGGCAAAGCTGGAAGCTAATCCTAAAAAACTGTGGTCGCTCGATGAAATGGAAATAACCGGCGGTGAACCGGATGTTATTGGTTATGATAAAAAGACGGGCGAATACATTTTCTGTGATTGTTCCGCGGAAAGTCCTAAAGGCCGCAGAAGTATTTGTTACGACGGTGAGGCATTGGAGTCAAGGAAAGAACATAAACCGAAAAATAGCGCTATAGATATGGCAGCCGAGATGGGCATTGAGCTTTTAACGGAAGAACAATACCGGGAGCTGCAGCAACTTGGAGCGTTCGATACGAAAACATCAAGCTGGGTACAAACTCCTGCTGCTATCAGAGAACTCGGCGGCGCCCTCTTTTGTGATCGCCGCTACGACCATGTCTTCGTATACCACAATGGTGCAGACTCTTACTATGGCGCCAGGGCATTCCGTGGCTCGCTCAGGGTCTGAACTTTGTACAAACAATGAAGAGAGAGATCATCTGCTGTCATCACAGCTGGTTTATTCTTGTTTGGACCTCCACAGCTCAAACCTTAAAAAGAGCTGCATGGAACTATTCTTTTCTTCTTTAGTACCAATACCTGGCAATGTAAATCGTATATAAGGCTGCAGTCCGAATGCGTACCGCGCTCCGATGGAAAATCGCTTCCACTTGTATTGAGATTCAATGACTGCCTGAAAATAGGAGCTGGCAAAGGTGCCCGAGGTATCCTCTTTAATGCTTACCAGCCCTTTAAAAACAACCGTATTGGTCTGATTCGTGTTGTCGTGCTTAATGATTTCCTGGTCTGACAAGGCTGCATAGAATTTATTCCAGATCACTCCCCCGCCAACTGACCAATTGGGCGATACATAGTAATTGAATGTGAGGGGAAGCTGGTGATAGAAGGTTTTCTTTAACCGGGCGGTTGAATTGGTTACATAACGGGGATTGGAACCCGTATCGATGATGCTGGCCTGGTGGTAGGTAAATTCTTTCGAATACTGTGGTGCGCCATACTTGAATTCGGCCTGTAAAAACCATTTGTCTTTTTTATTCAGTCTTACAAATACAGATGGTATATAATCCGCCAGGGAGCCCTTCCGGCCCGTCGAACTGTAAGGCGTGGCTTTTTGACCGCCCATGGGTAATTGCTGTTGCAGGGACAGGCCGGTTGAAAAGAACAGTTTGTTCTTATTGCTGCTATCCGTTGCCGGCGGCTCTTTCTTTGCGGCAGCAGGAGGACGGGATTTTTTGACGGAATCCTTCTTTAGTGGAACGTCTACAGGAGTGTCGGCTCTATTGACTGTATCGAATGCTTTTGTGACAATTGGTGTATCCTGTTTGATAACATCCATACTGGCCGTATCTGTGTCCTCTCCTCTCCAGGTGTTATTCTTTTGGGTTCTCTTTTTAGGGAGGTTGCCTTTTTTGCTCTTGCTCACACTGCGGATTTCCGGGTTAGCCTGTTTATCTATTTTTCTCCTGTCCCTGGCTTTCGTTGCTCTTTCCATTGAATCTATAACAGGATGGTCTTCATTCGTGTGGGTCTCCGGTTTGTTGTTGTGATCCAAATTGTTTTTTCCACCTGATTGATCAGACGGTTTGTTATCGTGCTTACTTCTAGCGGACTTTTTCTGATCCATTTTTGTGGTAACCTGTTGCCCGGTATCACCGCCATTATGCAGGAACTGCTTTTCGGGCCTTAGTATCCACCATCCCAGACCGAGTATTACCAACAACACGCCCAGCAACCCGCAGCCGGGACGCCACCAGAAGACAATGGCCTTGTCGTCATCGTCTTCTTTCAGCCTCCTGGCCATGTCATCCCATGCCGCATTTTCATCCGGCAAGGGGATGTCGGTCCATTGCTGCTGCAATTGTTGTTCGTATGGTAATCTTTCGCTCATGTACCTTGTTCCTCTTTGGTAATCAGGTTTTGCAATGTCTTTCTGGCCTCACTCAGGTGCCATTTACTGGTACCATCGCTGATACCCAGCATCTGGGCGATCTCCTTATGACTGAATCCCTCCATTACATACAGGTTGAAAACTGCCTGGGTTGCCGGAGGCAACTGTCGCACCAACCGTAATATATCCGCGGAAGACATTTTTGCAAATACATCAGGCGGCAAGTGTACACCTGCCGCCTGATCCAATTCTTTCCATGCTGACTTTGAATTTCTTGCCTTAATAAAATTGAGGCAGCTATTGATCACTATTGTCCGAATCCAGGTATAGAGTGTTGCCTTCCGGGCGTCATATGCATGAATATTTTCATATACTTTATAAAATCCAGTGTTTAAAACTTCTATTGCGTCCGCCTCATTTTGGGTATACCTGACACAAATGGTCATCATAGCCCTGTAAAAGTTACGGTACAGCAACTCCTGAGCCCTGCGGTCTTTGTTTTTACAACCGCTGATGATCTGGTTTATGTTCTCCTGTTCGTTAAGCAAGTACTGATCCTTCTTTCACCTCTTTTTATAATTTCTGGAAAACACTTCTTTTCCGGTTGTTGCCATACTGGATATCTATATAGTACAGTCCACGCTGCAGTTTGTCTACCGGTATACTGATCCTGCTTTGCCCTGTTCCGTAAGCTTTTTCGTTGGTATACACCGGATGGCCAAACGAATTGATTACGGTTATTTTTACTTTTGCCGACTGTACAAGGTCCAAACGAAGCTGTACCTGGCCGCCCTGAACAGGATTGGGAAAGGAAGTGACAAAGCCTGCTGCCGGACTATAGTTTACACTCACCGTATCGCAGTAAGATTTGCTGCACCCATTTAGGGTGAGCAAATGTAAGCATACCCGATAACAACCCGGACTGGTAAACGTGTGTACGGGATTGGCAGTATTGTACGTCACGGAATCTGTACTGGTAGAGTCACATCGTTGGATCATCCAGTGGTATGATATGACTACTGTGTCGCTGCTGACAGCCGTAAACGCATATTGGTTGGGCTGTGAAGGATTAACGGTATAAGTAAAAGACGCTGACCAGTTACAGTTGCCTGTTGTGTCAACGACTGTTGTGTCAACATAAATACTATCGCATTTTGATGACCTACAGCCGGCCGCCGTTTTAATAATGAGGCAAACGAGGTTGAAGCCCGGGTCCAGCAACTGGTTGAATGCCGGTGCGGAGGATACCGAATCGCCGTTCACCGTCCACTTGTAGGACAGGATGCTTCCTCCCGTGGAAGTGGAATAGAAGTAATATTTGTTCGGGTAAACAGAGTCCTTCATAGCTATAAAGGAAGCCTTGCAGGTATCTGGCTTTGGTATGATAATGACAGAGCGACGCGCGGTATCGAAGCAACCGGCGGCTGAATCTATAATGGTCAGGATAACGCTATAGGTGCCGGGGGCACTGTACAGGTGTGTGGGCGACTGCAGGTATGAAACAGAGCCATCGCCAAAGTTCCAGTAATACGACAGGCCGGGGATCAATGGGGTTGGCGAAAAGCTCACCTGTGCTGCATTCGCAGGACCGTAGGTATAGGTAAAGAAGGCCGACCAATTACAGTTGCCTGTTGTGTCAACATAAATACTATCGCATGTAGATGATGTACAGCCGGCCGTCGTTTTAATGGCCAGGCAAACGAGGTTGAAGCCCGGGTTCAGTAACCGGTTGAATGTTGGTGCGGAGGATACCGAATCGCCGTTCACGGTCCACTTGTAGGACTGGATGCTTCCTCCCCCCACGGTGGAAGTAGAATAGAAATAATAGCGATTGGGGATAATAGAGTCTTTTTTCGCAGAGAAGGAAGCGGCGCAGCTTGCCGTAAAGCTAATGGTGATGGTTTGCTGGGCCGAATCACGGCAATTGTTCAATGAGTCAACCACATAATGTTTGACCACATAGGTGCCCGGCAAATTATAAGTATGTGTTGCATGGGCGCCCCATCCATAGGTGCCGTCCCCGAATTTCCAGCTATGCGCTAAATAGAGGCTGGAATCGGCAGCGTATAATTGTATGGTAGCCCCATTAATGCTTGTATAAAAAGCAGGGTTGCATTGGGCCTGTATTTCTTCCTGCAGGAAGAGACCGAGTAGTAGGATAAGTATAAGTTTTCGCATAGTATCACAATTTGTTGCATATACCACCGGGCGCCCCCTGGGGTTGGGTAGGTTGGGAAATAATTTGGGGCATAAAGACGCATTTCGCCTGTAAAATGACGTAATCACCTCCTGTATTTATGAATATATCGTCCTATGTTTGCTACGCTTTAATTTTTAAACCTTTATGCACACATCCAGGAAATCCGCTATTGGCTTTATATTCGTTACATTACTGATTGACGTAATGGGATGGGGATTGATCATTCCTGTAATGGCCGACCTGATTGCCCAGTTAAAACATATACCGGTTAATGAAGCCAGTACTTATGGAGCCCTTTTATTGTCGGTTTTTGCTATTACCCAATTTCTATTTGCACCGGTCATCGGTAACCTGAGCGACCGGTACGGCCGCCGGCCGGTTTTACTGTTTTCCCTGTTGGGTTTTGGCATTGATTATATTATCCTGGCATTGGCGCCCACTTATGGATGGCTGTTTGTAGGCCGTGTGATTGCCGGTATTACAGGCGCCAGTTTTACTACTGCCACCGCCTATATTGCAGATATCAGTACGGATGAAACATCAAGGGCCAAGAATTTTGGCCTGATCGGTGCTGCTTTTGGTTTGGGCTTTGTGCTGGGACCGGCACTGGGCGCCTTACTGGCCACCTGGGGCATACGCGCACCCTTCTATGCTGCCGCCGCCCTTTGCCTGCTGAACTGTTTATACGGGTATTTCTTATTACCCGAATCATTAAGCAAAGAGAACCGCCGGCCCTTTGAATGGAAACGCGCCAACCCCTTTGGTTCCCTGCAATTTTTAACCAAACACCCTGAGATCGGTGGCCTGGCCTTTGGCTTTTTCCTGATCTATCTGGGGGGCCAGTCTGTTCAAGGCAACTGGAACTTCTTTACTATTTACCGGTTTAACTGGACTGAAAAGATGGTAGGGATTTCACTGGCAGTCGTAGGCGTACTGGTGGGAGCTGTGCAGGCCGGGCTAACAAGGGTGGTTGTACCTAAGCTCGGAAATGAAAAGAGTATTTATGTGGGTCTGTCGTTATACACCCTGGGCCTGATCCTGTTTGCGTTTGCCACACAGGGATGGATGATGTTTGCTTTCCTGGTGCCCTACTGCCTTGGCGGTATTTGCGGTCCCTCCCTGCAATCCGTTATATCTGTTCACGTACCGGCCAACCAGCAGGGCGAGCTGCAAGGCGCCCTTACCAGTTTGATGAGTCTTACCACCATCATTGGCCCCCTGATCATGAACAGCACATTTACTTATTTTACTACGAATAAGGCGCCCTTTCATTTCCCGGGCATACACTTTTTGATCGGGGCTGTATGTATGCTGCTCAGCATTGTTATTATCTGGAAGGTATTGAACCGGGAAAAGAAAGTACATCCTGAATTATCGGAGGCATTTGCCCATGGGGGCAGCCAGGCAGACACACCTGTTCATTAGGATAGTGATAAACTCGTTTTTCAAAAAAGAAGGCCGTCACGTATGGACGGCCTCTTTACATTCAAAGGGTCAGCATTGTGCTACATCAGAGGCGATTTATGCTAAGGCTTTTCCGCTTATAATATCTACAATACCTTCATTGGTAATGATCATCATGCCATGCCGGTCGGCAGATATGCCTTCCTGTAGTTGATAGGTATACCGCGGAACCTGTTTATCCATGATAGTGGGGAAATACACAAATTGCATATTGGAACAACGTTCCCGCAACACTTCTCCCGCTTCCACAATGTGTGTAGATACAATGAAGGTGCAATTCCGGTTCTCTCCAAACGCCTCTGTAACGGCCACGGTAGCATCATAAGCATCTTTCACATTGGTTCCTTTGAACAGCTCATCAAAGATGATGACCAGGTTTTGGGAACTACTTACTGCTTCCGCCACCTGCTTTACCCGCAGCACCTCTGCATAGAAATGGCTATAGCCCATGTTGAGGTTATCCGGCACATTGATGGAAGTAAACAGGCCGTCCTGTACCGAAAAGGTCATACGCTCTGCCGCAACAGGAAACCCCATGTGCGCGAGGTATAACGCTATCCCAAAAGATTTCATGAAGGTAGACTTCCCGGCCATGTTAGCGCCCGTGAGGAAGATCAGGTTACGATCATAATCTGTATGGACACTATTGGCAACGGCCCCTGCCAGTTGGGGATGGGCCACATTGATCATTTCAATCCGGTTGGCGCCTTCCACAAAAGGGTTGGCCCAGGCATAGGTAAATTTGCGCTCTCTGGCAATCCGGGCAACGGTAATGCATACATCTGTTTCATAAAGTAACTGCATTACCCGGTCGAGTTCCTGCTGGTGCTTATACCGCAAGAGATGATCATATTGGATTACTTTCAGGAACGGCAATTCGGTGGCACCCCGCCCGGCCAGCACTTTTTGCAGGCCGGCACTATGCAACACCTGCTTTACTTCCCGGATGGCAGCCAGGTAAGGATGCTTGTTTTCCCCTGTATCCAGTTGGGTAAAAAAATCATGTAGGGCATGCAGGAACTCAATCATTGACAGCATGCCTGCATGGATCATATCGTATTCCTTGTCGGCGCCGATCATACGCAATAGTTTTTTCCGGCCTAGTATGAGCGCGGATCCTGCCACACTACTGCCGCCAACAGCGCTCCTGTACTGCTCCACGGCTTCACACAACTCCTTCCCTATTGGGAACGCTATATTGCCGGCCTGGAAGTACTGGAATATACTGCTGCGGGTATTAATCGCTTCCGCATCGGAAAGTGGTTGCCGGAACATGGATTCCAGCAATTGTTCTCCTCCCCGGGTGTGCGTATGGTTAAACAAGCTGAAGATGGAGGTCCCATTGTACCTGCCTGCCATATTCAGGTCATCCAGCGTCTGTTTATCTACCGTAAAACTCATGTCAAACTGATTTTAGTTTAGGCCGGCGGCTTTTGATGATACCGATGATGTTCTCATTGTTGATGATCATCATACCATGGCGATCGTTGGTAATCCCGGTAGTGAGCTTGTACGTATACTCCGGCATGCTGCCTTTCATCACCGTGGGGAAGTACACAAAGTTGATGTTGTTACACTGCTGCCCCAACACCTCGCCGGCCTCAATGATATGGGTAGAGATGATAAAGGTGCAATTGCGTTTTCCCGCAAAAGCGGCTGTCACCGCCACGGTGGCATCGTACGCATCTTTTACATTGGTGCCCCGGAACAGCTCGTCGAAAATGATCACTATATTCTCTGTACGGTTCACCTGTTCTGCCACTTTTTTCAGGCGTAATACTTCCGCATAAAAATGGCTATAGCCCATGTTGAGGTTATCGGCCAGGTTGATGGTGGAAAACAGCCCCCGTTGTACGGAGAATTCCATGTGCTTTGCAGGCACGGGGAATCCCATGTGCGCCAGGAACAGGGTAATGCCCAGCGTTTTCATGAAGGTAGACTTACCGGCCATATTAGCCCCCGTGAGGAAGATAATGTTGCTATTGCGGTCCACCTGTACATTATTCGCTACCGGATTGGTGAGCTGAGGATGGTACATACCTTCTATCCGCAAAGTGTTATTGCTTGCTTCCAAAGCCCTGGCAAATGTAAAGTCCCGGGCTCCTGCCACCCCGGCAACCGCCATATACACATCCATGTTGTAGATGTAATACAATAGCTTTTTTATTTTATCCCTGGCTGCAAACCGCAAAGCCTGGTCATATTTTGCTGCTTTGGCGTAGGCTAGTTTTTTACACCCCTTCTCTCCCCACATCCAGGCTAATTGCTCATCCTGCAGTAAGGCATGCATTTCATTCACTGCTGCCTGGAAAGCGGCAGGTACCTGGGCTGACTGGATCTCCCGCAAGAGATCATGCAGCGAGTTGTATATTTCAATGGTAGCGATGATGCCTTTGTGCAATAGTTCATAGTCAGTGTCCGTACCCATGTAATTGCGCAGCTTACGCTGCAGGCTATCTTCCCCGGCGGTAATCATGGTACGCTCATCTGTATTCGCCAGGTAATATTCAATAGCATCGAACGCATCATTCCGGAAAGGAAAAGCAATGTTTTTTTCCTGGAAATACTGTATGATATCGTTCCGCTTGTTGATCTTCTCTATATCCGACAGCGGGTACAGGAACATTTCTTCCAGCACCTGCGCCCCGCCCCTGGTTTGCGTTGTGTTAAACAGGTTATAGATGGCGCCGCCCCGGGATTTACCGAAAATATTGAGGTCATCCAGCGTCTGTTTATCTGTAATAAAACTCATGATAGCTCATTTAGTATTTATCTTCCCCTTCTGCGGATCCAAAGCACCAGGGCGCTTAGTAACAATATGCCGGGAAATACCCATACCAGTGTTGTTTTCAGGTTAAACATTCCCTGTTTATCCAGCGAGGTTTTGTCGTCTTTGAATTCAGGCCTGCGCACATCAATAGGCACTTCATTGTCCGACATCCAGTAGAAGGCGCCCATGATCAGCGAATAGTTGGCTGCCCCTACATTCTGACGGCTGATGCTGATCTCTCCATTGCTGATGCAATCTGCATCACCGAGGATGATGATCTTTTGCACTTTATTGCCTGCTTTCCGGGACAGGGCCAAGCCAGTGGCGTAGGATTTCTGCACCTCGCCTATTGCCGGGTTCAGCTTTACTGTGTCATCAATGAAGTTGGTGGTTTCTATTTCATTCCAACTGGAAGAGTCGGATACGAAAAGCGGCGTCACGGCAAACCCTTTATCCGTTGTATACTCCAGTCCCACTGTAGAAGGCATGGTAACCACGCGGTGGCGCTTCCGCATGTCATCATATTGATAGATCAGTTTGCCAGCTTCTTTGGTTGGTTTTGAAATAATGAAATCCGGGAGGAAACCATCTTTGGAACTTACCAGCGTGCCCGGCGCGAAGTGTACGCCCAGTGGGGCGATCAACGCATCCATCGCCTGCTGACGCCTTGCTTCTCCTGCTATGAGCAAGTTACCTCCGCGGGCGATGTATTTATCGAGGTTGATTTTTTCGGCATCTATTAAGGCATTTCTCATGTCGGCAATGACCATGACATTCACGTCTGCCGGTACCTCTTTATCCAATGCTACATCGGCCACATCAAAACCCTGGTTAATGAGTGAATAGCGGAAAGGTTTATCCTGTGCAAAACGGTTATAATTCCGGTCGCCCTGCCTGTGGTTATCACGTTCTCCATGTCCGCGCAGAAATCCAACTTTAGGCAGTGCTTCCATGGTCAATCGTTTCAGCGCTGCCGTGATCTCTGTTTCACCCGGCAATATGGCCTGATCATCAAAGATCCGAAGGAAGGTCTGCTTCCCGTTCTCCCGTACAATGGAGCGCACAAACGTATTGCCTTCTGACGAGAGGTCAATTTCTTTCCTGATGGCTTCGGGCGATATCACGAGCTTGCTGCTCATTTCCTGGTACTCCGCTATTTTCTCCATACGCTGCTTACCGGTCATATTGGGGTAACGCTTTGCCAATCCCGGGTTATCCACCGAATCATAGTAATACACGAACTTTATTTTAGTATCTGGCTTGAACCTTACGTATTGCCTGAAGCGGGTAAGATCCGCATTGACGTATCTCGGGAGCGCAATCCACAGGTTCTTGTCATCCAGCATATTGGTATAAGAGGTGATGGTAAGACCGCCTTTCAGCTTTTTGATCACTTCCTGACTGCCGGGTGTAAGGGTATTCATTTTCGTGGAAGTGGCATCATAAAAAGTCATGAAGGTTGGGCGGGAGGTAATGTACCCTAACAATAAAGCTATTGTTACTACTCCCATGTACTTTGCCCAGGAAGCAGTCCAACGGGTCTTTTGCCGTGCAGCCTGCAACCGGATGATCGCCAGCATGAGAAATAATACCATTACAATAAGGAAATACAGGAAGTCTTCACTCACAAATAAACCAGCCAGGAATGAGCTGGCGCGGCCCGCAATAGATAGCCAATAGGTAAGATCACGCACAAAGGCAATATCCTGCCAGAGTGTACTCATGTAGTTTAATATCGCCAACACGGTCAAAGTACCCATGGCTGCTACCACCTGGTAAGCAGTAAGGCTGGACATAAACAAACCGATAGCTGCATAAGCGCAAATGAGCATATAAACACCCAATAAACCCATTAGTATCGCTTTCCACTCAAAAGCCTCCACGAAATACCCGGCCGTAAACACGTAGACCAGCAGGATCATAACGAGGAGCAGGCCATATACCAGCATGGACAGGAACTTGCCCAGGATGATCTGCGTATTGGTTACGGGAGAAGAATATAGTAGTTTGATTGACCCACTGGCAAACTCCCGGCTCATGAGCCCCATGGTTAATAAAGGAATGTACAGGTACAGGTAACTCAGCACGTTTACGTATAAGCCGTATTGCGGATTCGCAAATACATCGAGGCTAAGACCGGAAGCTTTATATCCCTGTAAAAAATATTTTACCCAGCTTTCCATGGCAGTCGTAAATCCCATGCTGGTTTGCACCGTAAAGATGATAATGATGAGCCAGGCTACCGGTGAGAAGAATAAGGTTTGCAGTTCTGCACGTGCTATGTTAAATACGGATTTCATTATAGTGTTAGACTTTTTCTTTTCCTGTTTTAAAATCTATTTCTTCGACAATTCGGCAAAAATGGCATCGAGCGAACTCTTCTCGGCAAAGATCTCCGTGAGGCGCCAGCCACGGGCAACGCTCGTTTCAATGATGCGTTCCTTCACATCCTGTCCATCAGTAAACTTCAACCGGTATTTTGGCCCGCCCAGTTCTTCCACCCCGGCTATGCCCGGTATGCTGCGCAGCTCATCAGCAGGCGGCATGGAGATCATGGTAACGATGAGGGTATTCGGAATAATGTAGTTATCGAACTCATCCACGGTACCGGCAAATACCACGCGCCCCTGTTCGATCATCCGGATATGATCGCAGGTAGCCTGCACTTCAGACAGAATGTGAGTAGACAGGATGATGGTGCGTTCTTCTGCAATTTCTTTTACCAGCTTACGGATCTCCAGGATCTGGTTAGGGTCCAGGCCATTGGTGGGCTCATCCAGCACCACAAATTCAGGATTGTGAATGATGGCCTGCGCTATGCCCACCCGTTGCTGATAACCGCCGGATAGATTACGGATAAGGCGTTTCCGGAAATGCGTAATGGCACAACGGCCCATTACATCGGTGATCGCTTTTTCTATTTCCTGTTTGGGGATATGCCGCAGCCGGGCACAGTAACGCAGGTATTCCTCTACTGTGAGATCGACATGCAGTGGTGGCTTTTGGGGGAGGAAACCTATGTGTCGTTTGGCTTCCACGGGATTGTCCCGTATGTTGATGCCCCTGATAAACACATTCCCTGCTGTTTGCTTCAATACACCACACATAATGTTCATGGTGGTAGACTTACCAGCTCCGTTGGAACCCAGCAATCCGTAAATACCATTTTTGGTGATCTCGAAATCAATATCCCGGATAGCCCATTGTACACTATACCGGTGGGACAGCTTTTCTACTTTTACAATTGGGTCATTCATACAATCGCGATAAACTTATTTTTAGTTTTTAACATGAGTACGGTGTACAGTTGATTGTCAGGGTGAGTCGCCCCTGGAGGGCGACCCACCCTTCGACAAGCTCAGGCTGACAGCCTATTATTTGCCGGCATTTCCGATGGCCTGGAGGTCTATTCCAAATGTTGACTGGAAATAGGCTATTACCATATCATACTTCTTTTTGATGAGCCCCTTAGTGTCCACCGCCGGATGTAATATGCCTCCCGGCGCGGTCAGTTCCGCATAAGAGTTCGACACGATGGCTTTCATGTAAAGATCCAGGTCTTTGCCAGCGTCCAACAGCCAATAACCAAGTGCGCCCTGCGGATAGTAATTGTTCCAGACGAGTGTTGAATAATTGGTCACTGCCGCAAAAGCCGCCGTGGGTTTAATGGCTCCTTTTAAACGGGCAAGCATCAGGGTGGCCGTATGCAGTTGGCTCTTCAACGCATATTTTTCTGCTGCTGTGATGTTGTCCAGGTAGGTACCTCCATAAGACACAGCAAAATAATCAGGCCCCTGGTAGAAATCTAAAAAACTCGGCCAGTTATCAAGCGGTTTTCCAGGTCCATTATACGCATAATATAAACTATCCAAGAGGTATACCTGCTTCGGCAATGCCTGCTTTAATAAGGCATCAGGATAGTATTTCAGCCAGATGTCTTTTAACATATCCAGTTGCTTACCTACATACGCCTCTTTGGCCGGTACGTCAAAATAACCATGCTTGGTAGTTGAATCTTTTACCGGATCGTATACACCCCCCAGATAATAATTGATGTTGTAATACAAGTCATGGGGAACATATTTATACAGGAACAGGGTTTGATATTTTTGGAACAGTTGCAGGATATCTGCATCGTACGGATGATTACCCTGTGGTAAGGTATGATCGCCATACACGCCTTCCTTCTCTTCGGAAGGCGTGAGCTTACCTTCTTTCTTACATCCTGTCACGAGGCAGGATAGTAGCAATAAAGCGATGAATAGATTGGTCGCTATCTTCATATCAATTAGTTTAAGCGTGTAGCATACAATTAAGGATTGGGTACCAGTTCAGGGTTCTTTGCCAGCACGGAGCGGGGAATGGGCAATACATAGCGCTTGTCGCCTTTCTTCAATACATACTCCATCGGCGCCTGGGATGCCGAGATACGGAACGGGTGCCGTATTTCGGGCATGCCATAGCGCCGCAGGTCGAACCAGCGATGATCTTCAAAATTTAGCTCCCGCCTGCGCTCATCCCGGTAAAAATCAAGCAGTGCAGTACCGCTATAATCTACGGGTACATAGGCTACATTGCGGGTATCGTACCGGAAAGAACGCAGATGGTTCAGGTCGTCCATGGCAGCTTTCCGTAAGGTTTCCTCGCCATTCTTGAGATAGAGCTGGATATTGCTTTCAGCCCTGTTCAGGTACATTTCCGCTACCCGCATGCCTTTGGAGGGTTGATTGTATAACGATCCGCCAAACTTGTCGCCGGTAATAACATCCAGTATGGTCTGTGCCCCATCGAGGTAATCCCAGCAGAAAAAATAACGCATCCGCAAGTCGCCCCGGTTAGCCGTATTGTTGGGATCGTATTCATACTTGCTGCGCAGGTCGGGTGAAGCAGCATAGACGGGAGGGCCATAAGGGCCGAGCCGTATATTCTTGTACTCATAGTATCCTCCGTAGCCCATCCAGATGGCTTCGGGGCTCTCGGAGCTGTATACCCCTATGGCCGGCTGATAATTCCAGATTGGGAATTTTATGCTTGCCAGATTCAGCAGGCCGGCATTACGGTCAAGCGCCTGGGTGGCATATTGCGCGGCCTTGTCCCATTTTTCCATATACAGGTACATACGGGAAAGCAATCCCTTTACAAATACATCCGTTGCCCTGTACTTACTGTTATTCGTTCCATATTGCTCCAGCAAAGGCAAAGCTTTCAAGAGGTCTGCCTCCACCTGTTCATAGGTACGGGCTATGGATACCCGGGTGGGATAAGCATCATGTACAACAGGCGACAGTATGAGCTCCACACCGGGCGAAGTGGTAATGTCTACACCCGCTGCATTGTAGGGCTGCGCGAATAAATTCACCAGCATAAAATAGAAGAAACTCCTCATCGCCAGGGCCTGTCCGCGTACATTTTCCCGCTCCTCCTCATTGCCCCTTACTTTATCAATCATGTCCAGCACCACATTACAACCCATGATCCGGCGGTAATAATGATCATAAGTGTCTATATCATCCGCCACATCCGCATCTGCCATGCTTTCGAACATATTGTCCTGCCAGGTATAAGCACCCGCATACCGTTGGTAGCTGGCCGGGGCTGCCTTGTGTGTATTGAAATTACTGGTAGCATCATCCGTCATCAGCTCGAGGTAGGCATGAAAACTGGTTTGGCTGGAACCTGCCGGGTATACCTCCCCCATCAACAGTTGTTGCAGCTCGCTCACGGTGCTTGGTTTCACCTCATCCTGGCTTTTCTCTTCGAGGAATTTGCTGCATCCACCCAGGCCCAGGAAAAGCGCCGCACCTAAAATGTATTTATAGATTGTATGCATGTTAATCAGGTTAAACAGGTTAGAAACTTACATTTACTCCCATGGAATACACGCGCGGTATCGGCTGGTTGCCTGTAGCCACTTCGGGGTCCATGCCTTTATAATCCTTGCTTACAATGATAAAGGGATTGCTTACCGCGGCTGTTACTGCTACACTTTTTACATGGATGTGCTTCAGGAGCTGGTTCGGCAAGTTGTAGCTAAGTGCAATATTATTGCAACGCAGGAAAGAGGCATTGACCACCCGCGCATCCGAATAATTGTAGGTATCATATACCTCCAGGTATCCATCATAGTCGGGCAACCATACCCAGGGTGTTTTATAGTCCCATCCCACGGGATCCCAAACCATGTTCGGGATACTGGGAATATTGGTAAACTGTTCATCGCCCGGCTTTCTCCACCGGTTCACAAACTCTTTGGGCAGGTTATTGTAGGCACTGGGTAATCCTGATCTGTCAAACATCCGGTACAATAACCGCTTACCGCCAAGCGCCACATTAAAGGAAGCAGATAACATCAGCGACTTGTAACGGAAGGAGCTGGAAAAGCCGGCCGTGAAATCGGGGTCAAACCTTCCGGCATATTTCATGTATTCGGTAGCGTCATTCTCTATTTTTGGATTTTCGGCCAACGTTGGAATGTTAAACAGCGGGAATCCATTGGTGGGGTCCAACCCTTTAAAATCAAATACCCAGAAGGAAGAAACTGCATATCCCTGCCTGTATAGCTTCCCATCCACTGCTGCCTGCCAGGAGTCATTACGGGGCAGGTCGGAGTTCAATGAATTCTTGTTCTTGGAAGTATTCATAGACATGCTCCACACAAAATCTTTGGAGCGCACCAGGGTGCCACTCACAGTAAGCTCAATACCCTCGTTTTGCATGTTACCGGCATTCACCGGCATATTGATAATACCATAAGACGAGGGTACTTCCTTATAGATGATCATGTCTTCTGTGCGCTTGTTATAATACTCCACCGATAGGGTAAAACGGTTCTTAGCAATGCCAAGGTCAAAACCAAGGTTAATGGTTTTTGTTTTTTCCCAGCGCAGATCGGCATAGCCTAACGATTTGATCTTTAGTGCAAATTCGCCGGTAGTAGCATTCACTATTTCGCTGGGTAACTGAGCAATAAGATCGGGGCCTACATTCTCCGCTACGTTTCCCTGCCAGCCATAGGAAGCACGCACATTCAGTTCACTTAGCCAGCTTTGGTTGGCCATCCAGGGTTCGTTGTGCACATTCCAGCGAACGCCTCCAGCCCACACAGGTAAAAAGCGATGTTTCTTATCCTGGCCAAAACGGTTAGAGGCATCCGAACGCAAACTTCCTGATACCACATAACGTTCATCAAATGAATAGGTCAGGCTTCCATAGTAAGAAAGGAAATTGGCCTCCCGGTCTACCACCACATTTTTCATCTCCTTATACAGTGCATTATCTATATAGCTCGAACCACTGGCAACCAGGCGCGGAGGCAGGGTAATATTCCGGCCCCGGTCAGGAAAATAACCAAATACGGTTGATGACAGGCCATTCGTTTTCGTACTACGCATTTCCTGGCCCACCAATGCGCCCAACCGGTGGCGTCCCACCAGTTTATTCCAGGCAAGGCTATTTCTCCAGTTGAACGAAGTTGTGCGCGCTTCTGAAGTATTCAATTCGCCGCCATGCGGTAATGGTGATTCTTTATATTTCTGGGACCCTACCGGAAATTCTCCATAATTATAGCGCCTTTTAATAGCTATATAGTAACTCTGTTCTGATGCGTAGGCTTCACCCACCGCATTGCTGGAGGTGGCTCCCAGTAAGCTTTCGAATCGGAGTGTGGGACTTATAACATAATTCACATTGAGGCTGGCATTGAAATTACGTTGATCATTGGTATTACCTGTCTCCGCCAGCTCATTCAATATATTGAAATTCATAATCTGGCTCCAGGAGTATCCCTTGTCGTAAAACTTCCAGTTGCCCTGCTCGTCATAAGCGGGAATAGCACGGCTTGTTTCCTGTGCATAGGTAAAAGGATCTACCTGGTAAAAGCCATTTGTTTTGATCATGTTGGCGTTTAAGCGCACGCCGGCAGTGAGTTTGTTTGACAATTTTGCATCGAGGCTCACAGATCCATTCAGTGAGCGGGAGTCGTTTCCCTTTGCTATACCCAGGTTTTGGCTCATAGCAAGAGAAGTATAATAGACGATCTTGTCGGTACCGCCGGAAATACTTACTGTATGGTTGTGGCTCAGCGGAGTCTGGTATAAAAGATCAATCCAGTCGGTGTTTACCGTCTCCAGCGCTTTTACCTCCTTGTTAAATTGTTCATAGCTGATCTTCTTGTCGAGGTAACGCCTTAATACTTCCTCATAACCTACGGCTTCTGTTACCACCGAACCGAGTATCCGCCTTTCGTAGATCTCGCGGGAAACAGCTATCCGTTCCTTTGAATTCATCAGGTTCAGCCGGTCATAGTTCAGCTTTTCTGTTATTGCAATACCACCACTGTAATTTACCGACATACTGCCTGCCTTTCCCCGTTTGGTGGTGATCACAATAACACCATTGGCCGCCTTCACTCCATATAGAACAGTGGCGGCAGCATCTTTCAGCACGGTAACGTCTTCAATATCGTTTGGATTGAGCCAGGCAATGGAGTTACCAATGAAATTGCGGATCATGTCAAAATTATTGCCTACATCATTCAGGGAGGAAGCCTGGAAAGGAAGCGGGTCTGTTTGAATGATCCCATCCACTACCCATACCGGTTCCTGGTTACTTAATAAAGTAGAAGTACCGCGTACCCGTACTCTCTGGCGGGTACCTACCAATCCATTCGCATTCATAACCACCGTGCCGGGCAGTTTACCCTGTATCATTTGTTCAATACTATTGGTACCGTTGTAGAGCAGGTCTTCCCGCTTGACCGTATTGGCCGATCCCACCATTTCCGATTTACGGATAGCCTGGTAGCCTGTTACTACTATCTGCGACATCTCCGCAGGCACTTCTTCCATTTTTACATTGTGTGTATAGGTATCGCCTTCTTCCACACGAACAGATACCTGGAGTGATTTCATACCTACATAGGTAAACCGCAGGGAAGTGCGCCGGCCTACCAGCATGGTATATTTACCGGCGGCATCTGTAAGGGTAGACCTTCTTGTGGATACGTCTTCCACACTGGCCCCTGCCAATGGCGCTCCTTTGGAATTGGTGACCACACCGCTTACGGTAACAGCAGGATCTGCCGGTTGTTTTTCGTTGCGTTCAGGAACTTTACGCTTAATAATTACGGTATTCTTTTCGATAGAATACTGCATGTTTGTTCCTGCCAGCAACTGGTCGAGCACTTCAGACAGCTTCTTTTTGCTGACATTAATCGTAACAGGCGGGTTTTTGTTGAGGTCATCAACGCTGTAGAAGAAACCCAGGTCAGTTTGCTTCCTGAGTTCATTGAATGCATCTGACAGGCGGGCATTCTTCAGATTGAGCGATACCAGTTTCTCAGGGTCCTGGGCTTTCGCGGAAAGCATTACAAGTAGTCCCGAAGCCAGCAGCAGGCTTCGAAACACCTTCACCATAAGCATGTTCATAATGTTGATGTTAGTTTGGTTGATCCTTCGTTTAAGGTGCACTATTTTGACACGACAGGGCTGACAAGAATGGTTTTTCCCCTGATACTGAATTTTAGGTATCCTACTTTTTCTATTATGGTAAGCACATCTTCAATCTGTTCAGTTCTGCGCAGCATGCCACCGAATTTCCGGTCCTTCAGTTGCGGTGATGTAAATTCAACGGCAAAGTCATACTGGCGACCAATATTGTTCATGACTTCTTCCAACGGTGTTTCTTCAAATATGATCAGGCCGTCTTTCCAGGCTGTATAGGTATACACATCTACTGCTATCTTTGTAAAGGCTCCGTTGACATACACGCCTTGCTGGCCTGGCTCCAGCTTTGTGGCAGCAGTACCGGTACTCAGTTTCACCGATCCATGCGCCAGTGTGGTGGCATACCGGGATGTATAGGTATTCACATTAAACTCCGTTCCCAATACCTGTACATCCATACCGCCTGCTTTCACAATAAACGGCATGGCGGTATTCCGTTTTACTTTGAAATAGGCTTCCCCACTTTCGAGAAAAACCTCCCGCTTCGCTACACCACCGAAGTGAGCCGGGTAACGCAGTTTCGTTTCTGCATTCAACCATACCTCTGTTCCATCGGCCAGTTCAATTTTATATTTTCCTCCCCTCGGAACGATCAGTGTATTAAATGCTGCTGGCCTGAGCACATCTGCGGCGGCAGTGTACCTGAGCAGGGCCGTATCAATGTTGACCACATCTACCTGCTCCTGGCGTATGGTGGAATCAGGGGTTTTATTGAGCTCAATGCTTTGGCCATTGGCCAATACCAGTACCGCCTGCTTGGGATTAACCGGTTGCGTAATGTATTTCCCGGCAATAACAGGCTGTGTCAGCTCTTCATTACGCTTGCCATTCTTCAGCAAGAACAAAGCCGCTGCACCCAACATCAACAATCCGGCCAATACGGCTGCGTACCGCAGGAAGCGCATACGAACCCTTCTGCCAGTCAATGGCTGTTGTATGGAGCCAGACAATTTCTGCCAGGCTTTATCTTCATTCATACTGTCCAGGAACACAATGGCATTGCCTGTTAATTGTTCCTTTTGCAACAGGTTGATCAACTCCCGTTCCTCAGACGTCAGCTTATTCCATTGCTCCTCTGTTGGCCGTTCACCGCTATGGATAGCCTTCAGCACTTTTTCCCATGATGGTTGTTGCATGTTCATCGTTGATAGTATTAAGTCGCAGCGACGCGCCTGCGGGGTGACAGTATTGGCAAGTTTTTTTTAAAAAAAGTAATTAGCTGATTATCAGCTTGTGAAATCTACCGGAGCCAGATAGAAAGGAGGATAATGCCCAATGCATCATCGGCTACCCGCTCCCTGACAAAGGCATAGGCCCTTTTCATCTGGGTCTTCACCGTATTCAGGGATATGTTGTTCTTTTCAGCTATCTGGGCATAACTAAGCCTGTCAATTACATGTGAGAGGAAGATCTTTTTTCTTTCGGCAGGAAGTAATTCAATCACTTCCATTACTTTGGAAGTGACGGATTCGCCTGCTACAAAGATCTCCTTGTCTTCCAGTGGATTGGCGTCATCCGGAATAGCGCTCAATTGTTCGTCGGATAAGGTTTGCTGTTTGCGAAGGAAACTGATAGACAGATTCTTAACCGCCCGTGTTGCATATCCCTGGAAGGAGTTGATGGTGGTGATCTCTGTGCGGCGTTGCCATAAATTGAGGAAGAATTCCTGTACAATATCTTCAGCAGCATCCTGGTCTCTTACAATACGGAAAGCAACCAGGCAAAGGAACCTGTAATGTTGCCTGAACATGATTTCATACTCCGCTATTGTAAATGCTGATGTCATTTTCTATATGGTACATAAGTAAGGTTTGAATGGTAAGGTATCTGTAGAGGTGAGGTGGTGAAATTAAGTTTTTTTTTGCAGAGACGCAATCCGGCCCTTCAGCCTGCCATTAAAATTAAAACAGGGAGAGTTGCTGCTGCCTGGGCTGTGCAGGAGGAGGAGCAGCCAATACAACAGGCTCAACAGGCCGCTTTACAGTTGTTAATGCTTCACCGGAAGATTGAATGTGGTATACAGCTGTTTCTTCAAAACGGGAGGCTACTATGATAGCAGTATTATGGGTATGCTGATCGAATAAGGCTTTCACCAGGGCAGGATCATTGTTATCTTTTGACAGGTGCGACAGTAGCAGATGGCTCATGAAGGGAGGCCTGTGCGCTTTAAACAATTCCAGCGCCTGCGCATTAGACAAGTGCCCATGACCACCCCGTATGCGGTTCTTCAGCATCGCCGGATAACGACCGTTCATGAGCATATCTTCATCATAATTGGTTTCGAGGAAAGCCGCATGGCATTGCTGAAAATGGTTAATAAGATGCGCACAAGGCTTACCAATATCTGTAAAAATACCCACCCGTACAGTAGCAGAGGATACTGTAAAACTATGGGGATCAAACGCATCATGGAATTTGGGAAAGGCGGAAACTGATAGTCCGCCAATCTGTACACCGCTGTAAGCCTGAAAAGGAATTACCTGTGCTGCATCCAGTTGCAGACCACCCTGTTGCAGCGTTCCGGCAGTGATGTATACCGGCAGCTTGTGTTTTTTTGCCAGCACCGGGATACCCGCTATATGATCTGAATGCTCATGCGATACAAAGATGGCTTTGACTTTTCCCATGTCCAGGCCCAGGCGCTTCATGCGCTTCTCCGTTTCCCGGCAGGAGATGCCCGCATCTACAAAAATGGCATCCTCATCGTTGCCGATGTAATAGCAATTACCATTGCTGCCGGAATTGAGGGAGGCGATGTATAATGACATGGGACTGCAAATTACTAAAATCTTTACCAGATTAAAAAGCTATACTATTTGATTAATGGTGAGCCCCGACTTTATCATTTACTTATATTTAGGCCTTTCTTTCACCAAACCAATGTTTTTTGTCATGATTGTTCTATCCAAAAGGTTTATCACTGGTTGTTTATTGGCAATGAGCCTGCAGGCCGCTGCACAAACCACTTCGGTGTATGACCAGCATGAAGCTTTTGCCCCCTTCTTCTATCCTGCCTATGGCGATGAAATAAGAACAGCCGACGGCACGCCGGGTCCAAAGTACTGGCAGAATAAAGCCGATTATAAAATTGAAGCGTCGTTGGACGATGTTCAACACCGTGTGGCGGGCAGTGTGCAGATCACTTATACCAACAACAGTCCGCAGTCCCTCCCCTTCCTGTGGCTGCAACTGGACCAGAATATTTACAGCCTGCAATCACGGGGCGTGGCCGCCACTGATATTACCGGTGGACGCTGGGCCAACCGCAATGCGTTTGATGGTGGTTATGCCATTCAATCAGTCACCTTGATTGAAAATGGAAAGGCAACTACTGTTCCTTATGATATAACAGATACCCGCATGAAGATCAGGCTGCCGAAAGCTGTGAAAGGCAATGGCGGCAGCACACAACTGAAGATCACCTATGATTTCACAGTGCCGGAATATGGTACCGACCGTATGGGCAGGCTGCAAACCAAAAATGGCTGGATCTATGAAATAGCCCAATGGTTCCCGCGCATGTGTGTGTATGATAATGTACAGGGCTGGAACACACTGCCTTACATGGGGCAAGGAGAGTTTTACCTGGAGTATGGCGACATCACGTATACTATTACTGCGCCTTCCAACCATATTGTAGTAGGTTCCGGAGAGTTACTGAACCCACAGGAAGTACTGACCGCCGAACAGCTCAAACGCTGGAATGCTGCCAAAAGCAGTGATAAGACAGTGTTACTGCGTGCAGCCACAGAAGTAACGGATGCTGCTACCCGCCCCTCCGCTACCAAAACACTTACCTGGAAGTTCAAATGCCTCAATACCCGCGATGTGGCCTGGGCCAGCTCTACCTCTTTTGTATGGGATGCCGCCCGTATCAACCTGCCGGGTGGTAAGAAATCGCTTGCTATGTCGGCCTATCCTGCCGAAGTAGCACAGGATACTGCCTGGAGCCGCTCTACAGAATATGTAAAAGGCGCTATTGAGTTTTATTCTGATTACCTGTATCCCTACACCTACCCAATGGCGGTGAATGTCGCCGGTATTGTAGGTGGTATGGAATATCCCGGTATTGTATTTTGCGGCGTGCGGGCTAGGAAAGGTGGCTTATGGGGTGTCACCTCTCACGAGTTTGGCCACAACTGGTTTCCCATGATCGTAGGTAGCAATGAAAGGAAATTCCCCTGGATGGATGAAGGCTTCAATACCTTCATTAATACACTGGCCGAAAAGAGTTTCAACAAGGGAGAATATGCCGGTAACCGCGCTATGAACGCACGGACCTTTGTAAATGCATTCTTTGGACCTAATGCAGAAAGCATTTCTACCGTACCTGATGTAACGAGCCTCCCCAACCTGGGCACTGTTGCTTATCGCAAGCCAGGCTTTGGCCTACAATTATTGCGCGAGAATATCCTGGGTCCCGCCCGGTTCGACAGCGCTTTCCGCTATTATGTACACAAGTGGGCTTTCAAACATCCTACACCTTATGACTTCTTCCATTGCATAGAGAACCATGCCGGGGAAACACTCGACTGGTTCTGGAGAGGCTGGTTCCTGAATAACTGGAAGATCAACCAGGCTGTACAGGATGTAGCCTATGTACAGAATGATAGTACAAAAGGAAGCATTATCACGATTTCCAACCTGGAGAAGTTACCGATGCCTGTAGTGGTAGAAGTAACAGAAGAAAATGGCAAGAAGGGCCGCGTGCAACTGCCGGTGGAAATATGGCAGCATGGCGCTACCTGGAAGTTTATTTATAAATCTACTTCTAAAGTACAGCGGGTAACCATTGACCCTGATAATACATTACCGGATGTAGATCAGAAAGATAATAGCTGGCCGAAGCAGGGATTTTAGAAGCCGGCAAGTAGCGAGAAGCAAGTGGCGAGTGGTGAATACCCACTCGCCACTTGCCATTTACCACTTGCTTCTTTTTACCAGAATATCTATTTCTTAAAATACTTACTCATAAACAAGAGCTGATAGCTCACTGCATTCTCCCAATACTCCCAGTTATGAGCGCCTGGCCGGGAAATGAAATCGTGCGGGATATTCCTTTCCAATAATTTTTCGTGCAGGTTTACATTCACTTTATAAAAGAAATCGCCTGTACCGCAGTCAATGATCAGGGTCGGCGCATCCTTCGCCAGTAAATGCGTAAGATTAATGACACTGTTCTTCTCCCATTGCTCCGGATTGTCTTTATAACTGCCAATGCGTTTGGCAATGTCCCAATTCAGGGGGAAAGGCCGCAGGTCTACTCCGCCGCTCATGCTGCCTGCTGCACCAAATACATCCTGGTGGCGAAAGGCAAGGTATAAAGCACCATGCCCTCCCATACTCAGACCGGTAATGGCCCTGCCTGTTTTGCTTTTAATGGTGCTGTAATGATCGTCTATCCAGTTGACCAGTTCTTTGGATACATAGGTTTCATATTTCCAGGTATTATCTGCCGGGCTGTCAAAATACCAACTGGAAAAATTACCATCCGGGCACACGATGATGATATTATACTGGTCTGCATACTCCGGCAAGGCCTTTACTTTCTTCACCCAGTCGGCATAGTTACCGCTGTATCCATGCAGCAGGTATACCACCGGATAGGCCTTACTTTTATCATAAGCCACCGGCCTGATCACTACTGCTTTAATATCTTTTTTCATGGAAGGACTGAAAGTAGTGACAGTATCTACGGTACCGGCAAAAACACAAACAACCAACAACATTAACAAAGTGATAGCAATTACTCTTTTAAACATGTGGCGAATCATTAGGTATGTAATGAATTAATAGTGAGGTGTAAATATATAAAAAAAGCTGCGGCAAGGAATTCCTGCTGAGAGCCTACAGGCTAACAGCAGCTTGTTACTAAAAAATATATTTGTTTGAGTAGAACATTGTTCTACATTTGTAGAACAACATCTAAATATGTAGAGCATGCAATTAACCAAAGCAGAAGAGCAATTAATGGAATACCTCTGGCAGTTGGACAAGGCTTTCCTGAAAGACCTGATAGATTGTTTCCCGGACCCTAAGCCGGCTACAACTACGGTAGTTACCCTGCTGAAAAGAATGCAGGATAAGGGGTTTGTAGACCATAAGCTATTCGGTAATTCCCGGCAGTATTACCCTAAGGTTAAAAAGACAGATTATTTTTCAAAACATGTAAATGGCATGATCAAGCATTTCTTCAATGACAGTGCCCTGCAGTTTGCTTCTTTCTTTACCAAATCCACCAAACTCACGGCAAAGGAACTGGAAGAATTAAGAAAGATCATTGACCAGGAAATTGAAAAAAAGAAAAAATGATCACCTACATTATCAAAGCCACGGTATGTTCCATTTTATTGCTGCTGGTATACAGGTTCCTGTTACAGCGCGAAAAGATGTACGCATTCAACAGGGGGTATTTATTATTCAGCATCTTGTTTTCCCTGCTGGTGCCCTTCATCACCTTTGAGGTAAAACCCGATTCCATCGTACCGGAAGACATTCCCCTTCCCCTGGTGATCACTTTGGAAGAAACCGCACCGGCACAGCCTGTAACAACAGAAAAGGGGTTATCCTTATTGCAGGCCGGCATGATCGTGTATGTGCTGATCACCGGCATTCTATTAACCCGTTTCCTGCTGAACCTATACCGCATCCGGCAAGCGATAGCCGGTAATAACGTGCTGCCCTACCAGGGAGCCAGGCTGGTATTGACCAATCATGATATTCCTGCCCATAGCTTTCTTCATTATATTTTTATCAGCCAGGCAGATTATAACAATCCCGGTACCCGTACGGTATTACTTACCCATGAATTATCGCATATACGGCAAAAGCATTCCTGGGATGTATTGTTCATAGAACTCCTGCTGGTCTTTTGCTGGCTGAATCCTGCCTGGATATTTTATAAAAGGTCCATTCAGCTCAACCATGAACTGCAGGCTGATGATACCGTTATCAAAACACATCCTGACATTCGCAGTTACCAGCATTTGTTATTGGAGAAAATACAACAACAGCCCGCTGTGTCGCCCGCCAGCAGCTTCAATTATTTTATCACCAAAAAACGGTTAACCATGATGACAAAAGCCCCCAACAGCAAACGAATTGTTTGCCTGCAACTGGCCTTACTACCATTATTCCTGGCAGCGGTTGTCTTATTCAGCGAAAGAACCTATGCGCAGGAAAAAAAGGCGCCGGCAAAGAAAGTGCCGGAGAAAGTAGCTCCGGAAGGAGAAGCGCAGGATACAACTCCACTCAAAAGAAAACCAATAATTCTTTCGCTTGAAAAGACTTTACCACCAGGACCCGGCGCATCAGCGGAACAATTGAATGAGTTCAAACAGCTCGTTGACAAAGGAGCTACCCCCGAGGGCAAAGTTATCAGCTATAGGTACTCCAAAGAAGACAAACAAAAGCTGAAGGCCATATATGCCGATATGAGTGACCAACAAAGGAGGGAATTCCCAGCAGTGATATTTAGCAAACCACCAGTCCGCAAATCGCCCACCACCGCCCAGCTTCAATCCTGGGGCGATGCTGCCATGTATGGAGTATGGATTGATAGTAAACGCATCAGCAATGCCGAACTGGCCAGCCACAAGCCCGAAGACTTTGCCCTCTACTACGAAAGCAGGCTCGCTAAAAATGCGGTTAATTATGGCAAGCACTATGTGCAGGTAGACCTCTATACCCAGGAAAGTTATAATCGTATGTATACAGAAGGAGAAGAGTCGGTATACGTGATTAAAAAGGTGGATCTTAAAGTTCGTGCAAAAAAGAAATAAGTCTATTCATTATCAACATCTTACAGTTTATTCCCCGCCGCCCGGCCCCTTTGCCCGCTCCATTGCCTGATGGACGGGCTTTTTGGCAATACATTAGCCGCCATTAAGAAACATTCGTAAAAAAAGGTCTCAACCCTTAATTTTACAGCTTTATATTTCCTGTTTATGCCGCAAGACAAAAACCGCCAATTTCTGGATTTTGAAAGACCCATTAAAGAACTGTTTGATGATATTGAAGGGCTGAAGCAAAAGGCTGAAAAAAGCAAGATTGACCTGAGCGACCCCATAAAGAAGCTGGAAGAACGGGTAATAGAAACCCGTAGGGCCATCACCCAGAACCTCACCCCCTGGCAAAAAGTACAGTTGAGCCGCCATCCCGACCGTCCCTATACCCTCAAATACATTGATAAGCTGACGACTGATTTTGTGGAGTTATATGGCGACCGCAATGTACGGGACGATAAAGCCATGGTAGGCGGTTTTGCCTCCCTGGATGGCAAAACAGTCATGGTGATCGGACAACAAAAAGGTATTAATACAAAGGCCCGCCAGTTACGCAATTTTGGTATGGCCAATCCCGAAGGATACCGCAAGGCCCTGCGCCTGATGAAACTGGCCGAGAAATTCAATAAGCCGGTAATTACCCTGATAGATACGCCCGGCGCTTATCCCGGCCTGGAAGCAGAAGAAAGAGGACAAGGGGAAGCCATTGCCCGCAACATCTATGAAATGATGCGGCTTAAAGTGCCTGTGATCTGCGTGGTAATCGGTGAAGGAGCCTCTGGTGGCGCCCTGGGTATCGGTGTGGGCGACCGTGTGTTTATGCTGGAAAATACCTGGTATACGGTTATTTCCCCCGAAAGCTGCAGTTCCATTTTATGGCGTAGCTGGGACCAGAAAGAAAAAGCAGCCGAACAGTTGAAGCTTACACCGGATTATATGCACCAGTTTGGCCTGATTGATGAGATCATTCCGGAACCTGTTGGAGGCGCTCACTGGGATTATGCAGAAGCCGCTAACCTGCTGAAACCTTACCTGATCAATACCATCAATGAACTGAGCCAGTTAACGCCTGAGGAACGCATCCAAAAGCGCATTGAGAAGTTTGGTAAGATGGGCTTCTGGGATGAGATCTAAAAGCTGCCCTTTTTTGCTGTCTGACTTACATATAAAGTCATTGTTTATAGATATACAGGCAGTTTCACTTAGAAAAATTTGGGTGGAATATATTTGCTGATTATTTTTGGCCCTCATCATGCAACTGATAAAGAAACATACAAAGCAAGTCAAGAAACACTCCATGTACGGGGAAGGTTAAGGACAGTTTTGTATGTCTGAAATATATTGAAGCCTTCCTGTAACAGGAGGGCTTTTTTGTTGCCGGTGTTTTTCCTATTCGATCATCAATCATAAAACCAACAATAGCATGTCGCTCAGGCAAACGTTAGCAGGTACAGGCGTAGCACTGGTTACCCCATTCAAAGCTGATTCAGCAGTGGATTTCGACGCATTAGGCAAACTCATTGATTTTGTCATCAAGGGTGGCGTTGAGTATGTAGTGACGCTGGGCACTACCGGCGAAACCCCTACCCTCAATAAGCAGGAGAAGAAAAACATTATAGACTACACGTATGAAAAGGTAGGTGGCCGTGTGCCGGTAGTAGTAGGTATTGGTGGTAATGATACACAGGAACTGCTGAAAGACCTGCAATATTTCCCGCTTGAGAAGGCCGCGGCTGTACTGAGCGCCAGCCCTTATTATAACAAGCCCTCACAGGAAGGTATTTACCAGCATTATAAAATGCTGGCAGCCGCCTCTCCCAAACCCATTCTGCTGTACAATGTACCCGGCAGAACAGGCCGTAATATGACTGCCGCCACTACCCTGCGCCTGGCCAACGAGGTAGCGAACATTGCCGGTATCAAAGAAGCCAGTGGCGATATGGCCCAATGCAGCCTTATCCTGCGCGACCGCCCGGCCGACTTCCTGGTAGTGAGCGGTGATGACGCATTGACCTTTGCACAGGTAGCCACTGGTATGGATGGCGTGATCAGTGTGGCCGCCAATGCATTCCCGAAAGCCTTCACAGATATGGTGCGCTATAGCCTGAAAGCAGATGTGGTGAACGCTAAAAAACTGAATGATCAACTGATAGAAGCATACGACCTGATGTTTGCAGAGAATAACCCGGCTGGAGTGAAAGCATTCTTAACTGAGCTGGGACTGATTGCCAATAACCTGCGGCTGCCAATGACACCGCTGAGCAGTGAGCTGTATCAACAGGTAAAAGCATACCTGAAGAAATAATAAACAAACTGGGTTAGTAAGCGGCGTGAAGCATATTTCTACTTTGGGAATGGCTTTGCGCCTTTTTTTATCTCCTGACAGGAATGTAGTTTTCGCCCCCTGGACATCAGACTCATACCTTATAGGTAACGCCTTCCAACGCTAAATCAGTATTGGGAAACACTTCACAGGCTTCTTCCTGGAAGATATCCAGCTTATCATATTTGGAGCTGAAGTGACCGATCAGTAAACGGCCCACATTGGCCTTTTTCGCAATACAGGCAGCCTGGGTGGTTGTAGAATGGAAGCGGCTGGCGGCCCGGTCGTTGAGGTCTTTCAGGTAGGTAGTTTCGTGATACAGGATATCCACCCCCTTCACTTTATCAATCAGCTCTTCATCATAGAGCGTATCTGCACTATAGGCATAAGACTGGGGCTTTGGCGCCGGGTCTGTGACCCAATCATTGAGGATGCGTTGCCCGGTTTTTGTCTCATAATCTTCCCCCTGCTTAAGCCGGTCATAGAAAGAGGCCGGTACCTCATGCCGGATCGCTTTTTCAGGATTCACACGCCGCGGCGCTTTTACCTGGTCAAAACGGAAACCCCAGCAGGGAATGCGGTGCTTGGTGGTAAAACAGGATATCTTAAACCGGTCGGTCTTTACCAATACCCCTTCCTCCTGTAAAGGATGAAAATGCAGTTGGTAAGGCAGGATGGTAGCAGCCGCCTTTAATTGAAGGTCCAGTATTTCTTTCAGGGGAGCGGGGGCAAACAGATGAAGCTCATGTTCCCGGTGTAAGAGCCCCATGCTGTTGATAAAGCCGGGCAGGCCAAAATAATGGTCGCCATGCAGGTGCGAAATGAAGATATGGTTGATGCGCCCCCAGCGAATACGGTATTTTGATAGTTGTACCTGGGTACCCTCCCCGCAATCTACCAGGAATAAATGATCGTCCAACGTCACCAGTTGTGAAGTCGGATGCCGGTCGTATGCCGGTAACGCTGAATTATTCCCCAGGATAGTGACTGCGAGCATTCCGTAAATAAAGGGTTAAACTGCCGATAAGACGATCATACAGCCCATTCTGCTGCTTATCACCGCTAAAATAACTGATTACCACCTAATAACGTAAATCAATAACATTCAATTGTACGTAAAATGTCTGGCAAATATCCTTATTTCAGCAACAGCTTGCACTCATTCAGTAATTTCTCTTTATTAATGGCTACGGTACCTACTTCCTCACATACCAGGCCACCGGCTATATTGGCCACTTCGGCCATGAGGTCAATGCTTTTTGTAGCCGTATAGATCAGGGAGGCTACCGCAATCACGGTGTCACCAGCCCCGGATACATCGGCTATATTGCGTAAATGGGAAGGAATGATGCGGGATGCTTCCTGGTTATGATAAAATACGCCTTTCTCGGAAAGCGTAATGAAGGAGATATGATGATGCAGTTTTTCCTGCAACTGTTGATGAATATCCGACAGGGTGGCCATGTTCACCTCTTCCACCAGCAGGTTCAATCCATCCTTCACCTCTTTCATATTGGGCTTAAAAATGTCTACCCCTGCATAGGCAAAGAAATTCTTACGTTTGGGGTCTACCGTAGTAATCACCTGGTGTTGTTTACAAAGGGCTATTACTGCTTTGATCACCTTTTCGGTAAGTACCCCTTTGTTATAATCCTCCAGTATAATGGCCTGTGGCTTTTCAGTAATAATATATTGCTCTATCTGTTGTAACAGGGCCTGTTCATCGGCCGGGGAAAGATCTTTGGTCGTTTCTGAATCGAGGCGCATCATTTGCTGGTTACGGCTTATAATGCGCACTTTATTGGTAGTAATACGGTTGGATGACTCCAACAGGTAAGTGGTATTGATCCCGGCCTGGTTAAATAACCCTTTTAATAACTGGCCATCATCGTCCTTACCCGTTACCGACAAAGCGGCTACCTGTGCTCCCAGGGACACCAGGTTCAGGGCCACATTTCCCGCTCCGCCAATGCGGTGTTCCCTTTTATCCAGGGCCACCACGGGTACCGGCGCTTCCGGCGAAATACGGTCTACATGCCCCCACCAATAGGTATCCAGCATCACATCGCCCACTACCCCTATTTTGATACCACCGAACTGAGCAAATAATTTATCGAAATCAATGATAGCCATATGATGACGTTCTTTTAGCACGCGCAAGATATTGCATTTTCCGCAGAGCCTTCTATAGGCTACTCCGCCGAATAAATTGCGCCTTAGAGGTCTATCGCCGCTTTTTTCCGGGACACGGCTATATAGTACAGGGGTATGCCCACCAGTACAATACCCAGGCCGGCGCCTGCGTATACGGGTTTCATGATGATCAGGAATACGCAAAAGGTCAGGGCCAACATGATGTATATAGCCGGCAATACCGGGTATCCGAAAGCTTTATAGGGACGCTCGATATCGGGTCTCTTCTTCCGCAATACAGCAATACCTGCAATGGTAAGCGCATAGAACAATACTACCACAAAAGAGATCATATCCAACAGATCGCCGTAGCCGCCGCTGAGGCATAATACAGAAGCCACGATACATTGCAGCCACAAGGCAAACTCAGGCACCGCATTCTTATTAAGGGTACCTGTTTTCTTAAAGAACAGCCCGTCATTGGCCATGGTATAATATACCCTGGCGCCTGCAAGGATAAGTCCATTGTTGCAACCAAAGGTGGAGATCATGATCATTACGGCAATAACAATGGAGCCATTACTTCCAAAAATGGAGTTGGAAGCAGACACTGCCACCCGCTCTCCCTCTGGAAAGGCTATTTCATTTAAAGGTAATACGTACAGGTACATGAGGTTGGCAGTAACATAGATAATGGTCACTATCAACGTGCCCAGAAAAAGGCTAAGACCAATATTCCGCTTGGGATTCCTGATCTCACCGGCAATAAAGGTTACGTTGTTCCAGGAATCACTGCTGAAGATAGACCCTACCATGGCTGCTGCAATCGCGCCTATTAAAGCGGTGCCGCCGATAGCAGTCCAGTTGCCCTCCTTTATGAAGTTCCCACTGGCGTCCCTTTCCAGTTGCATGGCATTCAACCCGGTTTGCCAGTTCTCTTCCCAGAAGCTGTTTTTGACCAATAAGAAACCCAAAATGATCAATCCGAATAAAGAAAGCAACTTAACGGTAGTAAAGACTGTTTGGATGATCTTACCGCCTTTAATCCCCTTGGTATTGGTATAAGTAAGAAAAACGATGAGGGCGATACCCAGCAATTGAGCGGCCGATATCTTCAGGCTGCCAATGTTAAATAAGATATTACTTTCTCCCAACTCCGGAACAAGGTAAGCCGTATACCGGCTGAATGCTACTGCCACTGCTGCAATCGTAGCTGTTTGTATTACCGCAAAGAAGCTCCAGCCATACAGGAATCCGGCCAAAGGATTAAAAGCTTCTTTCAGGTACACATACTGACCACCTGCTTTCGGAAACATGCCGCTCAACTCACCATAACTCACCGCCGCTGTAATAGTCATGAAGCCTGTGATAAGCCATACCATAATAAGCCAGCCCGCGCTACCGGTATAGCGGGTAATATCTGAGCTTACAATAAAGATACCGGAACCAATCATAGAGCCGGCCACCACCATGGTAGCGTCTATCAGACCCAGTGAGGGTTTAAAAGCAGGTTGTGTTTCAGCCATAGCAGTAATTAAGGGTCAAAGTGTTTTAAAATAAATAACCTTGAAGATAAGGAAATCAGCCATATACAAGGCACAAAAAAACGCAGCTATCGGATAGCTGCGTTTACCTATTTTAACGAACTCTAATCAGTTCTGAGTGTCTTTACTTCCAGTGGGCTACTACTTGCTTTTCTTCTTGCTCTTATATTGCTCATTGAGTCCCCTTACAAGATCAGCAGTAACATCATACGCTGAATCCTTGTAATACATAATGAATCCCGGTTCATACGAAAAGATATAAGCATACCCTTTTGTCTTATTATATTCTGACAGGTAATCTTCGATCTGTTTGCGCATGAGCTTGGTCATGTCCATCTGCTGCGTTTGCAGGTTTTCACCCAACTGGGCTTCGCGTTTGCGGTAATTCTGCTCCATGGTTGACAGTTCCTTCTGCGCTGCTTCCTGATCAGCTTGTGATCTTGCCTCATTCTGCAACTGCTGGACCCTCCTCTGGAAGCGGGTTTTCAGGTCCTGCAATTCCGCATTCGCAGCACTTTCCTTCCCCTTCATTTCCTCCAGGGCATCTTTGTAAAAAGTATAATTGGACTGTAATGAATCAATGTCAAAGTAAGCGATCTTAAAACTATTTTCTCCGTTCTTACCTGTTACCACAGCTACTTCCTTCTTCTCCTTAGGGGTAAAATGCAGGTAAAACAACACACCTGTAAGCGCAAGAGCGATAATACTTAAAATAGTAGAGATATTCCTCATTCCAACCTTTTTTGCAAGATAAAGTCTTGCGTTAAAAGAAAATTGTTAAAACTTTTAACATGCCGTTGATAGCATCAAACCAACAAGATATAAATTAATTCCATTCACCCAACAGCATTATTTGCAACGATGTATTTATATGATCTGCCTCAATAAAAAAAGCAGGAAGCTTTCGCTTCCTGCCTGGTATATCTCTTACAAATACTTGCTGATCTTACTCATCATCATCAAAGCTCATCGCTTCACGGGTAGTTTGCAGCAGTTCATACTCTTCCTTGCTACCTACCACCATGTTCTCAAAGTCACGCAAACCAGTACCAGCCGGGATCGGGTGGCCTGTGATCACGTTCTCTTTCAGACCAAGCATGTCATCGCTCTTACCCTGGATGGCTGCTGAAGACAGTACCTTCGTTGTTTCCTGGAACGAAGCCGCTGAGATCCAGCTTTGTGTACCCAGTGATGCTTTGGTAATACCCAACAGAACCGGATGAGAAGTGGCCGGATTGGCATCACGGAATTCCACCGGTTTCTTATCGGAACGACGCAGCAGGGAGTTCTCTTCACGGATCTCACGCAGGCTGGCAATCTGACCGGCGCGCAGCTTGGAGCTTTCACCCGGATCACTCACTACCTTTTTATCAAAGATCCAGTCGTTCTCTTCGTTAAAGTCAAAGCGGTCTTCCAGATCTTCCTCCAGGAAGCGTGTATCACCTGGGTCAACGATCTCAACTTTCTTCATCATCTGCCTTACGATCACCTCAATGTGCTTATCGTTGATCTTTACACCCTGCAAGCGGTATACTTCCTGAATTTCATTTACCACGTACTCCTGTACAGCGAAAGGTCCCTTGATGGAGAGGATATCGCTCGGAGAAACCTGACCATCGGACAGGGCTGCACCAGCTTTGATGAAGTCGCCATCCTGTACCAGGATCTGACGGGTCAATGGCACCAGGTATTTCTTCACTACGCCGTCTTTCGCTTCTACCACAATCTCGCGGTTACCACGTTTGATTGCGCCGAAGGCTACCACACCATCAATTTCGCACACGATAGCGGGGTTACCCGGGTTACGTGCTTCGAACAACTCTGTTACACGTGGCAGACCACCGGTGATGTCACGCTGCATACGCAGGGTACGCGGGATCTTCACCAGTACCTGACCGGCACGTACATCTTCACTTTGGTCCACAATGATATGTGAGCCCACAGGCAGGTTGTACTGCTTCACATCTTTACCCTCTACAATAAGGGTCGGGATCTTATTCTTATCCTTCGTTTCGATAACCACTTTCTCGCGGTGACCAGTTTGTTCGTCGGCCTCTTCACGGTAAGTGATACCTTCAATAACGTTCTCAAACTTGATCTGACCGGCGATCTCAGCAACTACTACGTTGTTGAAAGGGTCCCAGGTACAGATCACATCACCTTTCTTCACATTCTGTCCATCTTTCACTTGCAGGGTAGCACCATAAGGCACGTTATTGGTGATGAGCAGGCGGTCATTCTTCACATCCACGATCCGTAACTCACCCGTACGGCCAATTACTACCTGTATCTTGTTGCCTTCATTATCTTCAGCGGCTACAGAACGCAGACCATCAAACTGTACAGTACCGTCAAACTTAGCGATGAGTGATGATTCTACAGAAGCAGAACCAGCCACACCACCCACGTGGAAGGTACGCAGTGTAAGCTGTGTACCAGGCTCACCGATTGACTGGGCAGCGATGATACCTACCGCATCACCTTTCTGTGTGATGTTACCGGTAGCCAGGTTCTTACCATAACATTTCACGCACACACCACGCTTGCTTTCGCAGGTCAGTACAGAGCGGATCTCTACAGTTTCAATGCCGGCTTCTTCAATTTCTTTACCAATATCTTCTGTAATAACGGAGCCAGCTTCTATAATGAGTCCGTCATTTTCAGGATTGTATACATTATGCAGGGAAGTACGGCCAATGATACGATCGTACAGTGGCTCTACTACCTCTTCATTATCTTTCAGTGCACTGATGGCAATACCACGCAGTGTACCGCAATCTTCTTCTGTAATAACAACGTCCTGGGCAACATCTACGAGACGACGGGTAAGGTAACCGGCATCGGCTGTTTTAAGGGCCGTATCCGCCAGACCTTTACGCGCACCGTGCGTAGAGATGAAGTAATCCAATACGTTCAGACCACCCTTGAAGTTGGACAGGATCGGGTTTTCGATGATCTCACTTCCGGATGAACCTGATTTTCTCGGCTTCGCCATCAGACCCCTGATACCGCAAAGCTGTTTGATCTGTTGTTTGGAACCACGGGCGCCGGAATCAAGCATCATGTACACGGAGTTGAACCCTTGCTTGTCACTGCTCAGCTCACGGATGAGGGTTTCAGTGATGCGGGTATCTACCCGTGACCAGATGTCTACGATCTGGTTATAACGCTCGTTGTTCGTGATAAGACCCATATTATAGTTGTCCCAAACCTCATCAACTTCACCTTTCGCATTATCCAGCACTTCTTCTTTGATAGAGGGGATAATCAGGTCATTGATGTTGAATGACAGACCACCCTGGAAGGCTGTACGGAAACCAAGCTGCTTGATGTCATCGAGGAACTTGGCTGTTTTGGGAACGTTGGTGATTTTGATAATGTCACCAATGATCTCACGTAAGCTCTTCTTCGTCAGCAGGGCATTGATATAACCTACTTCTTTAGGCACAAACTGGTTAAACAGTATACGACCTACAGTAGTGTCGATCAACTTTCTTTTCAGGGTACCATCATGTTCACGAACATCAACTTTTACCTTGATATTAGCATGCAGGTCTACACGTGCTTCGTTATAAGCGATGATCACTTCTTCAGCACTATAGAAGGCTTTACCTTCACCACGCACTACTACATCGCCCATTGTTTTCCTTCCCTTGGTAATGTAATACAGACCGAGTACCATGTCCTGTGAAGGCAGGGTCATCGGAGCACCATTCTGCGGGTTGAGGATGTTATGGGAAGACAGCATCAATAACTGTGCTTCCAATACAGCCGCATTGCTCAGCGGAACGTGTACCGCCATCTGGTCACCGTCGAAGTCGGCGTTGAACGCAGAACACACGAGCGGGTGCAACTGGATGGCTTTACCTTCAATGAGCTTGGGCTGGAAGGCCTGGATAGATAACCGGTGCAGTGTCGGGGCACGGTTAAGCATTACCGGGTGACCTTTCAATATGTTTTCGAGGATATCCCAAACCACAGCTTCCTTACGGTCTACCAGCTTACGGGCAGATTTAACTGTTTTTACGATACCCCTTTCAATCAGTTTACGGATGATGAACGGCTTGAACAGTTCGGCAGCCATGTCTTTCGGCAGACCGCACTCGTGCAGTTTCAGCTCAGGACCTACCACGATTACAGAACGGCCGGAGTAGTCAACACGTTTACCCAACAGGTTCTGACGGAAACGTCCTTGTTTGCCTTTCAGTACATCACTCAGTGATTTCAGCGCGCGTCCACCTTCTGCTTTAACGGCATTGGATTTACGGCTGTTATCGAACAGGGAGTCTACCGCTTCCTGCAACATACGTTTTTCGTTACGCAGGATCACCTCAGGCGCCTTGATCTCCAACAACCTCTTCAGACGGTTGTTACGGATGATCACACGACGGTAAAGGTCGTTCAGGTCGGAAGATGCAAAACGGCCGCCATCCAGGGGAACGAGCGGACGCAGTTCCGGCGGAATAACGGGGATGTATTGCATTACCATCCACTCAGGACGGTTGGTGATGCGGCTGTTTGCTTCACGGAACGCTTCCACCACACTCAAACGCTTCAAGGCATCCGCCTTACGTTGTTGTGATGTTTCGGTAGCAGCAGCATTACGCAGGGAGAAGGACAAAGTATCCAACTCTATGCGTTGCAGCATATCATGTACCGCTTCGGCGCCCATCTTGGCAATGAACTTCAGGGGATCTTCATCAGGCAGGTATTGATTCTCCTTCGGAAGATTTTCCAGGATCTCTAAATATTCTTCTTCAGTAAGCAGGTCACCCATCTTTAATCCGCGATCTTCACGGATACCAGCCTGGATTACTACAAACCTTTCATAATAAACAATGGTTTCCAGTTTCTTGGAACTTACCCCCAACAGGTAACCAATTTTGTTAGGTAAGCTCTTAAAGTACCAGATGTGTACTACTGGCACCACCAGTTTGATGTGGCCCATACGCTCACGACGCACTTTCTTCTCTGTAACTTCTACACCGCAACGGTCGCACACAATACCCTTATAACGGATACGCTTGTACTTTCCGCAGGCGCACTCATAATCCTTAACCGGTCCGAAAATACGCTCGCAGAACAAACCGTCACGTTCAGGCTTGTACGTACGATAGTTAATAGTCTCAGGCTTCAATACCTCACCATAGCTACGCTCCAAAATAGAATCCGGTGAAGCCAAACCGATCGTGATCTTCGAAAAGGTGGCCCTGGGACGATTATCTTTTTTAATAGCCATATTTGAATTTAGCTTTTAGCTGTTAGCCTTTAGCGATTAGCTGCAGGCAGTAATTTTAATTATCTCTGCAAAGGGGATTGGCTACCAGCTAACTGCTAATAGCCAATGCCTTAATTATTCAAACTTCAGATCGAGACCCAAACCTCTCAGCTCATGCACCAACACGTTGAAGGATTCAGGGATACCGGCTCTTGGAATGTTATCACCTTTCACGATGGCCTCATAGGTCTTCGCACGGCCGATGATATCATCCGATTTCAGCGTCAGTAACTCCTGCAGGATGTTGGATGCACCGTATGCTTCCAGTGCCCACACCTCCATCTCACCAAAACGCTGACCACCGAACTGCGCCTTACCACCCAACGGCTGTTGAGTAATTAAGCTGTATGGTCCGATAGAACGGGCGTGCATCTTATCATCCACCATGTGGTGCAGTTTGATCATGTAGATCACACCCACGGTTGCCTTCTGGTGGAAGCGCTCGCCTGTTTCACCGTCAAACAAATAGGTGTGACCAAAGCTTGGCAGGTTGGCCTTATCAATATGCTGCGCTATTTCTTCTACGGTAGCACCATCAAAGATCGGTGTAGCGAACTTCACACCCAGTTTCTGACCAGCCCAACCAAGAACAGTTTCATAGATCTGTCCGAGGTTCATACGGCTTGGTACACCCAAGGGATTCAGTACGATATCTACCGGTTCACCATCATGCAGGAATGGCATATCCTCTGCACGAACGATCTTGGCAACGATACCCTTGTTACCGTGGCGACCGGCCATTTTATCACCCACTTTCAGCTTACGCTTAACAGCGAGGTATACTTTAGCCAGTTTCAATACACCGGCAGGCAACTCATCACCAATAGAGATGTTGAATTTCTCCCTCTTATAGCGACCGAGTTCTTCGTTGTACTTGATGTTATAGTTGTGCAGCAGGATGTTGATGTTGTCATCGATGGCAGCATCACCAGTCCAACCCAGCGGGTTCACGTTCTGATAGTCAATGGAAGACAGGTTCTTCGGATTGAACTTAGCGCCCTTACCGATCTGCACTTCACCGAAGTTGTTGTTTACACCGGCAGAAGGTTTGTCCTTCAGCAGGGTTTGCAGCTTGCTCAGCAGCAACTCCTTCAGCTCTTCTACGTTCTTTTCGTGAACCTTTTCCAGTTTTTCCAGGGCTGCCTTCTCACGGATCTTGGCGTTCTTATCTTTCTTGGCGCGCTGGAACAGTTTTTTACCGATCACCACACCTTCCACACCGTTGGGTGCTTTCAGCGAAGCATCCTTGGCATCACCTGCCTTATCACCGAAGATGGCCCTTAACAGCTTCTCTTCAGGAGTAGGATCGCTTTCACCTTTAGGTGTGATCTTACCGATCAGGATATCACCTTCCTTGATAGCAGCACCCAGGCGGATGATACCATTTTCATCGAGGTCTTTGGTAGCCTCTTCAGAAACGTTGGGGATATCTGGTGTCAGTTCTTCTTCACCCAGCTTGGTGTCGCGCACTTCCAGTTCATATTCGGAAATATGGATAGAAGTGAACAGGTCTTCGCGGGCTACTTTTTCATTGATAACGATGGCATCCTCGAAGTTGTAACCTTTCCAGGGCATGAATGCCACGCGGAGGTTACGACCCAGGGCCAGTTCACCAGCCTGTACAGCGTAGCCTTCAGTAAGGAAGTCGCCTTTTTTCATACGCTGGCCTTTCTTAACAGCCGGCTTATGGTTAATACAGGTTTCCTGGTTCGTTTTAATGAACTTGGTCAGTTTATATATTCTCAGATCGTCTTCGAAGCTCACCAGGCGGTCACCTTCTGTACGATCGTAACGAACATGAATTTCACTACCATCTACATACTCTACAACACCTTCACCTTCAGACAGGATCTGAACCCGCGCATCACGGGCAGCCTTACCTTCCAGACCTGTACCCACGATGGGGTTTTCAGGACGGATAAGCGGCACAGCCTGACGTTGCATGTTTGATCCCATCAACGCACGGTTGGCGTCATCATGCTCCAGGAACGGAATCAGCGAAGCACTCAAACCTACAATCTGGTTAGGCGCTACGTCCATGAACTCCACCTCTTCTTTTTCAAGGATCGGGAAGTCACCTGTTTGACGGGAAGCGATCTTCTCTTCTACGAAATGACCTTTCTCGTCCAATGGCGCGCTGGCCTGGGCGATCTTGGCTATATCTTCTTCTTCTGCACTTAAGAATGTCAGTTTCTTCAGGTCTACTTTACCATTGTCCACCTTGTGGTAAGGTGTTTCGATAAAGCCCATCTCGTTGATCTTCGCGTGTACGCACAGCGTAGAGATCAGACCGATGTTCGGACCTTCCGGTGTTTCGATGGTACACAGACGACCGTAGTGGCTATAGTGTACGTCACGAACCTCAAAGCCTGCACGCTCCCGGCTCAAACCACCAGGTCCGAGTGCGGAGATACGACGCTTGTGCGTGATCTCACTCAGCGGGTTGGTTTGGTCAAGGAACTGAGACAACTGAGAAGTACCAAAGAAGGAGTTGATCACAGATGACAATGTACGGGCATTGATCAGGTCAACCGGAGTGAACACCTCATTGTCCCGGACGTTCATACGCTCACGGATGGTACGGGCCATACGGGCCAGACCAACACCGAACTGAGCATATAACTGCTCACCTACGGTACGTACACGACGGTTGCTGAGGTGATCAATATCATCAATTTCCGCTTTACCGTTCGTCAGGCGAACGAGGTACTTGATGATCTCGATGATATCTTCTTTGGTCAGTGTTTTTTGCTCCAGCGGCTGGTTCAGGTTCAGCTTGCGGTTGATCTTGTAACGGCCAACCTCGCCGAGGTCATAACGCTTGTCGCTGAAGAATAACTTGTCGATGATACCGCGGGCGGTTTCATCATCAGGAGCGTCAGCGCCGCGCAACTGGCGATAGATGTGTTGCACCGCTTCCAGCTCACTGTTGGAAGTATCTTTGTTCAATGTGTTGTAGATGATCGCGAAATCACCACCCACATCTTCTTTTTGTACGAATACGCTTTTCGCGTCCATGTCGGCGATCATCTCGATGGCTTCTTCATCCAGCACGGTATCGCGCTCCAGCACCACTTCGTTACGCTCAATGGATACTACCTCACCGGTATCTTCATCCACGAAGTCTTCTACCCAGGTTCTCAATACGCGGGCAGCCAGGCGTTTGCCCAGGTAGCCTTTCAGTGATTTCAGGTCACCGTTCACCTCATCGGCCATACCGAAGAGTTCCAGGATGTCCTTATCAGTTTCGTAACCGATAGAACGCAACAGGGTTGTTACCGGGAATTTCTTTTTACGGTCGATGTAGGCATACATCACGTTATTGATATCTGTGGCAAACTCCATCCAGGCGCCCTTGAAGGGGATCACACGGGCAGAGTAGATCTTGGTACCATTGGGGTGAATGGATTGACCGAAGAATACACCGGGTGAACGGTGTAACTGCGATACAACCACCCGCTCAGCACCATTGATCACGAAAGTACCACGAGGAGTCATGTAAGGAATGTTCCCTAAGAACACATCCTGTACAATAGTTTGGAAATCAACGTGTTCCTCGTCATTACAGCTTAAGCGCAGTTTCGCTTTCAGCGGAACAGCATAAGTCAATCCACGCTCCATACACTCTTCGATGGTATAGCGGGGCGGGTCAATGAAGTAATCCAGGAACTCCAGCACGAAGATGTTACGCGTGTCGGTGATGGGGAAGTTCTCCTTGAACACCTTGAATAACCCTTCGATGTTACGCTTGTCCGGAGTAGTCTCTAACTGGAAAAATTCTTTGAATGATTGAATCTGTACTTCGAGTAGGTCAGGAGCTTCGGCTAAATTTTTGATCTTACCAAAGTTGATCCTGCTTTGCAATTTTGTTGAAGACATATTGATTAAAACCGGTTTTTTAGTTGTTCGAACGTTCAAAAAATCATCAAAAATCGTCTATACACAAAAAAATCACAGGAGAACAATTAAGTTCTCTGTGTCATGAAAATGAAGTAGTTATGTAAATTTGGCCATGTAATAACGTACCCCAGCTAATTAGCATTGTGAAAAATGGACGGCAAAGGTAATGAAAAAACCTCAATATTTCACAAAATTTGTTCCAAAAGCGGGCGTAAGCACATTTTGGATTCAGAATTCCGAATTTAAGACGGCCGCGCCAAATAGACAAGTAAATAAACGTTTTTCCGGCGCATTGGTTCACTTACGTCGTGCCCCTGACTACCAGCTTGGCCGGTAACTGCACCTTGTTCTTCCTGACCGTCTTGTTCTTGCCCAGTTGAGACATGAGCAGATTAATAGCCGTTTTGGCGATCTCCTCTACCGGCTGTTCAATGATCGTGATCCCCGGCGGGAAGAGTCTGAACACATCATGATCATCAAAACTCATCATGGCCACGTCCTTTGGCATGCTCATATCCAGTTGCTGCAGACTTTCTATGCCCAGCAGTCCCAGGTAATTGGTAGCAAAGAACAGGGCATCGAGGTGGGGGTTACTTTTAATGAAAGCGGAGATCTGGCTCAGGGCATCCGCCTTCGATATCTTATAGCCGAGGGAAAGAATATACTTTTTATTAACCGGCAGGTTGGCGGTCTTCAAGCTCTCGATATAAGCCTGCAGGCGGTCTTTGATCTGGATCAGTTGCAGGTCGACCGTAATGAAGCCAATCTTCTTATATCCCCGGCTGATCAGGTGTTTCATCCCCTTTACAACACCCCCGAAATTATCTACCAGCACATGGGGTACATCCATATCGGGGAAATAACTATCCAGCAATACCACCGGTTTCTTATGTTCAATCAGCTCTTCCACATCCTGTTCCATGCCTAATGCCGGGGTAATGATATATCCGTCTACCTGCTGCTGCGATAACATCCGGATGAGCTCCTGCCCTTTCTTGCCATCATTTTCTGTAGCGCAATACACCACTTTATAGCCATATTGTTCTGCCTCTTCCTCAATCACCTTCGCCAGCGCTGCAAAGAAATTACCCGAAATGCTCTCTACTACCAATCCCAGCATCTGTGATTTACCCGTTCTTAACCGTACCGCCACCTGGTTGGGGTGGTATCCCTCCCGTTTGGCAATGGTCACGATCTTTTTGGCCAGGTCATCACTGATCCGCATTTCCCGGGCCTTCCCATTCAATACAAAGGATACGGTAGACGGAGATGCTCCGGTCAGTTTGGCGATATCTTTCAGCGATACACGTTTCATAATGTTGGCAGTAGTTTAAGGGGTGCGATGCCTGTTGCTGCTGGAATCCAGACATTCCCGGGCAAACTTGTAAAACGTAACTTGGCAAGAATCCGTAGTCTTCAAATTTAAGGCATCCGGCCCAACAGCGGAAACTTTTCATGAAAATTGGCGCTTGATCACTGCTGAAATTCAACCTAAAACAATGTTTTGGGGTATTCAGGCACCATAGCTTTGGCAAAGTGGGCGGGGAGTTGTAGTGGAATGCTCTAAGGGTTGCCTGGGAATGGTCAGGGAATGGTCTAAGAGTGCTCTGGAACAGTACTGTGTATAGAGCTATCCCAGTGCTATCTTAGTACTACCTCTGAGCATTCCCCTAGCCTTCCACTACAACGACTCACCCATTCCACCAGCTTAAATGAGGATGCCACACCAAACCAATTACTCATCGGTCCAATGTGGCATCCTGTTATAAAGGCCGGTTACCGGACTACTTCTTCTTTGGCTTCTCCCCCATCACAAACACCAGCTTACCGCCATCGTTAATATCGCTGTGGGTAAGGTACAGGCGGTTCAGCGGCTGCCCGTTCAGCAGCATCTTTTGTACAAATACATTCTTATCGCCCTGGTTCTGTGCCTCAATGGTAAAGGTTTTACCATTTTCCAGTTGAATGGTGGCACCATCCACCGCCGGACTGCCAATAGCATATTGGTCAGATCCCGGCGCTACGGGATAAAAGCCCAGTGCGGTAAAAATATACCAGGCGCTCATCTGCCCGCAATCATCATTACCGCCCAGTCCATCAGGCGTGGGCTTAAACTGCTTTTTCAGGATCATGCGCACGCGCTCCTGCGTTTTCCAGGGCTGGTCGGTCCAGTTGTATAAATAAGGTACGTGGTGGGAAGGCTCATTACCATGTACATAATTACCGATAATGCCATCACGGGTAATATCCTCTGTTTCTGCAAAATACTTATCGGGCAGGTGCATGGTAAACAGGGAATCGAGGTGCGCCACAAAACGTTTCTTGCCGCCCATCATCTCAATCATTTGTGCCGGTTCATGCGGTACATACAGACTGTAATTCCAGGCATTGCCTTCAATGAAGCCCTGGTTGTGGGTGCTCAATACATCAAAAGCCGCGCGGAAACTGCCATCGCTCAGGCGGGGACGCATGTAGCCGATAGAAGCATCATACACATTTTTGAAGTACTGCGACCGCTTACTGAACTCATCATAGATATCCATACGGCCCAGCTTTTTAGCCATTTGGGCAATGGCCCAGTCGTCATAGGCATATTCCAGTGTTTTTGACACAGAAGAGCCGTTCTTGTCTTCCGGCACATACCCCATGCTCATGTAATAACTGAGGCCATCATAAGTACCATGACGCGCTGTTGCAACACAGGCATCCAGGGCCTTATTGGCATCAAACGGCGCATTTCCTTTGATCACTGCATCGGCAATAAGCGATACGCTGTGGTAACCGATCATGCACCAGTTCTCATTGGCATAATGGCTCCACACCGGCAGCATGTGTTGGGCACTCTGGTCATAATGCGCCAGCATAGATTTGATCATATCTGCATTACGTGCAGGTTGCACCAGGTTGAAAAAAGGATGCAGGGCTCGGTAAGTGTCCCACAGGGAGAAAATGGTATAGTTGGTAAATCCATCTGCCTTGTGCACATTCTGGTCGAGCCCGCGATAAGAACCATCCACATCCATATAGGTAATGGGCGTCAGGAAGGCATGGTACATGGAAGTATAAAAATTCTCCTTATCGTCTTTGTTCTTTGACTGGATGGTGATCTTCGCCAGTTCTTTATTCCAGGCATTTTGCGCCTGTTGCTTTACCTGGTCGAAATCCCAGCCCGGCGCTTCGGTACGCAGGTTCTGTAAGGCGCCTGCTGTACTTACAGGAGACAAGGCAAACTTGATCTTGATCTTCTCGCCGGCCGTAGTCTTGAAATCAAAATAAGCCCTTAACTGCTTGCCCGCCATTTCGGGGAAGTTCTTCGTTTGGTCAAACTTACGCCAGAACCCCTGGTACACCTGGCGTTTGGAGAAGTTCTTATTGCCATACTGATAGAAAGGCTTGGAGAAGCTCATGGCAAAATAAACAGTCCTTGTTCTTCCCCAACCATTGGTTTGGCGATAGCCGGTAATGAGGGTATCATTCTCCACCCGCAGGAAGGTCCACACATTCTTGTCCTCATAATTATAAATACCATACATCAGGTCGAGGATGATGTGGGCATTGTCTGATTTAGGGAAAGTGTACTGGTGAAAACCTACGCGGTTGGTAGCCGTCAGCTCAGCCAGGATATCATGGTCATCCAGCTTTACTTTATAATAGCCGGCTTCTGCCACTTCATTGCTGTGGGAAAACCTTGAACGGAATCCCGTTTCGGGAGCATCGGCCGTACCGGGATTCATTTGCAGCTCACCTACTGTGGGCATGATCAGGAAATCACCGAGGTCGGAGTGGCCGGTACCGCTAAAGTGGGTATGGCTAAATCCTACGATCGTTTTGTCTTCATACTGATAGCCAGCACAATATTTATATACATCACCATTGTACTTTCCATTCATTTCATAGGGGATGGTATCTGTATCCGGGCTCAGTTGCACCATGCCAAAAGGCACGGTAGCGCCGGGATACGTGTGCCCCATCCGCTGGGTACCGATAATTGGTTTTACATAAGGGACAAGGTTTTCAGTAGTTGTTTGCGCGGCACACCATACCGGTATACTTAACAAACCACTCAGCAATAGATTTCTCATTCTTTCTTTAGGTTTAAAAACTTTCAATTGGTATTCCTGCAGTGGTTCGTGAAGACACGAACCATGGGAAAAACTTTCAAGGGATGACTCCGGCGGCTGTCTCCACCCGCCGGAATTGTATTTCGTTTAAACAGATCAGATCACAGGGTTCTTCGCATATTCTCCCCACAGTTCATCCAGTGTTTTGCCGGTCAGCTCCTGCCAGATCTCCGGCTTGTAGGTCTTTGTACGCATGGCATTGTCGAGCTTATTCACCAGCTTCTTATTGAAGTTCTTTTCTGCCCATACCAGGAAGCGGGCAGTGATCCTATAGCTATTGGTATAATGATGGGCTTGATCATATTTAGGCAATGACCATTTGCCGGCCTCATTGTTTACACCAAATACATAGCGCACGTAATCGGCAATACCTTCCGTAAGCCATCCTGGTCCGGCGCCATGTGGATAGGATTGTACAATATGCATGGACTCATGCGTTACCACATCCAGGTCTTCCGGGTGGCTGGCCATCCATTTGGGGTTCACCCGCACAACACCGCCACCGGCAGCAGCCACACCATCATAACCGGGATCGATAATGAAGGTCACCATCTTCATCGTTTTCTTATTAAAGCGCTTTGCTTCTTTGGGATACACTTTGAAGTAAGTGTCAATCATCCGTTGTTTTGTAACCGTGCTAAACCCGGAATCTTTATTGATAAAAAGAATGGTATACCCTTTCTTTTTGATGGAATCTTTGGAAATAATGCCTTCCGTATCGATGTGGTTCCAGTCGCGCTGGGCAAAGGAAGCTACGGAAATACTACATAATACAAGGAACAGGGGTGCTTTCATGGGTGTTATTTATTTGCTGGTTGAATATGAATAAGGGAATGCATCGGGCGTAGTACCTCTTGTTTTATTGGGTGTGCTGCCCATGTTAAAGTCGAGGGTACCGCCTTTGAAGAGATCAAAATGATCTACCCAGTTTTTGGTGTACACCACGCCATTGCGTTTTACCTGCTGTACATATTTGTTGGCATCGCTGCTGGCCGGCGCATTGATCACCAGTTTCTTTCCATTATCCAGTGTCAGCGTCATCTTCTTAAATAAGGGTGTACCCAATACATACTGGGTAGTACCCGGACATACCGGGTAGAAGCCCATGGCAGAGAAAACATACCAGGCAGAGGTCTGTCCGTTGTCTTCATCACCGCAATAACCATCCGGTGTGGCCTTGTATAATTGCTCCATTACACGACGCACCCAATACTGTGTTTTCCAGGGTTCACCGGCATAGTTATACAGGTAGATCATGTGTTGAATGGGCTGGTTGCCATGCGCATATTGCCCCATATTCATGATCTGCATTTCGCGGATCTCGTGGATAACGCCGCCATAGTAGCTTTCGTCAAATACGGGAGGCATAGAGAATACAGAGTCCAGCATGCCTACAAACATCTTATCGCCACCCATCAGCTTCTTCAGGCCTTCAATATCATGGAATACGCTCCAGCTATAGTGCCAGCTATTGCCTTCGGTGAAGGCATCACCCCATTTGAAAGGATTAAATGGAGACTGGAACTTACCATCCTGGTTCTTGCCACGCATCAGCTTTGTTTCAGGATCAAACAGGTTGCGGAAGTTCTGGCTGCGTTTGGCATACAGGTCCAGCTCTTCTTTAGGGCGGCCCAGTGCTTTACCGAGTTGATAGATGGTAAAGTCATCATAAGCATACTCCAGCGTACGGGCAGCATTTTCATTGATCTTTACATCATAAGGTACATAGCCCAGCTCATTGTAATACTTCACGCCTGCACGGCCTACTGCAGTCATCGGCCCCTCATTGTTGGCGCCATGCAGCAATGCTTCATACAGCTTATTGATATCATAACCGCGCAGTCCTTTAATATAGGCATCGGCCACTACAGAAGCAGAGTTATTGCCCACCATTACACTCCTGAAGCCGGGGCTGCTCCACTCCGGTAAAAAGCCACCCTCTTTATAATCATTGAGGAGCCCTTCCTGCATTTCCTTGTTTATGGCAGGGAACATGAAGTTGAGGAAAGGATATAGGGCACGGAAAGTATCCCAGAAGCCGGTACCGGCAAACATATAACCCGGTAATACCTGCCCATTATAGGGACTGTAGTGAATGATTTTTCCGGCAGCATCGAGTTCATAATGTTTTTGGGGGAACTGCAGCATGCGGTACAGGCAGGAATAGAAGGTCCTTGTCTGGTCAATGGAACCAC